>JBKJTJ010000269.1:0-3063 GCA_046590855.1 Actinomycetota bacterium
GATCGGCGCCTCGATCGGGATCGCGCTGGCGCCGCTGCACGCCGTGGACGTCACCGACCTGATGCGCCACGCCGACGTCGCGATGTACGCGGCCAAGAACGCCGGCGGCGGTGTGAAGGTGTACGAGTCCGACACCGACACCTCCAGCCCCGACCGGCTGGCGCTGGTGATGGAGCTGCGCACCGCCCTGGACGAGGGCGACGTGACGATCCACGTCCAGCCCAAGGCCAGCCTGCTGACCCGTGAGGTCGTCGCCGTCGAGGTGCTCGCCCGGTGGAACCACCCCCGGCACGGGCTGATCATGCCCGACGAGTTCATCCCGCTCGCCGAGCGCGCCGGCCTGATGCGCCCGCTGTCCGAGCACGTGCTGCGGCTGGCCCTGCAGCACTGCGCCGACTGGCGCTCGCGCGGCATCGACATGAACGTCGCCGTCAACCTCTCGGCCCGCACGCTGACCGACCCCGACCTGTGCCAGCTGGTCGCGGCCCTGCTCGACGCCCACGACGTCCCCGCGCGCCTGCTGACCCTCGAGATCACCGAGAGCTCGGTCATGGCCGACCCCGACACAGCGATCGAGGCGCTGCAGCAGCTGCGGGCGCTCGGCGTCCGCCTCTCGGTCGACGACTTCGGGGTCGGGTACTCGTCCCTGTCCAACCTGAGCCGGATGCCCGTGCACGAGCTCAAGATCGACCGCAGCTTCGTCCTCGACCTGGCCGACAGCGTGGACAGCGCGGTCATCACCCGCTCGATCATCGACCTGGGGCGCAACCTGGCGCTGGACGTGATCGCCGAGGGCGTCGAGGACCAGCAGGCCTGGGACCTGCTGTCCGAGCTGGGCTGCGTCCACGCCCAGGGGTACTTCATCGCCCGGCCGATGCCGCCCGAGGTGTTCCCCGCCTGGCTCCAGCGCTGGGACGTGCCCGGACAGGCGCCGTCGACGCGCGAGCCCGCCGCGGTTCACACGTCGTAGTCGGCGACCACGGCCGCGTGGTCGCTCCACCGCTGGTCGTACGCCGCAGCCCGGTCGACGCTGACCGCGGCCACCCGCCGAGCCAGCGCGCCGGTGCCGATCTGGTAGTCGATCCGCCAACCCGTGTCGGTGTCGAAGGCCTGACCGCGCCAGGACCACCAGGTGTACGGCCCGGGGACGGCGCCGGCCACCTGCCGGTGCAGGTCCACCCACCCACCGCCGAGCCAGGTGTCGATCACGGCCCGCTCCTCGGGCAGGGCGCCGGCCTTGCGCAGGTTGCCCTTCCAGTTGCGCAGGTCGTCCTGCCGGTGGGCGATGTTCAGGTCGCCGGTGACCACCGCCAGCGTCCCGGCGTCCGCCGCCAGGGTGCCCATCCGGTAGGTCATGGCCGACAGGAAGCCCAGCTTCTGGACCTGGCGCGCGGTGCCCGCCTCGCCGGTGTGGACGTACGCCGAGGCCACCGTGAGCGGCCCTGCGCCGGTGGCGAGGTCGGCCTCGACCCAGCGGCCGGCGTCCTCGAACCCCGGCAGCCCGACCCGCACGGCCAGGATGGGAGTGCGGCTGAGCACCGCGACGCCGGCGCGGCCCTTGGCGCTGGCCTCGGTGTGGGCGACGTGCCAGTCACCCAAGCCGCCCGCTTCGAGCACCTCGGCCAGCTGGTCGTCGTCCGCCCGCACCTCCTGCAGGCACAGGACGTCGGGGCGCTGGGCGGCCAGCCGGTCGAGCCCACCGCGGCGGGCGGCGGCCCGCACGCCGTTGACGTTGGCGCAGATCAGTCGAAGCACGGGCTCATCCTGCCGGTGGACCAGTGGGTCGTAGCGGTCAGGGGCGAGCGAGCTCGAGCACGACCGTCCACGCGCCGCCGGCGTACGTCGCGGCGACGCCGGCATTGGCCAGGCGGTCGTCCAGCACGTTGGCGCGGTGCGGCGGCGAGGCCATCCACATGGCCACCACCTGCTCGGGCGACACTCCCCCGCGGGCCAGGTTCTCGGCCACCCGGGTGGCCGCGCAGCCACGCAGCACCGTGAGCATGGAGCGGTGCACCAGCAGCCCGGTGCGCGCCAGGTAGGCCGACCACGACTCGGCGTACCGGTCGATGCACGACCAGGAGGCCAGGGGCCGGCGTCCGTGGTGGGCCCGCTGGACGTTGACCGCTGTGAGCACCCGCGCCTCGTACGTCGCGGTTGCGGCGGCGCTGGGCAGCGCCTGGGCGGGGGTGGCAGCCAGGCCCAGGAGGGGGCCGCAGAGCGCGGCGGCGAGCAGGAGGCGGACGGTGAGACCGCGCTCTAGTGACGCTGAGGTCAAGATCATGTGCAGACCGTAATGGTAACTAGTCACTTCGGACTAGTCCCGGTTTCGGTCCGGACGCACGAACGGGGCAGCAGCGCGTCGCGGATGACGCGCGGCTGCCCCGTTCAGGACGTCCGGGTGCGGTCAGCGCTGGGCAGCGGCCAGGTTCTCGTCAAGCGCCTCGAGGAAGCCCTCGGTGGTGAGGAACGGCTGGTCGGGGCCGACCAGGAGCGCGAGGTCCTTGGTCATCTTGCCGCTCTCGACGGTCTCGACGCAGACCCGCTCGAGGGTCTCGGCGAACGCCGTGACCTCGGGCGTCCCGTCGAGCGTGCCGCGGTGCTTCAGGCCACCGGTCCAGGCGAAGATCGAGGCGATCGGGTTCGTCGAGGTGGGCTTGCCCTGCTGGTGCTGGCGGAAGTGCCGGGTCACCGTGCCGTGCGCCGCCTCGGCCTCGACGGTCTTGCCGTCCGGGGTCATCAGCACGGAGGTCATCAGGCCGAGCGAACCGTAGCCCTGGGCGACGGTGTCGGACTGGACGTCGCCGTCGTAGTTCTTGCACGCCCAGACGTATCCGCCCTCCCACTTCATCGCAGCGGCCACCATGTCGTCGATCAGCCGGTGCTCGTAGGTGATTCCCGCAGTGGCGAACTCGGCTTCGAATTCGGCGGCGAACACCTCGGCGAACAAGTCTTTGAAGCGGCCGTCGTACGCCTTGAGGATGGTGTTCTTGGTCGACAGGTACCGGGGGTACTGGCGCTGCAGGCGGTAGGCGATCGAGGCGCGCGCGAAGTGCTGGACCGACT
>JBKJTJ010000339.1:0-4285 GCA_046590855.1 Actinomycetota bacterium
CGCATGTAGACCAGGTCGATGACGCCGACGAAGTCGTTCTCGGCGCCGATCGGCAGCTGGATCACCAGGGGCTTGGCGTTCAGGCGCTCGACGATGGTCTTGACGGTGAAGAAGAAGTCGGCACCGAGCTTGTCCATCTTGTTGACGAAGCAGATGCGCGGCACGTCGTACTTGTCGGCCTGGCGCCAGACGGTCTCGGACTGGGGCTCGACGCCCTCCTTGCCGTCGAACACCGCGACGGCGCCGTCGAGCACGCGCAGCGAGCGCTCGACCTCGACGGTGAAGTCGACGTGGCCGGGGGTGTCGATGATGTTGAACTGGGTGCCCTCCCAGAAGCAGGTCGTCGCGGCCGACGTGATCGTGATGCCGCGCTCCTGCTCCTGCTCCATCCAGTCCATCGTCGCCGCGCCGTCGTGGACCTCACCGATCTTGTAGTTGATCCCGGTGTAGTACAGGACCCGCTCGGTGGTGGTCGTCTTGCCGGCGTCGATGTGCGCCATGATGCCGATGTTGCGGACCTTGGTGAGGTCGGTCAGCACGTCCTGTGCCACGGTGTCAGTCCCTATCCGTCGTCAGCTGGAGAGCCGCGATGCGACCCGCGAGGCGGGTCACCAGCGGTAGTGCGCGAAGGCCTTGTTCGACTCGGCCATCTTGTGCATGTCCTCGCGACGCTTGACCGCGGCACCCAGGCCGTTGCTCGCGTCGAGGATCTCGTTCATCAGGCGCTCGGTCATGGTCTTCTCGCGACGGTCGCGCGAGTAGTTGACCAGCCAGCGCAGCGCCAGGGTGGTCGAGCGGCTCGCGCGCACCTCGACCGGCACCTGGTAGGTCGCGCCACCGACACGACGCGAACGGACCTCGAGGCTGGGCTTGACGTTGTCGAGCGCGCGCTTGAGGGTCACGACCGGGTCGGTGCCCGTCTTGGCCTGGGCGCCCTCGAGGGCGCCGTAGACGATCCGCTCGGCCACGGACTTCTTGCCGTCGAGCAGGATCTTGTTGACCAGCTGGGTGACCAGCGGCGAGTGGAACACCGGGTCGACGACCAGCGGCCGCTTGGGTGCGGGGCCCTTGCGAGGCATCAGCTCTTCTCCTTCTTCGCGCCGTAACGGCTGCGAGACTGCTTGCGGCCGCGCACGCCCTGGGTGTCCAGCGAGCCGCGGACGATCTTGTACCGGACGCCGGGCAGGTCCTTCACCCGGCCGCCGCGCACGAGCACGATCGAGTGCTCCTGCAGGTTGTGGCCGACACCGGGGATGTAGGCGGTGACCTCGATGCCGCTGGTCAGGCGCACGCGGGCGACCTTGCGCAGCGCCGAGTTCGGCTTCTTCGGGGTGGTCGTGTAGACGCGCGTGCACACGCCGCGCCGCTGAGGGCTCCCCTTCAGCGCCGGGGTCTTGGTCTTGGTGACCTTGTCCTGCCGGCCCTTGCGGACCAGCTGCTGGATCGTGGGCACTTCGTCTCCGTCTCTGGCGTGGCTACCTGCGTCAAGAATGCTGTCGTCGTCAGACGACCGTGAAGATCATGCTGGTCCTCGTGCGACCTCGACCCCCGCGCTCGGGCGTGTCGGGATCGTGGTCAGCGCGCGGTGGCGCGCCAGGCACGGTGCTCAAGGCTACCGGCCGCTGGTGGGCAGGTCAAAACGCCTCCTGCCCACCAGCGAGCGTCCGGTCAGCCCCGGAAGTCCCCGCCGAGGTCGAGCTCCTCCAGCGGCACGGCTTGGCCCGACCCCGCACCGAACGGTGCGAAGTCCAGGTCCTCGTAGCCGGGCATGGAGTACATCAGCGCCTTGGCCTCCTCGGTCGGCTCGACGCGCACGTTGCGGTAGCGCGGCAGGCCCGTGCCGGCGGGGATCAGCTTGCCGATGATGACGTTCTCCTTCAGACCCAGCAGCGGGTCGCTGCGCCCGTTGATCGCGGCGTCGGTGAGCACCCGGGTGGTCTCCTGGAAGGAGGCCGCCGAGAGCCACGAGTCGGTCGCGAGCGAGGCCTTGGTGATGCCCATGAGCTCGGGACGGCCGGACGCCGGAGCGCCACCCTCGGCCACCACGCGACGGTTCTCGGACTCGAACCGCGAGCGCTCGGCGAGCTCGCCGGGCAGCAGGTCGGCCTCACCGGACTCGATGATCGTCACCCGGCGAAGCATCTGCCGGACGATGACCTCGATGTGCTTGTCGTGGATCGACACGCCCTGGCTGCGGTAGACCTCCTGGACCTCGTCGACCAGGTGCACCTGGACCGCACGCGGACCCAGGATGCGCAGGACCTGCTTGGGGTCGATCGCCCCCTGGATGAGCTTGTGGCCCACCTCGACATGATCGCCGTCGGCGACGAGCAGACGCGAACGACGCGAGACCGGGTACGCGTGCTCCTCCGAGCCGTCGTCCGGGGTGAGGACGACCTTGCGGGTGCGGTCGGTGTCCTGGATCATGATGCGGCCCGAGGCCTCGGCGATCGGGGCCACCCCCTTGGGGGTGCGGGCCTCGAACAGCTCGACGACGCGCGGCAGCCCGTGCGTGATGTCGCCACTGCCCCCGGTGTCGACGGCGCCGCCGGTGTGGAACGTGCGCATCGTCAGCTGGGTGCCGGGCTCACCGATGGACTGGGCGGCGATGATGCCGACCGCCTCACCGATGTCGACCAGCTTGCCGCTGGCCAGCGAGCGCCCGTAGCACAGGGCGCAGGTGCCGACCTTGGACTGGCAGGTGAGCACCGAGCGCACCTTGACCTCGCGCACGCCTTGAGAGATCAGCATGTCGATCGAGACGTCACCGAGGTCGGTGCCGGCGGCCAGGATGGTCTCGCCGTCCACCTGGACGTCGGCAGCCAGGCTGCGCGCGTAGATGCTGGTCTCGACGTCGTCGTGCTTGCGCAGGCCGCCATCAGCGCCCTCGACCGCGATCGGCAGCACGAACCCGCGCTCGGTACCGCAGTCGTCCTCACGCACGATGACGTCCTGGGAGACGTCGACCAGGCGCCGGGTGAGGTACCCGGAGTCGGCGGTACGCAGGGCGGTGTCGGCCAGGCCCTTGCGGGCACCGTGGCTGGAGATGAAGTACTCCAGCACCGAGAAGCCTTCCCGGAAGTTGGACTTGACCGGCCGCGGGATGATCTCACCCTTGGGGTTGGCGACCAGACCACGCATGCCGGCGATCTGGCGCACCTGCATCCAGTTGCCGCGCGCGCCGGAGTCGACCATCCGGTAGATCGAGTTCGTCGACGGCAGGTTGTCCTGCATCTCCTTGGCGATCTCGTTGGTGGCCTGGGTCCAGATCTCGATCAGCTCTTGCCGACGCTCGTTGTCGGTGATCAGACCACGCTCGTACTGGCCCTGGACCTTGGCCGCCCTGGCCTCGTACGACTCCAGGATCTCGGCCTTGCGCGGCGGGGTCACGACGTCGGAGATGGCCACCGTGGTGCCCGAGCGGGTGCCCCAGTGGAACCCCGCCTCCTTGAGCGCGTCCAGGGTCGCCGCGACCTGCACCTTCGGATAGCGCTCGGCGAGGTCGTTGACGATGGCGGACAACCGCTTCTTGTCAACCGGCTCGTCGACGTACGGGTAGTCGGTGGGCAGCGTCTCGTTGAACAGCGCGCGACCCAGCGTGGTCTCCAGGAGCAGCGGGGCGCCGTCCTCGTGACCCTCGGGCGGGACCCAGCCGAACGGCGCCTTGACGCCGGTCAGCCGGATCTTCACGGTGCCGTTCAGGTCGATCTCGCGGGCGTCCAGGGCCATGATCGCCTCGGCTACCGAGCCGAAGATCCGACCCTCGCCGATCGCGTCGGGCTTGCCCACGGTCAGGTGGAACAGGCCGATGATCATGTCCTGGGTGGGCATGGTCACCGGGCGACCGTCGGCCGGCTTGAGGATGTTGTTGCTCGAGAGCATCAGCACCCGCGCCTCGGCCTGGGCCTCGGCGGACAACGGCAGGTGAACGGCCATCTGGTCGCCGTCGAAGTCGGCGTTGAAGGCCGAGCAGACCAGCGGGTGGATCTGGATCGCCTTGCCCTCGACCAGCTGCGGCTCGAAGGCCTGGATGCCCAGGCGGTGCAGCGTCGGCGCCCGGTTGAGCAGCACCGGGTGCTCGGTGATGACCTCTTCGAGCACGTCCCACACGACGGGCCGGGCGCGCTCGACCATCCGCTTGGCCGACTTGATGTTCTGCGCGTGGTTGAGGTCGACCAGCCGCTTCATGACGAACGGCTTGAACAGCTCGAGCGCCATCTGCTTGGGCAGACCGCACTGGTGCAGCTTCAGCTGCGGGCCGACGACGATGACCGAGCGGCCGGAG
>JBKJTJ010000253.1:0-8415 GCA_046590855.1 Actinomycetota bacterium
TTGGTCACGTCGGTCTGAGCCCCGACGAAGTGCGTCAGCTGGGCGGTGTCGTCACGAACGGGGCTGAGGGCGACCTGGTTCCAGAACGGCGTCCCGTCCTTGCGGTAGTTCAGGAGAACGACCGTGGCGTCCTGGCCGGCCGCGAGAGCGGCACGCAGCTCCAGCACCGCGGCGGGGTCAGTGCCCGCCCCCTGCAGGAACCTGCAGTTGCGGCCGATCGCTTCCCGTTGCAGGTAGCCGGTGGTTACCGTGAATGCTGGGTTTACCCACAGCAGAGGCAGCTCGGGATCGGTGGCGTCCGAGATCGTGAACGAGCAGGTTGTTGACTGCATCGCCCGCTCGCGCAGGGAGCCATGACCGAGCGCTGCCGCAAGGTCACCTTGCTCGGGAGTCACCATGATGGGATACCCTCCCCCGCCGCACTGGTCCACCACAAACGCGATGCGGCGAATATAGGTACAGAAACAGTTTAGCGGGTAAGCCTGTGAGTTACCTGAGCGCGCTGCCTTTGAGCCAAGGACAGCAACTGCGGCGGCGGCGCGTGACGGTGAGCGCGCGCTGGTTGTTCCAGCACTCGTACACGTTGATGCGACGCGGGACGACGCACGTCATGGATCCCGCCGCAGTGCCCGGACCGAAGCCCCCGGCCTGTAGGCCGACGCGCGGTGGCGTCAGCCGTCCCGCGCGGGTCCTTGTGCCTGCGTCATCGGTGCCGGCGTCGCAGGGGCCAACGGGTTCACGAAGTTGCAGGTGATGTGCTGGGCATGCTGCTGGATTTGGTCGATGTACCAGACTTGCTCTGAACCTCCAGGAGCGTACGGCGGGGTGCGCGGTCAGTGCGGCTCGGCGACGATCTGGCTGCGGAGTTTCGACCAGTCCGACTCGAGCCAGCCTTCAGCGGCCTTGCCGTTCTCCATGCGGAAGATCTCGATCCAGGTGGTCGTGACCTCTCGACCCGAGGCGGGAAGCCCCATGAAGTCGCCACGATGGGTTCCCCGATCAGTGCCGCGGACCACAACACGGTCACCGTCGACCAGCACGTCCTCGAGAGTGGTGTGGAGGTCCGGGAAGGCCCCCCGGTAGTCGGTGACCGCCCTGCCGTACTCGCCGGGCCCGACGATCCGCACGTCGAGGGTGTTGTGGCTGACGAACTTCGGGGCAAGGAACGCCTCGGTCTCGCCGACGTTGCCCTTGTTCCAGACCTCTTCGAAGAAGCGACGTGCAGCCGCCCTCAACTCGTCATCGGACATTCTCGCCTCCCTGGCTCTCGAAGCCGCGGAGTGTGCGGACGCTAGTACCTGCCAGTAGACACTCAGCGCCCACGGTCGGCAAGGGTCTTGGACGGCCGAGCTGCCTCAGCCGAGCAGGTTCGCGATGCACGCTGTGAGAGTCGATTTGCAGGCGCTACATCCTGGGCGAATCCGCGCGCCCCGCTCGCGGGGGTGTGACTCACTCTGATCCCTGTGTCGGGACGGCCCCTTGAGGGTTGCGGCTGTCATCGGCCAGGCCGCCACGGGACACCGGGCGCCGACCACCCTCCGTGAGCTAGCCACCGGGCGTCGCCGTCATCGTTGATAGTAATTCTTGACTCCGGCTACGACCTCGCGTACTTTACCTTCCAGTTAATTAACCGACGGGGAGATTATGGGATCTGGTGAGACGTCCACGGCGACGCAGGCTCGGCTCGACGAAACCTTCGCGGCCCTCGCCAACTCCACCAGGCGGGCGATCCTGGCCCGACTCACGCAAGGAGAGGCGAACGTCAACCAGCTCGCCGAACCCTTCAACCTCTCGCTCCCGGGCATCTCCAAGCACCTGAAAGTGCTCGAACGGGCAGGGCTGATCGTGCGAGGTCAACGTGCGCAGTACCGACCCTGCACCCTCGACGCGACACCACTCGAAGAAGTCGCAACCTGGGCCGAGCAGTACCGACCGATCTGGGAGGCCCGCTTCGACCGAATGGACACCCACCTGCAGCAACTACAACAGCAACAAAGGCGGGCAGCGACGATGGACGATGACAACGGCAGCCAAAACCTGGTGATCGAGCGGACTCTCGAGGCACCGCCAGATCTCATCTGGAAGATGTGGACAAAACCAGAGCACTTCGCAGCGTGGTACGGCCCCGGCGGGGCCACCGTCCCAGTTGCCAAGATGGATGTGCGCGTGGGCGGCACCCGGTTGCTGTGCATGCAGATGGCGACCCCGGACGGGACGATGCGGATGTGGTTCACCGGCCAGTACCTCGAGGTCGTCCAGAACCAGCGTCTGGTCTACACGGACTCCATGTCCGATGAGCACGGCACCGTGATGGCCCCGGAGCAGCTCGGCATGCCCGGAGGTCACCCGACCACCACCCAAGTCACTGTCGAGCTCGAGCACCTCAATGGTGGAACCAAGATGGTGTTGACCCACATCGGCGTTCCCGCCGGATCCCCAGGTGCCGCCGGATGGGCGATCGCGCTCGACAAACTCGCCGCACGACTTGACGAGGCGCAGCGCCGGTAAAGCTCCTGGTCCCAGTAAAATTTACTTTCAACGTCTTGTGGCCGGACCGACGCCGCCCCACAGTGGGCGTCTCAGCGCGCCCGAATCGCGGGGAAGTGACGCGTGTCGTCCACCCGCGCTGATCGCGGATCAGTGAGTGCGTTTGAGATCGTATGGTCCGATGACTGGCAGGCCATGTCGATGGCGCCCCGCGGGGCATGGGCGTTTGCGCGCGTCGGCGACGAACTCGAAGACCTGGCGACCGGCCGTCCTATGACGATCGAGCCCGTGGCCGTGGAGCCTGCGGAACTGTCAGTGGTTGCGGAGCCCAAGGTGTCGCCGGGTGGGGCGGACGAGCAGGAACGCCACCGCGAGCAGCCACGCGCACCACGCGACGTACCCGGCGAAGTTGGTCAAGCTGGCCGCGTCCACGAGGGGGATGGCCACCCCGGTGGCAATCAGGCCGGCGGCGACGAAACCCGCGATCGCCAGCCAGCGGGGCAGGATCGTCCGGCTCAGCGCGACCACCACCAGCACCGTGAAGGTAGCGGTGAGGGTGTAGCCGAGGGTCTCGCCGATGGCCTTGCCGAGGACGGTGTTCCACAGCTCGAATCGCTCCTCGGCGTTGGCGCGCACGGCCGGGTCGAGGGCGTCGTCGCTGATACCCGGGACGAGGGTCACCCAGCGCTGCAGGCCCACGACCTGGACCGTGGCGGCGGCGATGCCGAGGCCGGCGATCCAGCGGCCGAGGCGTCCTCCGGCGATCTGGCCGAGCCAGATGCCGGCCGGTGCCATCAAGGCCGCGCTGACGGCGAGGACGAGGAACCAACCCATCACCGTGCCTTGATGCTCGCGGAACAGGGCCAGGATGTCGGCGGTCGGCTTCTCGAGGATCTGGGGGTACTCGAAGACCGAGCCGAGCACGGTGAAGCCGGCGATGGCGAGGCCGGAGGCCAGGGCCAGCGCAGCGCCGGCTCGTCGTGCCGTGACCCTGTCAAGAGTGTGGTCGGTGGCGCGGATGGTGCTGCGGTCGATGGTGCTCATGGCGTGCTCCTCTGGTGTGGCCGTGGGTGATCAGTGGACGGAGGCCGGCACACGCTCGGCGTACCAGGCGAGGGTGGAAGCCAGCGCCTCGGCGAGAGGGGTGGCCCGGTCGCCGAACGCAGTACGGAACTTGCTGTCGTCGACGACCCATGGGGCAGTGAACTGGTAGAGCGTGTGGAGGTACTCGCGCATCTCCGGCTTGACCAGCCCGAGCGCGCGGAGGGTCAGGCGACCGGCCGCCAGGAGACGTGGCTTGTGACCGGCCAGCTGGTAGACCCGCTCCACCACCTCGCGGATGGTGCGAGCCTCGGCCACCGGAAGGTGCCAGACCTGTCCGGTTACGCCGGGCGCCGTACCCAAGGTGATCAGGGCCGCGGCCACGTCGGGGGTGTAGGAGTAGCTGTGCGGTTGCGCCGGGTCGCCCATCACCTGGGCGATCTTGCCGGCGAGCGCGGCCCCGAAGACCGTCTCGCCCAGGGCCGATCGCGTCGCGCCTTGACCGAAGTAGTCCGACGCGCGGCCGATGACGACCTCGACCTCGCCGGCGACGTGGGCTGCCAGCAGCTCCTCGGTCATTGCCGCCCGGGTGGCGGACTTCGCCGAGGTCGGGTTGGCAGACATCGTCTCCACCAACGGCCGGCCCTCGGGTGGACCGTAGGCGTAGAGGTTGTCCACAACGACGAGCCTGGCGCCGGCGCTGGCGGCGCCCGCCAGCACGCCCCGCTGGAGCGGCGGGAACTCCTCGCTCCAGCGGTCGTAGTTCATCGCGTTGAGACAGAAGTAGACGACGTCCGCGCCGGCGCAGACCCGGGTGGTGAAGTCGGGGTCGGCGGCATCTCCTCCGACGACCTCGCCGCTCGGGAGGGTGCCGCGCCCGCCGCGGTTCACGGCGACGACATCGTGTCCGCCAGCGACCAGCTGTTCGACGAGGGGGCGGCCGACCTGGCCGGTACCGAATACGACGTGGCGCATCAGGAGTTCATTCCGGTGCGGAAACGGGTGTGGAGCAGGGCGGGCAGGACTGCGGTGATCATGGTGACGGTCAGCGCGCCGGCTGCGCCGAAGACGCTGAACTGTTCCTCGACCCGGACGCCGACCGCAGTGGTCACCGCCCAGCCGATCGACCAGGCCGTGGCGAGAAAGGCGGGCCACAGGAATGCGAGCGGCCCGGTGCGGCGTACGAGCACGAGGGACTGTGCGGCGCCCACGGCGAGGCCGGAGATCGCGCCCTGGAGGACCAGGTCGCTGAGGCCGGTCCGGAAGTCGACGACAGAGGCGCCGATGGCGAGGCCGGCGGCGAGACCAGCGGCCGTGGCGAGGACCCAGGTGAGGAGGTGGAAGCGGTCGATCCTCATGGCGAGGGCCTGGGCGGCGCCGACGATCGTACCGGTGAGCAGTCCGCCGGTGATCGCGGCGAGCGTGGTGTCGACGGGGCCGCTGAGGACCATCGCGGTGAGGCCGCCGAGGGGGAATCCGACGAAGGACAACATCCAGCGGGCAGCGGCTCCTGCACTCGACGGTCGGAGAGTGCTCGGCGGTGCGGTGCGAAGCTGGGACATGGACTTCTCCTTCTGGTCAGTACCGGGGAACTGGTCAGTACCGGGGAACTGGTCAATGCCGGGGAACTGGTCAGTACCGAGCATCGCCGCGGCGACCAGGATGGACGCGGAGTCCGCGGTCGCGGCTAGGGCGAGGATCTCGCCGGCGGCCCGAGTGTCACCGCCGACGAGGTGCTGGAGGAGGAGGGTCGGGTCGGTGGGCACTGGACGACAGTGGACGTGGGCGCTGACGACCGGCTGACGGCCTAGGCTCGTGCGGTGCTGACCGTGTCCGTTCTCGGGACAGTCGAAGTGCGTCGAGGCGACGTGCGCCTCGACCTGCCCGCGGGCAAGACCTCCGAGCTGCTGGCTCGGCTGGCCATGACTGCGGGTTCGCACGTCCGCGCGGACGTGCTCATCGAAGACCTCTGGTCGACGCCGACCGGTCGCAACACCCTGCAGTCGAAGGTCTCCCAGCTCCGGCGCGCACTGCGCGACAAGGACCTGGTCCTCGGCAACCAGGACGGCT
This sequence comes from Actinomycetota bacterium, assembly GCA_046590855.1. GTDB lineage: Bacteria > Actinomycetota > Actinomycetes > Actinomycetales > Angustibacteraceae > JACMOY01. The sequence continues at coordinate 5,599 of JBKJTJ010000253.1, forward strand.
ACACCCTGGCCATCGACCCGACGGCCGTGGACGCCTTCCGCGTCGTGGCGCTCGCCGCTCACGCCGGCGAGGCCCGCGCCAGGGGTGATGCGGCAGCAGCGCTGGAGAAGTCGCGCGAGGGGCTGGCGCTCTTCCGGGGCGAGGCACTCGTCGACGTGGGTGACTGGGCAGCGCCGCACCGCACCCGGCTGGAGGAGGTCCGGCTGGGACTGATCGAGGACGCGATGGCTGCTCGGGTCGAACTCGGCGCCGGCAGCGAGATCGTCGGTGACCTCGAGTCCCTGGTCGCGCAGCACCCGCTTCGTGAAGGGCTGTGGACCTCTCTCATCACCGCGCTCTACCGCGCCGGCAGACAGGCGGAGGCGCTGGGGGCGTACGGGAGGGTACGAACGGCCCTGGTCGATGAGCTCGGCATCGAGCCCGGACCCGCCCTGCGCTCACTGGAACGGCTGGTGCTCCAGCAGAGTCCGAGCCTGGGGGCCGGCACCCCGACCGTGGTGAGCGGTGTCCCCGGCAACCTGCCGGCGCGGGCGGCACCGCTGGTCGGTCGCGACGATGACCTCGCGGCTCTGGTGGCCGCGATGGACGGACACCGGCTGGTCACCCTGGTCGGCACGGCCGGGGTCGGCAAGACCCGGCTCGCCACCGAGGTCGGGCGCGGACTCACGGCTGCCGGCGGAGTCTGGCTGGTGCGGCTCGACGCGATCGACGCGACGGCGGACCTCCCACAGGTCGTGGCCGAGACCCTGCACGTCACCGGCGGAGAGTCCGCGCTGCACAGATGGCTCTCCGGGTCAGGCAGGGTCCTGCTCCTCGACAACTGCGAGCACGTCGTGGACTCGGCAGCCGCCCTCGTCCGCGGGCTGCTCGACTCGGTGGCCCAGCTTCGCGTGCTCGCGACCAGCCAGCTGCCGCTGGGCCTCGAGGACGAACACGCTTACCCGCTCGAACCCCTGACCCAGGACCAGTCCGTCGCCCTGTTCACCCACCGGGCCCGGGAGATGCGGCGCCAGTTCGTGCTCGACGTCGACACCGTGGCGGCGGTCGAGGAGGTGTGCCGGTCCCTCGATGGGTTGCCGCTGGCGATCGAGCTCGCCGCGTCGCGCGTGCGGTCGATGTCGGTCCGCGACATCGCTCGCCGCCTCGACGACAGGTTCGTGCTCCTCCGGGACCCGACCAGCCAACGGCAGGAGCGCCGCCGCGCGCTCTCCGGCGCGATCGGCTGGAGCTACGCGCTGCTGTTCCCCGACGACCAGCGCGGACTGTGGGCGCTCTCCTGCTTCGCCGGCGACGCGTCACTCGACGCGACCGAGCACGTGCTCAAGGCCCTCGGGGTCCCCGGCGAAGCGGTGCTCGACACGATCAGCCGGCTCGTCGACCGCAGCCTGGTCAGCGTTGAGAACGCCGATGACGGCGGGGCGCGCTACCGCCTGCTCGACTCCATCCAGGCCTTCGCAGCCGCACGGTTGGCGGAGTCCGGTGACGCCGCCGCGGCCGCGGCCGCGGCCGCGCACGCCGCCTGGTACGCCACCACCGCGGCCTGGTGCGACGAGCACGTCCGGGGCGAGCGTCAGCCCGAGTGCCTGGCCATCGCCCGGGTAGAACGCGCCAATGTCGACCTCGCGCTGGCCTGGTGCGCCGTGCACGACCCCGGTTTGGGCCTGCGCATCGCGAATGGCCTCGGCTGGACCTGGGTCCTGCTCGGCCACGGACCTGCCGGTGCCACCCGCGTCCGGCAGGCGCTGACGCCCGAGGCTCCGCCCCGCGAGCGGGCGACCGCCCTCCTCCTGGCCGGCTGGCTCGAGGCCTCGGCCGGCAACCTCGCCTTGGCCGAGGCGGACCTCGACGGTGCCGCCGAGCTGGCCGTGGGGCTGGACGACACCATCCTCGTCGCCGACGTCGATCGCCACCGCGCGTTCCTCGCCATCCAGCAGGGTCGGCCCCACGTGGTGCTGGACCGTGCGGCGGCCAGCCTGGCGGCGTACAGGCCGCTCGAGTTGCCGTGGCGAACTGCCGCAAGCCTCCTGCTGTCGGCGTACGGCCACCTCATGCTGGGCAACACGGCGGCCGCCACCCGAGACGGCACCGAGGCGGTCGGGGTGCTCGCTCCGATCGGCGACTCGTGGGGGATGGCGCACGCCGAGGCGATGCTCGGAGGGATAGCCCAGGCCGAGCACCGGTATGACGAAGCGGCCCGCGCGCTCGCCCGAGCCGCCGACGAGTCCGCCACCATGGGATTCCTCGGCCAGGCCGCCCTGCACCTCGCCAGCCTGGCGCGGGTCCAGCAGCGGCTCGGCGACCCGGCCGCGGTCGCCTCCTACGAGGAGGCGATCCGGGACGCCACGTCCGTCGGGGACGGGCGCCTGACCGCCACCGCCCGGCTGAACCTGGCTCGGCTCCTGCGCGGTGCCGGCAAGGGCTCGGAAGCGGTTGCGCTGCTCGAGGCGAACCAACGGTGGTACCAGTCCGCCGGCGGCGGCGACTTCGCGCTGCTCACCGACTGCGTGCTCGCCGCCGAACGCGACGACGACGGCGCCTTGCGGTCGGTTTTAGACGAGGCGCGGGCCACCGGCAACCGGGAGGTGCAGGTCTTCGCGCTGGACGCGCTGGCTCGGCTGGCAGCCGAATCGAAGGACCGTGAGACCGCGGGCAACCTACTCGCCGAGTCAGACCGCCTCGCCGCTCAAGTCGCCCACGTCGTCGACAAGGGCGACCGCATCGACGCGGCGGCTGCACATAGAGTCAAGTGGTAGCACTCCATGACTGCGTGCTCACCAGACTCGTGAGCCAGATCTCAGTCGGTATGACGTGACCGCT
>JBKJTJ010000266.1:0-7622 GCA_046590855.1 Actinomycetota bacterium
GGACGATCACCATCGGCGAGACGAACAGCCAACCGGCCCGACCCTCCCCGGCCCGGATGCCTTTGCCCGAGCCACCCGATCCTCCGGGGCCCCGCGGCTCCACGGCGGACGGCGCCAGGGTGGTGCTGCTGCTCATGGGTGCTCCTCAAGCGGTCGGCCGGGTGGGCTGGGTGCGTGCCGGGCCGGGTAGGCCCGGCACGCACCGGTAGGGCTACTTCGAGGCTGCTTCGGCGTTCTTCTGGAAGCTGGCCAGGATCGCCTTGGGGTCACCGGTCTTCAGGCCCTGCAGGCCGGTGTCGAGGTCGGCCAGCACCGAGTCGAAGCCCGGCTTGTTGACCGGGCCGACGCCGTACTCGCCGCCGGCGACGAACGCCTTGTCCTCAGGGAACTTCTGCTCGTACTGCGCCTTGGCCGACTGCCGTGAGGGCATGACGCCGTATGCGGTGGCCGCGGCGAGCTGCTGGTCGACCGACGTCAGCGAGTTCACCAGGTCGACGGAGGCCGCCTGGTGCGTGCTCTTGGCCGCGATCCCCCAGCACTGGGTGAACAGCAGCGTGCCCTTGCCCTTCGGGCCCGCGGGCAGCTCGGCGACCTGGTAGTCGACGTCGGGGTAGTCGTTCTTCTGCGAGCCCTTGATCCAGTTGCCCTCCATGGCCATCGCGGCGACGCCCTTGCCGAACGCCTCACCCGCCCAGCCGGAGTCCAGCTGCTTGGGGAACTTCGCGCTGCCGTCGGCCAGCATCGACTTGACGAACTCGAGCGCCTGCACGTTCTCTGGCGCGGTGGCCGTGATCGTGGCGCCGTCCTTGCTGGTCAGGCCGCCGCCGGCCTGGATCATGAACGCGTCGATCCGGTCGCGGGTGTCACCGATCGCGAGGCCGGTCTGCTTGCCGGTGGTGAGCTTCTTGGCCACGGCGTGCAGCTGGTCCCACGTCGTCGGGATGTCGCCGTCGGTCAGGCCGGCAGCCTTCCACGCCTTGTTGTTGATCTCCAGGGCGATCGTCGAGAAGTCCTTGGGCGCGCAGTAGAACTTGTTGTCGTAGGTGAAGGTCGTCTTCAGCGCCGGGTAGAAGTCCTCGGGGCTCTGCACCTGGTCGCCGTACGCGTACAGGGCGCCCGCCTTGGCGTAGTCGGGGAAGCGCGCGGCGTCGGTGTAGAAGATGTCCGGAGGCGTCCCACCCGCGAACGCCTGGCCGAGCTGCTGCTTGATGTCCTGCGCGACCTGGACGTCGACCGTGTTGCCGGACTTCTTGGCCCAGGCTTCGGTCGCGGCCTTGACCGCGTTCGTCTCGGCGTCGCCGGACGAGGCGATGAGCATCTTGAGGGCCACTGGCCCCTTCTCGGTGGTCGCAGCGCCGGTCGAGCTGCCTCCGTTGTCGAACCCGCCGCCACCGCACGCGGCGGTGAGCAGTGCGAGCGACGCCGTGGCGGCGACGGCCGCGAGACGGCGTCCAGATGAGCTCTTCATGCGATCTCCTCGGTGGGGTGTGGTGCGGGTGAACAGTCGATGGGTTCGGTGGCGGTCGCCTGCGAGCTCTCACGGACGACGAGCAGGGGCTCGACCAGGACGCCGGACGGGCGCTCGGGCGGCGGCATCGGGCGTCCGGGCAGCAGGGCGCCGAGCACCCGCACGACTTCCGAGGCCACCTGCTCGAGGGGCTGGCGAACGCTGCTGAGCCCGGGGTCGATCAGGGCTGCTGCGGGCGAGTCGTCGAACCCCGTCACGGCGACGTCCGCGCCGGCGCGCAGACCCAGGCGGCGCAGCGTGTGCAGCGCGCCCACCGCCAGGACGTCGCTGGCGCACACCACGGCGGTGGGCCGGTCACCGATGCCCGCGAGCAGACCGAGGGCGGCGGAGCGGGCCTGGCCCAGCTCCTCGGCCGAGACCGCCTCGGGGCCGAGGTCGAGGCCGTGGTCACGCAGCGCACCGGCCCACCCGGCGCGGCGGTCGTCGCCGACGTCCGAGCCGGTCGGCCAGCCGAGGAACGCGATCTGCCGGTGGCCCTGGGCCACAAGGTGGTCGACGGCCTGGCGGGTGCCCGCGGCACCGTCGACGTCGACCCAGTGGTGGTCGTCCTCGGCGCCCCAGGGGCGGCCGAAGGAGACGACGGGGGTGCCGCGCTCGGCGAGGAACGCGAGGCGCGGGTCGACCCGGTGGGTGTTGGTGAGCACGAACGCGTCGACCGTCATGGTCGTCAGCAGGTCGCGGTAGCCGGACAGCTCGTCGTCCGGGGACTGCGGCGAGAACACCAGCAGCTGGTACCCGTGCTCGCGCGACCCCTCGGCCAGCGCGTGCAGGAACCGGTCGAGCACCCCGCCGGACGGGGTCTGCACGGGGTCGACCCGCAACCCGATCAGTCGGGACTCCCCGGTGCGCAGCGACTGGGCGTTGCGGTTGGGTCGGTACCCGAGCTCGTCGATGGCCTGACGGACGCGCACCAGGGTGTCGGGGTTGAGCACCTGCGGCCGGTGCAGCGCGTTCGACACCGTCTGGCGTGAGACCCGGGCCCGGTGGGCGACGCTCTCGAGCGTGGCGCGACCGTCGGTCGTCTGTGCCACCACGCACCTCCGTCGCAGACCGGACAACATGCCGGTCCGCTGCCGGTGAGGCGGCGCGGCGCTCGGCGATGAGCGATTGGAACCTTCCAACTACACCGGTAATGTCCATCGAACCTCGTCGGATGTCAACACATGCGGCGAAACGGACCAAGGGAGCCCGATGAGCAGCGACCCGCGCGACCAGCCCTTCTTGCACGACCTCGTCACCACGCTGCGGGCGCCGATGGTGGCGCTGGCCGGCGCCGACGGTCAGGTGCGCGAGGTCGGCGTCCAGGGGGTCTACGCCTACGACCGCCGGGTGCTGAGCGGGTTCGTGGTCAGCGTCGACGGGCACGAGCCGCCGTGCGTGGCCACCGAGCTGGTCGGTGCCTCCGTCACCGTCAGCACCTACGCCCCCCGAGGGGTGGGTGACCTGATCGCCGACCCCACGGTGCTGCTGCGGCGCACCCGGGCGGTGCGGTCCGACCGGGTCACCGAGACGCTGCGGATCAGCTCGCGCGCCCGGGTCGCCGTGGCGCTCTCGCTCGGGGTGCACCTGGCGTCCGACCTGGCCGAGCTGGACGTGGTCAAGCAGGGTGCGCGGGCCCGGCCGCTCGCTCCCGTCGCCGACGCGGACGGCGTCCACTGGGCCGCCGAGCACCTACGGGCCCACGTCGCGGCCAGCCCGGCACCGACGTCCGTCACGACCGACGCCAGCGGAGCCGACCTGCGGTGGCAGCTCGAGCTCGACCCCGGTGCCGACGTCGAGGTCGTCCTCACCGCACGGGTGCAGGACGACGGCACGCCGCTGCCGTTCGCGGCCCAGCACGGCTCCCCCTGGGCCACGGTGCGGGTGCGCGCCGACGACAGCCGGGTCGGGCCGCTGGTCGCCCGCGGGTTGGACGACCTGGGAGCCCTGCTGCTGGCCGACGACCACGACGTGTTCGCCGCAGCGGGCAGCCCGTGGTTCTTCACGCTGTTCGGCCGCGACTCGATCTGGACGGCGCGGCTGCTGCTGCCGCTCGGCACCGACCTGGCGATGGGCACCCTGCGCGCACTGGCTCGCCGCCAGGGGCGCGCGGACGTCGCGGCGACCGAGGAGCAGCCCGGCAAGATCCTGCACGAGGTGCGTCGTGACGGCCTGGACGTCGGCGACCTGTCGCTGCCCCCGGTCTACTACGGCACCGTCGACGCGACCCCGCTGTGGGTCAGCCTGCTGGTCGAGGCCTGGCGCTGGGGCGCCGACCCCGCGGCAGTCGCCCCGCTGCTCCCCGCGGCCGAGGCCGCCCTGGGCTGGCTGCGCGAGCAGGTGGCCGCCGACCCCACCGGCTTCGTCCGGTACGTCGACCGCAGCGGCAGCGGCCTGCAGAACCAGGGCTGGAAGGACTCGGGAGACTCGGTGCAGTGGGCCGACGGGCGCCTGGCCGACGCGCCGATCGCCCTCTGCGAGGTGCAGGCGTACGCCTACGAGGCGGCCGTCGGGGGCGCCGACCTGCTGGCCGCCTTCGGTCGGCCCGGGGCAGAGTCGTTGCGGCAGTGGGCAGCTGAGCTCAGGCAGCGGTTCGGCAGGCAGTTCTGGGTCGAGGACGACCAGGGTCGCTACCCGGCCATCGCCCTGGACCGCGACGGGCGCGCCGTCGACGGGATCGCCTCCAACATGGGTCACCTGCTCGGCACCGGCCTGCTGGACGCCGACGAGGCGGCGACCGTGGCGGCCCGGCTGGCCGGCCCCGACCTCGACAGCGGGTACGGGCTGCGCACGCTGTCGTCCCGCTCGCCGCGCTTCAGCGCGATGAGCTACCACGGCGGTGCGGTCTGGCCGCACGACACCGCCATCACCGCCCGCGGTCTGCTGCTCGAGGGTCACGACGACGTCGCAGCGTCGCTGCTCACCGGGCTGCTCGCCGGCGCCGGCGCCTTCGCCGACCGGCTGCCCGAGCTGTATGCCGGCGTCCAGGCGGACGCGTCCGGTCCGCTGCCCTACCCCGCGTCCTGCCGGCCGCAGGCGTGGTCGGCGGCCGCCGGCACCTGCGTGGCCACCCTCGCGCTGGGGCTGCGTCCCGACGTCCCGGGCGGCACGCTGACGCTGCGCCCCCCGAGCGTGCAGCCGTGGGGCGAGCTGACGGTCGACGGGCTGCGACTGGGCGACCACCCGCTGTCGGTGACGGTCCACCGCGACGGGTCGGCGACGGCCATCAGCTCGCACCCGGATGTCCTCGTGCGCACCGGTCCGGCGCAGGTCGGGGTGTCGTGAGGACGCCGGGGCCCTAGTCTGCGCGCCATGGCCGAGGCACCGTCGCCGCTGTTCGCGCTCGTCGTGGACGACGAGGCGCCCGCCCTGTCCGAGCTCGCGTTCCTGCTCGACCGAGACGACCGCATCGGTCGGGTCATCACCGCCCAGGGCGGCGCGCAGGCCCTGCGGCTGCTGGAGTCCGAGGATCTCGACGTCGTCTTCTGCGACATCAAGATGCCGGGGCTGGACGGCCTCGACCTGGCTCGGGTGCTGGCCCGGTTCACCCGCCGCCCGCAGGTCGTGTTCGTCACCGCGTACGACGAGCACGCCGTCGACGCCTTCGACCTGCAGGCCACCGACTACGTCAAGAAGCCGGTGCGGGCCGAGCGCCTCGCCGAGGCCGTCCGCCGGGTCGTCGAGGGGGTCGCCAGCTCGGGCGAGCCGGCCGCCTCACCGGCCGACGAGACCATCGCCGTCGAGCTGGCCGGGGTGACCCGGTTCGTGCAGCGCTCGCAGGTGCGGTACGTCGAGGCCCAGGGCGACTACGCCCGCCTGCACACCGCCGACGGCAGCCACCTGCTGCGGGTGCCGCTGACGACCCTCGAAGAACGTTGGGGTACAGCGGGTTTCGTCCGGATCCACCGCAGCACCCTCGTGCAGCTCGCGCACGTCGACGAGGTGCGCACCGAGCCGGGACGGTGCTCGGTGCGCCTCGGGGCGGTCGAGCTGGCGGTCAGCCGTCGCCACACCCGCGAGCTGCGCGACCGGCTGATCCGCGCAGCGGCACCCCAGGGCGCCTGATGGCCGACCGGGTCCGGGTGACCAGCCCGCGGATGAACGCCGCGCGGCGGGCGGCCAGCCGGCCCGCCGTCGACGAGATCGACGCCCAGACCGGGCTCGGTGAGGTCTACATGCGCTCGCTGCTACGCAGCCAGCTGCGGCTGGCACTCAGCGTGCTCGCCGCCACGGCCGTGCTGCTGGGGGGGCTGCCGCTGCTGTTCGCGATCGTGCCCTCCGTCGCCGGCTCGCGGGTGCTGGGCCTGCCCCTGCCCTGGTTGCTGCTCGGTGTGCTCGCCTACCCCATGCTGTGGGGCGCCGCCCGCTACTACGTCCGCCACGCCGAGCGCAACGAGGCCGAGTTCGCCGATGTCCTGCGCCGGCGCTGACGTGCTCGCCGTCCTGCACGTCGTCGACCCCGGCCTGTCGCCGGTGGCCAGCGTCGTCGCCGTCCTGCTCGTGACCACCGCGACCCTCGCCGTCGGCGCCTTCGGGCTGCGGCTGTCCCGAACCACCAGCGACTTCTACGTGGCCGGGCGCGCGGTCACGCCGGGGTGGAACGCCTCGGCCATCAGCGGCGAGTACCTGTCCGCCGCGTCGTTCCTCGGCGTCGCCGGACTGGTGCTGACGGCCGGCACGGACATGCTGTGGTTCCCCGTCGGCTACACCGCGGGCTACCTCGTGCTGCTCGTGCTGGTCGCTGCGCCCCTGCGCCGGTCGGGGGCTTACACGCTGCCGGACTTCGCCGAGGCGCGGCTGGAGTCGGCGCGAGTGCGCACCGCCGCCTCGCTGCTCGTCGTCGGCATCGGCTGGCTCTACCTGATCCCGCAGCTGCAGGGCGCCGGCCTGGCCCTGCGGGCGGTGACCGGTGCGCCGCGCTGGGTCGGCGGGGTCGTCGTCGCCGTCGTGGTGCTGCTGAACGTCGTGGCCGGCGGCATGCGCTCGATCACCTTCGTCCAGGCCTTCCAGTACTGGCTCAAGCTCACCGCGATCGCCGTGCCGCTGTTCTTCGTCCTGCTCGTCTGGCACTCCCAGGGGTCACCGTCACCCGCCGCCGCCGCGGACGGTGCAAGCTGGGTGACCCCGCTGTCGGGCGCCGGCGGGCGCCCGCACCCGCTGTACGGCACGTACTCGATCGTCCTGGCGCTGTTCTTCGGCACGATGGGGTTGCCGCACGTGCTGGTTCGCTTCTACACCAACCCGGACGGCCGCGGAGCGCGGCGCACCACGCTCACCGTCATCGCGCTGCTCGGTGCGTTCTACCTGTTCCCGCCCGTGTACGGCGCGCTCGGCCGGGTCTACGCCTCCGACCTGGTGGCCAGCGGCCAGGCCGACACGGTCGTGCTGCTGCTGCCGAGCCGGCTGGTGCCGGGGCTGGGCGGGCAGCTGCTCAGCGCCCTGACCACGGCGGGGGCCTTCGCGGCGTTCCTGTCCACGTCGTCGGGGCTGACGATGTCGATCGCCGGTGTGCTGCATCAGGATCTGCGTCGTCGACGCACCGGCCGGGCCCGCCTTGACACCCTGCGCGGATTCCGGTCGGCCACCGTCGCCGCGATCACCGTGCCGCTGGCGCTCGCCGTCTCGAGCGGCTCACTGAGCCTGGCCGACACGGTCGGGCTGGCCTTCGCCGTCGCCGCCTCGACGTTCTGCCCCCTGCTGGTGCTCGGCATCTGGTGGCGCCGACTGAGCCGCACCGGCGCCCTCGCCGGCCTGGGCGCCGGCGGCGGGCTGGCCAGCGCAGCGGTGCTCACGACGATGGCCGGGCTCGCCGGGGACGGCTGGGGCGGGTCGTTGCTCGCCCAGCCCGCTGCGTGGACGGTGCCGCTCGCGTTCGCCGTCATGGTCATCGTGTCGCTCGCGACGCCGAACTCGTTGCCCCCCAACGTGTCTCGCACCATGGTGCGCCTGCACACCCCCGAGGACGTCGCTGTCGACCGCCGCTGACTCAGCAGCCCAGCGGTCGCCACCGACCGCGCTGCACCAGCACCTCGCGCAGGACGTCGGGCCGGTCGGTGATCACCCCGTCGACCCCGAGGTCGAGCAGCCGGTGCATCAGCAGGGGCTCGTCCACCGT
>JBKJTJ010000375.1:0-5704 GCA_046590855.1 Actinomycetota bacterium
GTACGACGTCGCGAACGCCCAGTCGCGCTGGTCCTGCGCCGGAACGGCCATGATCGCGCCGGTGCCGTAGCCCATCAGCACGTAGTCGGCGACGAACACCGGAACCGGTTGTCCCGTCACGGGGTTGGTCGCGAAACCACCGGTGAACACACCGGTCTTCTCGCGGCCCTCGGCCTGGCGCTCGAGGTCGGTCTTGGCTGCCGCCATCTCGCGGTAGGCCGTGACGGCGGACGTCGGGTCGCCGGCACCCGCGGTCCACGCCGGGTTGGTCCCGGCCGGCCAGGCGCCGGGCACCAGCGCGTCGACCAGCGGGTGCTCCGGCGCGAGCACCACGAACGTGGCGCCGAACAACGTGTCCGGCCGCGTGGTGAACACGCCGATGTCGCCGCGCTCGGTGGTGAACCGCACGGTCGCGCCCTCGCTGCGCCCGATCCAGTTGCGCTGCATGTGCTTGACCGGGTCGGGCCAGTCCAGGCCGTCCAGGTCGGCCAGCAGGCGGTCACCGTACGCGGTGATGCGCATCTTCCACTGACGCAGGTTGCGCTTGAACACCGGGAAGTTGCCGATGTCGCTGCGGCCCTCGGCAGTGACCTCCTCGTTCGCCAGGACCGTCCCGAGGCCGGGACACCAGTTGACGAGCGCGTCGGACAGATAGGCCAGCCGATGGTCGTCGACGACCCGGCGCTGCTCGGCGGCCGACAGCTCACCCCAGGTGCCACCGCCGGGCACCGGACGCGCACCGGACGCCAGCTCGGCCCGCAGCTCGTCGACGTGGCGGGCCCGGCCGCGGCCGCCGTCCGCCTCGGCGTCGAACCAGGCGTCGTAGACCTGCAGGAACACCCACTGGGTCCAGCGGTAGAACTCCACGTCGGTGGTGGCGGGCGAGCGCCGGTCGTCGTGCGCCAGGCCCAGACGGCGAAGCTGACGACGCATGTTCGCGATGTTCGCCTCGGTGGTGGCGCGCGGGTGCGCCCCGGTCTGGATGGCGTACTGCTCGGCCGGCAGCCCGAACGCGTCGTAGCCCAGCGCGTGCAGGACGTTGCGCCCGCGCATCCGCTGGAACCGGCCGTAGACGTCGGTCGCGATGTACCCCAGCGGGTGGCCGACGTGCAGGCCTGCTCCGCTGGGGTAGGGGAACATGTCCAGGATGTACAGCTTGTCGCGGCCCGCGACCTGCTCGGGGTCGGCCCACGGGCCGGCGGGGTTCGGCGCCCGGAAGGTGCCCTCGCCCTGCCAGACGTCCTGCCACCGCTGCTCGATGTCGGCGGCGAGGTTCGCCGTGTACCGGTGTGCCGGTTGGTCGGGCTCGCCGGCCCGCGTGGTCGTGCTCGTCTGCTCGCTCATGTCGTCCCGTCTGGTCGCCCGTCGCGCCACCGGGCGCGGGCTGCTGCGTGGTGCCGGGGGGACCGCGACGCGCACGCGTCGGGGCAGGCCGCACGGGCCGCGCTGACGCGGGCCGGGCCCGGCTGGGCCGACACCGCTAGGAGGTCAGCGCGGCCGGCTAAGAAGCACGTCGGCCCTCACCGGGCCAGGTTAGCGCAGGGCGGGCTCAGCCCTGCCAGCCGCCGGGGTGGCGCGGGTGCGGACGCTGGGGGCTCTGCTCGAGCCGGGTCGGCCGGTACGCCGGGGCCCCGGCCTCGCGGCGCAGGGCCCGACGCAGGTGCATCTCGCGGTCGGCGAGGCGCAGCATGGTGTCGACGGTGCCGTCGTCCCACGGCTCGAGGACGGACCCACCGGCGCTGACCCGGGCCTGCCAGATCCGCCGGTCGATCGCCGTGTGCTCGACGCAGTGCGCGCGGATCCGGCGCTCCATCTCCAGCGGCGCGAGGCCGGTGCCGGGGCCGACGACGACGAACTCGTCGTCGCCCCACCGGGCCACGGCGTCGGTGGCACGGGTCGAGCGACGCAGCCCTTCGGCGACGGTCAGCAGGACGTCGTCCCCGGCGCCGTGGCCGAGCTCTTCGTTGACCCGGGACAGGCCGTCCACGTCGACGAAGATGCAGTACACGGCGTCGCCGCGGCGGCGCGCGGACTCCAGGATCTGGCCACCGAGCAGCGCGAGGCCGCGCCGGTTCGTCAGCCCCGTGAGCGAGTCGTGGACGGCGACGTCCTGCGCCCGCTCGATCGCCCGGTCGGTCTCGGCGCGCTCGCGCTCGCCGCGCGCTCGGGTGATGACGGCGACCCCGGCCGCGGCCAGCAGCGCGAGCCCCGACATGGTCCACGAGGTGCGCTGGGCCGAGCTGATGCGGACCATCTCGGACAGGAACAGCGCGAACGCCACGAGCCACCCGACGACGGACCCCACGACGGCGACGGCGCCGCGCCAGCACGACCCGACGCCGAGTCCGGTGAGCGCAGCCGCCAGCACGAGGACGGCGACCCAGGCCGGGTCGAGGGTGAGCGCGAGGGCAATCGACCCGGCCAGGGCCAAGGCCGCCGCGACGGCGTCGACGGCGTACGGGAAGCGGGCGGGCGGCCGGGCGAGGGACGCGTCGGGAGAGCTCACGGGCACAGTGTCGTCACGCGGGGGCGCGGACTTGACACCGGGTCACCCGCGAACGCCGAACGGCGGCCTGCTGACTCGCAGACCGCCGTCCTCGGGGTGGAGCTGAGGGGATTCGAACCCCTGACCCCTTCCATGCCATGGAAGTGCGCTACCAGCTGCGCCACAGCCCCGTGCCCGAAGGCGTCGCCGAGTCTATCGTCCAGCGAACCCCGGCGCCAAAACACGGTGCGCGTCGCCGTCAGGACTCGTCACCGACGACCACCTCGGGCAGCGACCCCGCGTTGTGCTCCTCGAGCACCCAGCGCCGGTCGCGGTGCTCGCGCACCATGCTCCAGTGGCAGTTGCCCAGGCCCGACAGCACCGGCCACGACGCCCGCGGCACGCCCAGCAGGTGGTGCAGCCCGGACGACGCAGCGCCCCCGTGCGTCACGGCCACGAGCAGCCCGCCGTCCGGCAACCGCGCCGCGTGCTCGACGAGCGCTGCGCTGACCCGCGCGCCCACCTCGCTGCGCCGCTCGCCGTCCACACCCGCCGGCACGTCGGCGCCGGCGCTCCAGCTGGCCCGCTCGGCGGGGTACCGCTCGTCCATCTCGGCGATCGTCAGGCCCTGCCACCGGCCGGCGAACGTCTCACGCAGCCGCTCGTCGGTCGTGACGGGCAGCCCGGTACGGCGCACCAGGGCGCCCGCGGTGTCCTGGGCACGGCGCAGGTCGGAGGAGACCAGCAGGTCAGGACGCAGCCGAGCGAGCAGCTCACCGGCGCGCTCGGCCTGGGCCCGGCCCACGTCGTCCAGGTCGATGTCGAGCTGGCCCTGGAACCGGGACTGCGCGTTCCAGGTGGTGCGGCCGTGGCGCAGCAGCAGCACCCGCCGGCGAGGGGCGCTCACGCGTCGTAGCGGTCGGCCTCGCGGGGCCGACCGCGCGACTGCTCAGGCAGCTCGATCAGCGGGCAGTCCTTCCACAGCCGCTCGAGCGCGTAGAAGATCCGCTCCTCGTCGTGCTGCACGTGGACGACGATCTCGGCGTAGTCCAGCAGCACCCACCGACCGTCGCGCTCGCCCTCGCGGCGCAGCGGCTTGGCGCCCAGGGTCAGCAGCCGCTCCTGCACGGCGTCGACGATGGACGCCACCTGCCGCTCGTTCGGCGCCGAGGCGAGCAGGAAGGCGTCGGTGATGACGAGCTGCTCGCTGACGTCGATGGCGACGACGTCGGTCGCGAGCTTCTCGGAGGCGGCCGCGGCGGCGGCGAGCACCAGCTCGCGGGCGCGGTCGGTCGCGGTCACGGGAACTCCTTCGGTGAGGCGGTGGGGCAGGCCCGCCAGCGTCTCACGCGTGGCCGCCCGGACCGAAGTCCCGACCGAGCACCACCACCAGGTCGGCGATCGTCGGCGCGGTGTCGCTGACGCGCAGCGCGTCTGCGGTCAGGCCCAGGGCCTTGACGACCGCGGCTCCCCGGGCCCGGCTGGCGGTGGAGCCGTCGGGCAGCAGCACGAGGGACTGGACGACTCCGAACCCCTCGACGTTGCCCCCGCCCACGTAGCGCAGTCCCGCGGCGACCAGGCGCGAGCGGGCGGCGTCCCCGAGCCCTGGCGTGCCCACGCCGTTCTGCACCAGCACCCGGGTGCGGCCACCGACCGGCACCGTGAGGGCCGCACCGGCCAGCCGAGAGCGCACCATCTCGGCGCTGGCGCTCTCGTCCAGCCCGTACGACGTGGTGTCGCCCCCTGCGTCGATGTCCTTGACCGGCAGCAGGGTCGAGGCCAGCCGGCCCGCGGCAGCCTCGGCTCGCAGCCCACCGGTGGTGTCGACCACGGCCGCCAGCTCAGGGCCCGTCGGCGCCCCGGGCAGGGTGGCCAGCACCGATCGGCGCTGGTCGGCCGCGGCGGGGAGCGCGCCGAGGGCGGCCTCCACCACCGCGTCCTGACGGGCGAGGCGCGACGCCTCGGGCTCGCTGCCCACCAGCCACTGGGCGTACGACGCCGCCTGGGCCCCGCTCAGCCGCTGCTGTGGGCCGGCAGCGACCAGCACCGCGGCGCCGACGTCCTGCCCCTTGGTGACGTCCACGTCCACGTCGACGGTGACGCCGCCGATCGCGTTCACCAGTGCGGTGAGCGCACCGGTGTCGAGCACCCAGGTGGCGTCGACGCGCAGGTCGAGGGCGTCGGCCAGGGCCGCGCCGACGGCGGACCGACCGGGTGCCAGGGCCTGGGTGAGCGGCACGCGACCCGCCCCCGGGACGTCGAGCACCAAGCGGCTGGGCACCAGCACCTGCTGCGAGGGGCCCGCACCGGAGGCGAGCACCGAGATCCCGGTCACCTGCGCGCCGTCGGCCAGGGCGAGCGCCACGACGTGCTGGCGGGCGACCGCAGCGACCGGCGCGGCCACCCCGTCCCCCGATCGCCCGCGCAGCTGCACGGCGGTCACGACCGCGGCCGCCGCGACGAGGAGCACGACCAGCGTCACCAGCAGACGCACCCGCCGCGAGCGCCCTGCCGACGTCGGCAGCAGGGTCCGGCCGGGTGCGGGCGGCTTGCGAGGGGCGGCAGAGGGCCGCTGCGACGGCGCGGCCGTACGCAGCGGCGCCTGCGTCGGGGGGTGGTCCAGCAGCAGCACCAGCTCGTCCTCGACCCGCTGCAGCACCGGAGCCGTCAGCGACGGGTCGGGTGCCCACCCGTGGCTCACCGCATCGGCCTGCAGGGCCCGACGCCGGGTCATCCGCGTCGGCTGCGGCCCCGGGACGACCTGCGGCTCGGACCACCCGGGCTCGCGCCGGGCCCACGGCCGGGCCCCCGGCGGCACCCGCCGCGGGCGCGCGGCATCCGGGCCCTCGGTTCGATCGTCAGGGATCAGCAGGTCAGCCACCTAACCTCTGTCGGCAGGTTCACCCGTTCGGTAGAGCCCGTACTTCGCGATGAACTGCACGACCCCGTCCGGCACGAGGTACCAGACCGGCTCGTCCGCCCGCACGCGGGCGCGGCAGTCGGTGGACGAGATCGCCAGAGCGGGGATCTCGAGCAGGCTGATCCGCGCCGCCGGCACCCCGCGCCGCGACAGCTCGTGGCCTGGGCGGGTGACGCCGACGAACCTCGCGAGGTCGAAGAGCTCGTCGACGTCCTTCCACGACAGGACCTGGCCCACCGCGTCCGCGCCGGTGATGAAGAACAGCGCGGCGTCGGGGTGGGCGGCCGCCAGGTCGCGCA
>JBKJTJ010000380.1:0-4808 GCA_046590855.1 Actinomycetota bacterium
GCGGGCCGGATGGACTCCTACGTCGAGCAGTTCCAGGCCGCGGGGGGGTCGCTGGTGATGCTGGCCAAGGGCAACCGGTCGTCGGTGGTGACGCGGTCGTGCGCGACGTACGGCGGCTTCTACCTCGGCTCGATCGGCGGGCCGGCCGCCCGGCTGGCGCAGGACTGCATCACCAAGGTCGAGGTGCTCGAGTACCCCGAGCTGGGGATGGAGGCGGTGTGGCGGATCGAGGTCGTCGACTTCCCCGCGTTCATCGTCGTCGACGACAAGGGCGGCGACTTCTTCGCGACGACCACGACGCCGCTCGCGACGACCATCCCGGTCGGCCCCGGCTAGGGGCAGGTCATCGACGCGGCCGCAGCAGCAGCGATAGCCGCGGCCGGACGACGAACGCCTCGGCCTGCAGCGCTGCCACCGCGACGCGCGGCAGGTCGGCGGCGCGCGGGAAGCAGACCATCCGGGCCACCCACTGCGGGTGGTACTTGGCGTTCGCGCGGTACAGCGACTCGATCTGCCACCAGCGCGAGGCCCACAGCAGCACCGAGCGCCAGGCCCGCAGGACCGGGCCGGCGCCGACCTGGCCGCCACGCTCGAGCGCCGAGCGGAACACCGCGAAGTTCAGCGACAGCCGGCGCACCCCCAGCGCGTCCGCCCGCTCGGCCAGCGCCGCGACGAGGAACTCCATGGTCCCGTTCTCGCTCTCCCGTGAGCGACGCATCAGGTCCAGTGAGAGCCCGTCGGCACCCCAGGGCACCAGGGCCAGCACAGCGACGAGGTCGCCCGCACCGTCGCGGGCGCGGACGATCACCGCGTCCCCGTCGGCGGGGTCGCCGAGCCGGCCCAGCGCCATCGAGAAGCCGCGCTCGACCTCGCCGTCCCGCAGCCGCTCGCTGGCCCGCTCGACCTCGGCGAGCTCGCTCGAACTCAGGTCGCGCTGGCGGTCGACCTGCGCGGTGTAGCAGGCCCGGCGCACCCGCCCCACGGACTGGCGCACCGAGCGCATGTCGCGGCCGTCCAACGAGAACGTGGCGAGGTCGAGCACGGCCTCGTCGCCGATCTCGAGGGCGTCCAGGCCGGCGCGCACGTACGCGGACGCGCCCTGCTGGCTGGCCCCGAGCACCCCGGGCACCCAGGCGAACCGGGCCGCCTCGTCCAGCCACGCGCTGATCGCGCCCGGCCACGCCTCGGGGTCGCCGACCGGGTCGCCGGAGGCCAGGCTCACCCCGCCGACGACGCGGTAGGCGATCGCGGCCTTGCCCGTGGGCGAGAACATCGCGCTCTTGTCGCGGCGCAGCGCGAAGTACCCGAGCGAGTCGCAGCCACCGTGGCGGGTGAGCAGCCCGCGCAGCCGGCTCTCGTCGTCCGGCAGCAGGACGGCGGGCTTGCGCCGCGGTGCCAGCAGCGTGACGAGGACGACGCCGAGGGTCAGGACGCCGAGCGAGGTCAGTGCGATCGAGGTGAGGTCACCGAGCTCGGGGCGGCGGAAGGGCAGGTCGGGGGCGAAGCCGAACAGGCCCGCCAGGGTCTGACTGAGCACCGACCAGCTGTCGGCGTCCGGGGCGGTGCGTCCGGTGATCGCCAGTCCGGCCAGCAGCGACACGGCGCCGGTGAGCAGCCCGGCGCGCAGCGACGTCCAGCGCGACGACGGCTCGGACTCGGCGCGGAAGTCCGCGCGGGTCCACAGCAGCAGCGCGGCGATCGCGGCGTTCAGGCCGGCGGGCTCCCACACGTGCAGGCGGGCGTACTGCGCCGTCGCGAGCACCGTGACCGCGAGGACGATGCGCCAGGCGCGGCGCTTGCGGCGGGCCAGGGCCCGGGCCAGCACCAGCAGCACGGCGGCGGCAGCGACGATCACGGCGAGCGTCAGTCCGTCGGACACCGCGTCGACCACGTGGTTGCGCGGCTGGTGATCCCGGCGGGTGAACAGCGCGACCAGCGAGAGCACGGCCGCCACGCGCACCACCCACGCGACCAGCGACGGCACGCCCCGCCGCAGCGTCTCGACGGGGCGCGGCGGTGCGGGGGCACCCGCCGTCGTCGTCACGGCTGCCAGACTACGTCGCCCCTCCTGAGAGACGGGGGAGCACGATGGGGCCATGACCGACGACGCGTACCGGACCGAGCACGACACGATGGGTGAGGTGCGGGTGCCGGCGGCGGCCCTGTGGCAGGCCCAGACCCAGCGCGCCATCGAGAACTTCCCGATCTCGGGCACCCGGGTCGAGACCGCGCAGGTGCGGGCCCTGGCGCGGATCAAGGGCGCCGCCGCGCGCGTCAACGCCGACCTCGGGGTCATCGACGCGGACGTCGCCCGGGCGGTCAGCGAGGCCGCCGCGCAGGTCGTCGACGGGCGTCACGACGACCAGTTCCCCGTCGACGTGTTCCAGACCGGGTCAGGCACCTCGACCAACATGAACGTCAACGAGGTGATCGCCACCCTGGCCACCCGGGCGCTGGGTGCGACCGTGCACCCCAACGACCACGTCAACGCGTCTCAGTCCAGCAACGACACCTTCCCCACCAGCCTGCACCTGGCGGCCACCGACGCGGTCGTCAACGACCTGGCGCCCGCGCTCGAGCACCTCGCGCAGTCGTTGCAGCGCAAGGCGGACGAGTACGCGGAGGTCGTCAAGGCGGGCCGGACGCACCTGATGGACGCGACGCCGGTGACCCTCGGGCAGGAGCTCGGCGGCTACGCGGCGCAGCTGCGGCACGGTCTCGAGCGGCTGCGCTCCACCCTGCCCCGGGTGGCCGAGCTGCCGCTGGGTGGGACCGCCGTCGGCACCGGCATCAACACCCCGCCCGGGTTCGCCGCGGCGGTGATCGCCGACCTGGCCGCGTCCACCGGCCTGCCTCTCACTGAGGCGCGCGACCACTTCGAGGCCCAGGGGGCGCGCGACGGCCTGGTCGAGCTCTCCGGCCAGCTGCGCACGGTGGCGGTCAGCCTGACCAAGATCTGCAACGACCTGCGGTGGATGGGCTCGGGGCCGCGGGCGGGTCTGGGTGAGGTTCACCTGCCGGACCTGCAGCCGGGGTCGAGCATCATGCCCGGCAAGGTCAACCCGGTCGTCCCCGAGGCCGTCCTGATGGTCTGCGCGCAGGTCATCGGCAACGACGCGACCGTCGTGGTCGCGGGCGCGTCGGGCACGTTCGAGCTGAACGTGATGATGCCGGTGCTCGGCCGCGCGGTGCTCGAGTCGCTGCGGCTGCTGACGTCCTCGACCCGTCTGCTCGCCGACCGCTGCGTCGAGGGCCTGGTGGCGGACGTCGAGCGCTGCCGCGAGCTGGCCGAGGGCTCGCCCTCGGTGGTGACCCCGCTGAACCGGCTGATCGGCTACGAGGCGGCGGCGAAGGTGGCCAAGGCCGCCGTCGCCGACCGCGCGACGATCCGCCAGAGCGTGCTGGACCTCGGCTTCGTCGACCGCGGCGAGCTCACGATGGCCCAGCTCGACGAGGCGCTCGACGTCCTCGCCATGACTCGCCCGCGCCGCTGACAGCGACCTGCGCCGGCTCAGGAGCAGCTGCCGGCTCAGTACCAGTTGGTGGCGCGACTGTGCGCCCAGGCGGCGCACGGCGTCCCGTAGGCGCTCTCGATGTACCGCAGGCCCCACGTGATCTGGGTCAGCGGGTTGGTGCGCCAGTCGGCGCCGACGGTGGCCATCCGCTTGCCCGGCAGGGCCTGCGGGATGCCGTAGGCGCTGGACGTCGGGTTGTCGGCGCTGGTGCGCCACTGGCTCTCCTTGGACCACAGCGAGTCCAGGCACGAGAACTGCGTCTGACCCCACCCGCGCCGGGCGGCCAGCACGCGGGCGGCGGACTGCGGGTCGCGGACGGCGAGCCGCAAGCGCTCGCGGTCGCGGCTGACCCGCTCGGCGCGGGCCCGCTCCTGCTCCGCCTTCTGGCGCTCGGCGGCGGCCACCTGCGAACGGAGGACACCGACGCGGTGGCTCACCGCAGCCACCTCGCTGCGGTGCTCGCCGGCAGAGCGCCGGGCCATCGTGACGTCGGCGTGCTCACCGGCGTGGACGCGAGCCGACGCGGGGACGACGAACACAGCCGGGACGGCCTGCGCCGCACCCCCCGAGGGGGCGGCGACCGCACCGCTGACAGCGGCAGCAGCGGCGACCGCGCCGGCGCTGCACAGCAGGGCGGTGCGGACGACGGGGCGGCGAAGGACGGGGCGCGTAGGGGCGCGATGGCGCACGGTGACCTCTCGGACGGACCGGCCGAGGTGCTCGCTGACCGGGTCATGGCCTCACCCCGGCGTGCGGGGCAGGTGGGCTGTGACCCCCTACGGTGCCCGCCCGGCCCCCGTCAGGACAAGTTGGCGCCGTCCGGCGTGACCTGGATCACACGTCCAGACCCTCGAGCAGCTCGGTGACCAGGGCCGCGATGGGCGAGCGCTCGGACCGCGTCAGCGTGACGTGGGCGAACAGCGGGTGGCCCTTGAGGGCCTCGATCACGGCAGCGACCCCGTCGTGCCTGCCCACCCGCAGGTTGTCCCGCTGGGCGACGTCGTGGGTCAGCACCACCTTGGAGTTCTGGCCCACGCGGGACAGGACCGTCAGCAGCACGTTGCGCTCGAGCGACTGCGCCTCGTCGACGATGACGAAGGCGTCGTGCAGCGAGCGGCCCCGGATGTGCGTCAGGGGGAGCACCTCGAGCATGCCGCGGTCGATGATCTCGTCGACGACCTCGCTGGAGACCAGCGCGCCCAGGGTGTCGAAGACCGCCTGCGCCCAGGGGCCCATCTTCTCGGACTCGCTGCCGGGCAGATAGCCGAGGTCCTGGCCACCGACGGCGTACAG
>JBKJTJ010000051.1:0-5474 GCA_046590855.1 Actinomycetota bacterium
ATCGCCGTCGAAGCAGCCATCACCGCCCTCGCCACCCGCTGGCACCAACGACAACAACACCACCGACAACATCAACAACGCGCCCGAGCCGAAGCCACCGACCAGGACACCGGATGACGACGTCCACGCTCGTGGGTCGCTCCGGCGGCTCACCGCGAGGCGCCTCTCACGACGAACGGCTCCACCTGCGGCACGACCTGCGGCACGACCTGCGGCATGACCGCCGGAACGGGTTGCCGCCGGCGACCCAGGTGCTGCACCATCGAGGTCATGACGACGTGCACCTGCTCGTGGTGGCTCCGCTAGGGCGGCCACCCTCTTCGTCATTCCCCGGGCCGCCCACGATGGGCGGCCCCGTCGGTGCCGGCGTCATCATCAGACGCTCGTGTCGATCTCGTCCTCGTGAGCGGCTCCTGAACCCAGGAGCTGCGATGACCGACCGTCCCTTCCCCCGCCAGCGAGTGTTCACCGGCCTGAAGCCGACCGGGCGACTTCAGCTCGGCAACTACCTCGGCGCGATCCGTCCGGTCCTCGACCTGGCAGCCGAGGCCACCAACGATGTGCTGGTCTGCGTCGTCGACCTGCACGCGCTGACCGTCGAGCACGACCCCGCACGCCTGCGCGCTGACACCCTCGAGATGGCCACCACGCTGTTGGCGTGCGGCCTGGACGCCAGCGCCACGCTCTTCGTCCAGTCCGCCGTTCCCGCACACACCGAGCTGTCCTACCTGCTCGAGTGCACGGCGACGTACGGCGAGATGCAGCGAATGGTGCAGTTCAAGGAGAAGGGTCGCGGCAACCCTTCGACCCGGTTGTCGCTGCTCACCTATCCCGCCCTGATGGCGGCCGACATCCTGCTTCACCGCACCGACGTCGTCCCGGTGGGCGACGACCAGCGTCAGCACCTCGAGCTGGCCGTCGCGCTGGCCAAGCGCTTCAACGCCCGATACGGCGAGGTGTTCACCGTGCCGCGCGCGGCCGTCCAACCGGCCGCCGCCCGGGTCAAGGACCTGCGTGACCCGACGTCCAAGATGGGCAAGTCCGACGCAGACCCGTCCGGGGTGCTGTTCCTGATGGACGACGCCGACACGATCGCCGCGAAGGTGCGGCGGGCGGTGACCGACGACGACCCGACGCTCGCGGCGGACGACCCGGCGCGCCCCGGGGTCACCAACCTCGCGGTGGTGCTCGGTGCCGTGACCGGACGGTCCGCCGAGCAGGCCGTGGCTGGGCTGCATGGCTCCGCCGCACTGAAGGCGGCCCTGACTGAGGCCGTGGTCGAGCTGCTCGAGCCGCTCCAACGTCGCCAACGTGAGCTCGCAGCCGATCCTGAGGCGGTGGCCGCCCTGCTCGGCGCCGGTGCCGACGCCGTGCGCCCGCACGCGACGGCCACGCTCGACGCCGCGCGAGGGTCGATGGGTCTGCTCTCCCGGCAAGATCGTTAGCACGGGTAATGAGGTACGCTAATGACATGTCCGCGCCATCCCGCACCGCCCTGCGGTCCGCATCCCTCGCAGCAGAGCTGCGCGTGGCGCTGCTGCACACGTCGCGACGCCTGCGCAACGAGCGCAGCTCGGACGACGTCACACCCGGCCAGTTCACCGTCCTGTCGGTGCTGGACCGGCACGGCCCGCTCACGCCGCGCGAGATCGCCGAGCACGAGAAGGTGCGGCCGCCGTCGATGACGCGCACCCTCGCGGCCCTCGAGGTCCTCGGCCTGGTGACCCGCACCGACCACCCCACCGACGGCCGCCAGGTGCTCGTGGCGCTCTCGGACCTGGGTCGCCGCGAGGTCGCCGAGACCCGTCGTCGTCGCGAGGCCTGGCTGGCCCGTCGGTTGGCCGCCCTGGATCCCGAGGAGCGCGAGATCATGGCGCGGGCCGCGGTGATCCTGAGCAAGGTCGTGGCCGAGTGAGTCCGACGTTCCGCGCGCTTCGCACGTTCAACTACCGGCTGTGGATGACCGGAGCGATCGTCTCCAACATCGGCACCTGGATGCAGCGGGTCGCGCAGGACTGGCTGGTGCTGACGGTCCTGACCGACCACTCGGCGGTGGCCCTCGGGATCACCACGGGTCTGCAGTTCGCGCCCATGCTCGTGCTCGCGCCGATCGCCGGGGTGCTGGCCGACCGGCTGCCCAAGCGGCGTCTGCTGATGATGACCCAGGCGGCGATGGGCAGCATCGGGCTGGTGCTGGGTCTGCTCGTCGTCACCGGCACCGTGCGGCTGTGGATGGTCTACGTCTTCGCGCTCGCGCTCGGTGCCGCGGCCGCCGTCGACGCGCCCGCTCGTCAGGCGTTCGTCAGCGAGATGGTGCCGCGGGAGGACCTCAGCAACGCCGTGGGCCTGAACAGCGCGTCCTTCCACGCGGCGCGCATCGTCGGACCGGCGCTGGCCGGCCTGCTCATCGCCTGGGTCGGCACCGGCCCGGTCTTCCTGATCAACGCGGCGTCCTTCCTCGCGGTCATCGCGTCACTGAGCCGGATGCGGGTGCGCGAGCTGGTGCCACCACCACCGGCGGCGCGCGGCAAGGGGCAGATGCGCGCCGGCCTGCGGTACGTCCGGCGCCGGCCCGACCTGGTGCTCGTGCTCGCCGTCGTGGGCATGGTCGGCACCTTCGGTCTGAACTTCCAGATGACCACGGCGCTGATGGCCACCTCGGTGTTCCACAAGGGCCCCGGCCAGTACGGCCTGCTCGGCTCGATCATGGCGATCGGCTCGCTCAGCGGAGCGCTGCTCGCGGCCCGTCGCGAGAAGCCGACGCTGCGCCTGGTGGTCGGCTCGACGTTCGCGTTCGGGGTGTTCAGCTCGATCGCCGCCGCCATGCCGACGTACACGCTGTTCGCCATCGCCCTGGTGCCCGTCGGGCTCTCGTCGCTGACCCTGATGACCAGCGCCAACGCCACCGTCCAGCTGTCGGTGTCACCCGAGATGCGCGGACGCGTCATGGCGCTGTACATGGCGATCTTCATGGGCGGCACGCCGCTCGGGGCGCCGATCATCGGCTGGGTCGGTGCGCAGTTCGGTGCCCGCTGGACGATCGGGGTCGGCGGCGTCGTCGCCCTGCTCACCGCGGCGACGGCCGTCGCCTGGGCGATGGTCAGCCAGCGCGTCGTCGTCCGAGTGCGCCGGCGCGAGTCACCGCACCTGCTCATCCAGCGACCGGTCGCGGCCCGCAGCGAGGTCACCGCGGACGTCGGCGAGCCGGTTCCGGCAGCCTGACGTCAGCAACCGCACGGCGGCGTGATCCCCGCAGCCTGGTCGCCGTCGCCGTGCGCCGTAGGGTGAGGCAGTGACTCCACGACGCGTGCCATGACCCCGCGCGTGCGTCGTCTCGTCGTGACCGTCGCGCTGGTCGCCCTGGTCCTGGCCGCAGCGATCGGCTCGCTGGTGCGGTGATGGTCCGATGATGCTGCCAGCCCTGACGGCGCTGCTGCTCGTCGCGGCGTCCACGTCGACCCCCGCCCCCGTCGTCGTGCAGGACCCCCGGATCACCGAGTCCAGCGGGCTGGTCGCGAGCCCCACCCGGCCCGGCCTGGTCTGGACGGTCAACGACTCGGGCTCCTCGGCGGTGGTGTACGGCGTCTCGCTGCGCACCGGGCGCACCGTCTCGACGCTGCGGCTGGCGGACACCGACGCGCGCGACATGGAGGCGATGACCGCCACCCGCGGTGCCGACGGTGCCGGGCTGCTGTGGGTCGGCGACGTCGGCGACAACCGGGCCGTGCGCGCCAGCGTGGTGCTGCGGCTGGTGCGCGAGCCGACGTCCAGCGCGTCGGCCACCGCCTCGACGACGGTAGGCCCGGTCTCGCTGCGGGTGCGCTACCCGGACGGCCCGCACGACGTCGAGACCCTGATCTGGACGCCGGACCGACGGCTGCTGCTGGTCACCAAGGACCTGTTCTCGGGTGTCGTCTACGAGGTGCCGGCCGGTGCGGTCGCTGCCGCCCTCGCCGGACGATCCACCCTGGATCCGGTGCAGGCGCAGCCGGTCGGCGGGGTGGCCATGTCGCTCGTGACCGACGGGGCCGCGCTGCCGGACGGCCGGATCATCCTGCGCGGGTACTCGGGCGCCACCGTCTACCCCGCCCCGCCGCAGGCGGGCGGTGCAGCGGGCCGACTGCTCGCGCCGCTGCAGCAGGTGGTGCTGCCCGCCCAGCCGCAGGGCGAGACCCTCACCGTCGTGGACGGCGGGCGAGCCGTCCTGGTCGGCTCCGAGGGTGTTCGCCAGCCCCTGCAGCGGGTCGAGCTGCCTCCTGCGGTGGCGCCACCGGCGACGACCACGGGACCCACGGCCGCACCGGGGGCCTTGAACCCCGCGCCCGCCCCGCGACGTCCGCTGCTGGCACTGACCGCGATCGCGCTGGCGCTGGTGGCGGGCGGGCTCGCGGTGCGCCGCCGCCGTCGCTGAACCATCGGGCCCATCCGGGTCTCAGGCGCGGCGGGCCACCCGCCGGCGCACCGGCGCGAGCACCACACCGCCGACGGCCACGAGCAGCAGCGCCGGGACGAGGACGAAGCCGCGGTGCGGTCCCACGACGTCCGACAGCGCGCCCAGGGCGAACGGTGCGCCCCCGCTGGCGACGCCCGCGCCGAGGGTGGCCCAGCTCGCGGCCGCGTCGGTTCGCCCCCGCGAGGCACGAAGCAGCCGCGCCAGGGACAGCGGGAACTGCACCGAGACGCCCAGGCCGATGACGAGCAGGCCGACCACCGCGGCGGGGACGGTGGTGGCCTGCCACACGATCACCCACCCCGCAGCAGCCACGCCGAAGGCACCGAGCAGCAACCGCTCGACGCCGACCCGCAGGGTCAGCCGGCCGCCGCCGAGCCGGCCGACCGCCATCCCGGCGATGACGACGCTGATCAGGGCAGCGGCGACCCCGCCGCTGACGTCGGTCTGCTGGCGCAGCAGGTCACCGGCCCAGTAGGTCAGGCAGAACTCCACGGCCACCGAGCAGGTCACGACGCCCAGAGCGACCCAGAACCTCGGTGGCAGAACGACATCGGCACCATCTCGGGGTGGCGGCTTGTTGACCAGCGCCGGCGACCGGGGTGCGCGCGCGACCGCCAGCATCGCGCCCAGCGCTAGCGGCACCGTGACGAGCACCGCCCCGCGCCAGGTCAGACCCAGGGCGACCGAGGCTCCCACCGCCAGCGGCGCGAACACCCCGACACCCGCGGCGGCGCCGTTCGCCTCGCTGATCGCGGCCGCACCCGCCTCGCGGTGGTGGTCGGCGAGCACCGGGCTGACCGCGTTGAACGCCGACGACCCGCCCAGGCCGGCGACGAGCGCGGCGGCGACCGTCCAGGGCATGCCGGGGGCCAGGACGAGCAGCAGCACGCCGACCGCGAGGGTCGTGCACCCGGTGACGAGCAGCCCCCGGCGACCGATCCGGCGCACGAGGGCCACCGACACCGCCGCCGCGATCACCGACCCGACGGCCAGCGCGGTGCCGTGCAGCCCGGCGACGGCG
>JBKJTJ010000221.1:0-5782 GCA_046590855.1 Actinomycetota bacterium
CGTGACCGGGCGGTCGAGCAGCTCGGCGAGCACCAGGGTCTCGCTGGGGCGCGGCTCGAACCGGCGCAGGTTGACGACTCCGGTGGTGATCACCTGGCCGCCGTCGATGCTGGTGACGCGGGTCATCGGCAGGAACACCCGACGGCGCCCGGGCACCTCCACCACCAGGCCGACGACGAGGGGGGGTAGCACCCCGGCCCGGAAGACGACGACGACGTCGCGGGCACGACCGACCTGGTCACCGAGGGGGTCGAAGACGGCGAGGCCGGACATGCGGGCGACGTAGACGCGCGGGGGGGCTCCGCTCACGTCGCACAGGCTAGCGCCGCGTACGGTGAGCGCCGTGGACCCGACCGGCGCGGCCGAGGCGCCCAGGGCGCTCGTGGAGCTCGCGGAGCTCGCGGAGCTCGAGTACGACGTCGTGGACGTCTTCACCCCGACCCCGTTCGCCGGCAACGCCCTGGCGGTCGTGTACGGCGCGCACGACCTGCCGACCAGCGCCCTGCAGTCGCTGGCCCGCGAGTTCAACCTGTCCGAGACCGTCTTCGCCACACCCACCCCGCACGCGACGGACACGGACTACCGGGTGCGGATCTTCACCCCCCTCACCGAGCTGCCGTTCGCCGGCCACCCCTCGGTCGGGGCCGCCTGGGCGCTGGCCCGGCGCGGGCTGGTGGCCGGGCGGGCGCTGGTGCAGGGCTGCGCCGCCGGGCTCATTGCGGTGCAGCTGGGCCCAGACGCCGGTGAGGTGACCTGGGTGGGCGGCACCGACCCCCGGGTGGCGCACGAGATCGACCCCGGTGGCCCGCTGGCGGCGACCGGCCTGGCGGAAGGCGACCTGGTGGGGTTGCCCACGCTGGTCGCCGGGGCCGGCCTGGACTTCGGCTACCTGATGGTGCGTCCCGGTGCCGTCGCCAAGGCGATGCCCGACCTTCGGCTGCTGCGCGCGCTGCGCTCGCAGAGCGCTGGGCTCGCGGGCGTCTCGGTCGTCGGGTGGCACGACGGCACGGCCCGGGTGCGGGTGTTCACCGACGACATCGGCGCGGCCGAGGACCCCGCGACCGGTTCGGCCGCGCTGGGTCTGGCCGTGGTTCTGGTCGCCCACGGGCTGCTTGCCGGTGACGGGACCTCGACGTTCACCGTGCGCCAGGGCGTCGAGATGGGCCGACCCTCGACCCTGCACGGCGAGGTCGCCGCGAGCGGCGGCCGGGCCGTCAGCTGCCGCGTCGGGGGCGAGGTCGTGGCGATCGCGACCGGCACCGTCCGGGTGCCGCCCGGCTGACTCGGTCTCAGCCGCGGCGGGCGCGGCGGCGACGTCCGCGCAGGTGCCAGGGCCGCCAGCCCGAGGTGGTCGCGTCGCTCGGCGCGGGTGGCGCCGCGCCGCTGCCGGTGTCGTAGCGGTCGGGGCCCTCGATCGCCGCGCCGTGCGCCGCCAGGCGGGTGATCACGGCCGTGTCGCGCCACTGGTCCGGCAGGTCGGCGGGTGAGGTCAGTGAGTTGAGCCGGCTCGCGGCCAGGGCGGCGGCCGCGGCCGGCCAGCCCTCGTCGTCCGGCGAGAGGGTGAAGGCGTCGGCGGCCACCGTGATCAGCCGTGATCCGGTGTCCTTGCTGCGCAGCAGCACCTCGACCGGCCCGACCAGCTCGGGCAGCTGCTGCTCACCCGGGCCGCTGACGACCAGGACGGCGCCGTCGTGCCAGACGTGCCACGCCGGCCAGGCCCGCGGCTGGCCCTGCGGTCGCAGCCACACCAGCCCGCTCTTGGCCGCAGCCTCGGCGAGCAGCGCCGCGTCGGCGGCAGGCACCTCGGTCATGGGCCGAGCGTGCCACAGCGGCCGCGGCGGCGGGTGAGAGAGTTCGCCGGTGACCCGCGACGACCACGACCCGCCGCTGCTCACCGCCGGGCTGATCGCCACAGGGGTCGTCGCGGTGTCGTTCTCAGGCCCGATCGGCGCCTCGTGCCTGGCCCCCGCGCTGGCGATCGCGTTCTGGCGCAACGCTCTCGGGGCCGCAGCGGGCGCGCCCTTCACGGTCGGACGACGGCGGGCCGAGCTGACGGCCCTGGTGCGCGACCAGCGCCGGGTGCTGCTCACGGCCGTGATCGCTGGCGCCTTCCTCGCGCTGCACTTCGGGCTGTGGATCCCCAGCCTGCGGCTGACCACCGTCACGGCGTCGACGGCGCTGGTCACCACGACACCGCTGTTCACGGTGGCGCTCACGAGGTTGCGGGGGCTGTCCGTGCCCCGCGGCGTCCTGGTCGGTGTGCTGCTGGCACTGGTGGGCGTCGTCGTCATCACCGGGGTCGACGCCACCGGGTCGACCGACGCGCTGCGCGGCGACCTGATGGCGCTGGGCGGTGGCGCGGCCGCAGCGGGGTACGTCGGCGCGGGCGAGTCGGTGCGGCGCACGGTCGGGACGGCGTCGTACACCCTGGTCGCGTACACGACCTGCGCCCTCGTCCTGCTGCCGGTCTGCCTGCTCACGGGCACCGCCCTGTGGGGGTTCTCGGCACGCAGCTGGGTCGAGATCGCCGTCCTCACGCTGACTGCGCAGCTGCTCGGCCACACGCTGCTGAACCGCGCGCTGCGCAGCGCGGGCGCGACGACGGTCAGCCTCGCCGTGCTGCTCGAGGTGCCTGGCGCAGCCGTCGTGGCGTGGGTGTGGCTGGGTCAGGTGCCACCGCTGGCGGTGCTGCCGGGCGCCGCACTGGTGCTGACCGGCCTCGCCGTCGTCGTCCGCACCCAGGCCGCCGGCCGTGCGCGACGCGTCGTCCCCGAGGTGGGCAACGTCACCACGGTCGGGGCCTGACCCGACGGCGACCCCGCGGGTACGGTCGGCTCATGCCCCAGCCGACGACGCCTGGCACCGCACCGTTCACCGGCCGCCAGCGCCCGACCCGCGCTCGCCGGTCGAACCTGGCCGTGCCCGGGTCGAGCCCGAAGATGATCGACAAGGCGCGCACGCTGGCCGTCGACCAGGTGTTCCTCGACCTCGAGGACGCCGTGGCGCCGATCGCCAAGGAGGCCGCCCGGGCCACCATCGTGGCCGGGCTGCGCGAGGGCGACTGGGGCGAGCGGGTGCGGGTCGTGCGGGTCAACGACTGGACGACCAGGTGGACCTACGCCGACGTCGTCGAGGTCGTCGGCGGTGCGGGTGACCAGCTCGACGCGATCATGCTGCCGAAGGTGCAGACCCCCGAGCAGGTGGTCGCCCTGGACCTGCTGCTGACCCAGCTCGAGGTCGCGCACGGCTACCCGGTGGGCGGCATCGGCATCGAGGCCCAGATCGAGAACGCCCTCGGCCTGACGAACGTCCACGCGATCGCCGGCTCGTCGTCCCGGCTCGAGACGATCGTCTTCGGCCCTGCCGACTTCATGGCGAGCATCGCGATGAAGTCACTGGTCGTCGGCGAGCAGCCGGTCGGCTACGACGTCGGAGACGCGTACCACTACGTGCTGATGCAGATCCTGATGGCGGCCCGGTCGCACGACCTGCTGGCCATCGACGGGCCGTACCTGCAGATCCGCGACGTCGAGGGGTTCCGTCGCGTGGCCGGCCGTTCGGCGGCCCTCGGGTACGACGGCAAGTGGGTGCTGCACCCCGGCCAGGTCGACGCCGCCAACGAGGTCTACAGCCCCCGCCAGGGCGACTACGACCACGCGGAGAACATCCTGGACGCCTACGCGCACTTCACCTCTGCGGCCGGGGGCGGGCGCGGTGCGGTGATGCTGGGGGACGAGATGATCGACGAGGCGTCACGCAAGATGGCGCTGGTGGTCTCGGCCAGGGGCCGTGCCGCAGGCATGACGCGCGGCGAGCGCTGGGCACCGCCCGAGGCGTGAGGTCGAGGTGTTTCGGCGGGCGCGCGGGCGCTGGGCTACCTACGGTTGAGGTGTCGGGCTCGTCCCTCTCGGGCCCGTTCACCCGACGCAGGAGGACCCATCAGATGACCACCCAGCCCGCACCCCGCTTCACCGTCCCGGGGATGAGCACGAAGGACGGCGCGGCCGTGGCCGCCACCCTGCAGGACCGGCTGAACGCGCTGAACGACCTTGCGCTGACGCTCAAGCACGTCCACTGGAACGTCGTCGGCCCCAACTTCATCGCCGTGCACGAGATGCTCGACCCGCAGATCGACGCCGTGCGGGCGATGGCCGACGAGTGCGCCGAGCGGATCGCCTCGCTCGGCTCCTCTCCGCTGGGCACGCCCGGCGCGATCGTGGACGGGCGCTCGTGGGGCGACTACTCGCTGGTGCGGGCCACGACCCAGGAGCACCTGGGGGCGCTCGACCTGGTCTACACCGGGGTCATCACCGACCACCGCAAGGCCCAGGAGTCGACCTCCGAGGCCGACCCGGTCAGCGAGGACCTCGTGATCGGTCATCTGCGCCAGCTCGAGCTGTTCCACTGGTTCATCCGCGCGCACCTGGAGAACACCGGCGGCGGTCTGTCGACCGACGGGGCCTCCAGCGAGACGTCGGCTGCGAAGAAGGCGGGCGAGGCGCCGGGCGCCAAGACCGCCTGATGCCGCGCTGGCCCCGGACGGTGGTGGGTCTCACACCGTCCGGGGGTGCCGTCGGCCCGCACCCGAGGCACATACTCGGGAGCAGGACGCCGACCGGCCGGTTCAGGGACGAACCCGCGCGACAGGAGCATGAGCATGGGGCGCTTGCAGCACACCGACGGGCTGTCGGTCGACCAGGTCGACCTGCTCGCCCTGGTGCGTGAGTTCGTGGAGGAGCGCGTGCTCCCGGTCGCGACGCAGCTCGAGCACGCCGACGAGTACCCGACCGAGATCGTCAAAGGCATGCAGGACATGGGGATCTTCGGGTTGATGATCCCCGAGGAGTACGGCGGCCTCGGTGAGTCGCTGCTCACCTACGCGCTGGTGGTCGAGGAGATCGCCCGCGGCTGGATGAGCGTCAGCGGCATCATCAACACCCACTTCATCGTGGCCCACCTGCTGCTGCAGCACGGCACGGAGGAGCAGAAGCAGCGCTACCTGCCCCGGATGGCCACCGGCGAGGTGCGCGGTGCGTTCTCGATGAGCGAGCCGGGCTGCGGGTCCGACGTCAGCGCGATCACCAGCCGCGCCGTCCGCGATGGCGACGGGTGGTCGGTCACGGGACAGAAGATGTGGCTCACCAACGGTGGTTCGGCCAACCTGGTGGCGGTGCTGGTCAAGACCGACACCGGCGCAGACTCGGTGTACCGCAACATGTCCACGTTCCTGGTCGAGAAGGAGTCCGGGTTCGGCGAGACGGCCCAGGGCGTCACGGTGCCCGGCAAGATCGAGAAGATGGGCTACAAGGGCGTCGACACGACCGAGCTGCTGCTCGACGGCCACCGCACCACCGACGCCCAGCTGCTCGGCGGCGAGCCCGGCCGGGGCTTCTACCAGATGATGGACGGCGTCGAGGTCGGCCGCGTCAACGTCGCCGCCCGCGCGTGCGGCGTGGCGATGCGCGCCTTCGAGCTCGGCACCGCCTACGCCCAGCAGCGCGAGGCGTTCGGCCAGAAGATCGCCGAGCACCAGGCGGTGCTGTTCCGGATCGCCGAGATGGCCACCAAGGTCGAGGCCGCCCACCAGATGATGGTGATGGCCGCGCGCACCAAGGACTCCGGGCACCGCAACGACCTGGAGGCGGGGATGGCCAAGTACCTCGCGAGCGAGTACTGCAAGGAGGTCGTCGAGGACTCGTTCCGCATCCACGGCGGCTACGGGTACTCCAAGGAGTACGAGATCGAGCGCCTCTACCGCGAAGCGCCGATGCTGCTCATCGGC
>JBKJTJ010000242.1:0-22008 GCA_046590855.1 Actinomycetota bacterium
CCCCGAAGTCCGAGACCACCGCGGTGCCGATCTGGTCGGTGTCGGCGTAGTACCGGTAGGAGGCCGTGCCCCCACCGGGGGCCGCGGTCTGCTACCGGTACTACGCCGACACCGACCAGATCGGCACCGCGGTGGTCTCGGACTTCGGGGCCGACGACGCGAACGGCACGAAGGCAGGGCTGTACGGCGCCATCGTCGTCTCGCCCACCGGCGCGACGTTCGTCGATCCGACGTCCAGGAAGCCGGTCGACCAGGGCGTCGGGGTCGACGTCCGGGTGCCGGGGCAGCCGAGCTACCGGGACTTCACCCTGGTGCTGGCCGACAACGACCCCCGGCTCGGTCAGGACTTCATGCCCTACCCGACCAACGCCGAGCTGGGCGTGACCGGGATCAACTACCGCACCGCCCCGGTCGGGGACGGGACGAACGCGTTCAGCGTCAACAACCCCGCCACGCCGGTGCTCACGTCGTACGCGGGCGACCCCGTCGTCGTCCACCAGGTGGTCGCACCGGGCAGTGAGCAGGCCCACGTGTTCAGCCTGGGCGGCATGGCGTGGCCGCGCGACCCGTTCGTCGGCAACAGCGAGCTGACGAGCAACCAGGCGATCGGGCCGGGTGAGGCGTTCGACGCCCAGATCGACGGCGGAGCCGGCGGGGTCTCGCACAGCACCGGCGACTACTTCTACGGTGACCTGCGTCGGCCCTTCACCCAGAACGGGGTCTGGGGTCTGCAGCGGGTCCTCACACCGCAGTGCCCGACGCTCGGCCAGGGCATCGAGTGCTTGGACCCCAGCGCCCCGCAGGTGAGCATGCCGACCGCGACTCTGGCAGTGCCGAGTCGGCTGACGGTGGCTGCTCCGCTCGCGGCCAGCACAACCCCGGTGTCCGTGATGTGGAGCGGTGACCGGCCGACCGCCGCCTACCAGCTGCAGATCAGCACCAACGGTGGCGGGTTCACGGACGTGCCGGGCACTGACCCCTCGGCCACGACCGCCCTGGTCGGTGTCCTGCTCGGCACGACGTCATCGCCCACGACCCTGCAGGTGCGCGTCCAGGGCTGCGTGGCGGCATCCTGCAGCGGCTGGGTGACCGGCCCGAGCATGACCGTGTCGCCCGTGGACGACGGGTTGACGTCCGCCGTGAGCTACTCGGGCACGTGGTTGACGGCGACACCGGCGGGTGCCTACGGCGGCGGTGTCCACTGGGCCAGCGGCTCCGGGCTCCGAGCGCTGCTGCGTCAGACGTTCAGCACCGTCAGCACCGTCGCGCTGGTGTCGTCGCTCGGCCCTGACCGGGGCAAGGCGGCGGTGTCGGTCGACGGTGGTCCTGCCGTGACCATCGACCTGGGTGCGGCGACGACCAGCCCTGCCCAGGTCGTGTGGTCGGCGACGGGACTAAGCGCCGGGGCCAGGCACGAGATCACGGTGACCACGCTCGGCCAGCCCGGCACCTACCTGAACGGCGCCGGGACGCGGGTCCTCGCCTCGGGCACGCGCGTGGATGTCGACGGGTTCGTGGTGCTGCGGTGAGCGGCAAGGGCAACGCCGCCCGCCTGGCCGGCCTCGTGGTAGCGCTCATCGCAGCGGCCGGCTGTGGCGGGGGACAGGCAGTCGACGCGGTGCCGGCCGCCCAGCCCGAGGTGGCGCGTGCGCCGGCGCGAGCTGTCGCGCTCGGCGCCAGCCAGGACGTCCCCGTGGCGAGCGCTTTCGGCCCGGGACGCGTGGACGTGAACGCGACGATCACGGTCTTCGCGGTGCGCGACCACGTGGCCGCCGCGGTGCGCCCGAGAACCGCGGCGGCCCACTGGGCCAGTGCCGACGTCCGGGTCTGCCGGACGGCACCGGTGGTGCTGGGCTTCCCGGCGTGGGTGCTCGGCGATGACGACGGGCGTACCGCCGAGGCCGCCAAGGTGGTGCTGTCGGAGTTCCCGCGGCCGACGCTGCCTGCAGGCCCGGGCACCACCGGCTGTTCTCGCGGTTGGGTCACCTTCGTGACCTCGAACGAGCTGCACCCGACGAAGGTGACGTTCGAGCAGACCCGTCAGGTGCCCCTGCCGTGGCGGATCCGGGCGAGCGGCGGTGCGCGGTGACGTCCGCTGGCGGTCTCGCCTCGCGCTCCGGCCGATGGTCGCCGGGAGCGGTCCTGCTGTCCGGTGTGGCGGCCTTGTCGGTGGTTGGTGCGGGGACCGCGGTGCACAGCGTCGTGGAGTCCCGCCGACTGGCCCACACCTCGGCGTCGGCGATCAGCGACCCCGTCACGCGGGTCAGCTGGGGCACCGTGCAGGTGCACCAGTCCGAGGTGGTGCAGGGTTTGAGCAGCAGTGCCCTCGGCGGCATGTCCCACGGTGTGCAGAACCTGGTGTCGGAGGGCAAGGCGCAGATCGCGGTGACCGTGACGTTGCACAACTCCTCGGGCCACGTCGTGCCGTACGACGCGACCGCCTTCCGGCTGCGCACCGGACGCACGGCGCCCACGGGTGCCGCGACGGCACCCATCGGCACCAGCCTGAATGCCGGTCGGCTGCGCGACGGCGGGACGGTCGAGGGGACGGTCAGCTTCGTCACTGCGGCTGACGGGTCTCGGCTGTGGCTGCAGCTGGCCGACGGCCCCGGGCCGGTCCTGGTGCCGCTCGGCACGGCCACGGCGGCGACCGGATCACCGGACGCCGGCGGACCGCCTTCACCCGGCGACGACCACCAGCACTGAGCGTCCAGCACCACCCGAAGCGGTGAGTCAGCTGCTGCCGGGCACGACGGCGGATCAGCAGTTGACGGGCACGCACGCGGTGACGCGCACCCCGCCGCCGGGGCAGGACGTGAGGTCGAACGTGCCGCCGGCGTCCCGCACGGTGTCCGCGAGCAGCCGCAGACCCAGGTGCCCGTACTGAGCCTGGGCGCGCATGCCGACACCGTCGTCGGCGACAACGGCGGTGACCGCGCCGTCGCGCTGCACCAGCTCGACGGTGACGTCGCGGGCCTCGGCGTGCTTGGCGGTGTTGCGCAGGGCCTCCCGGACCACCCGGTAGACCAGCACCGCAGCGTCGATCGGCAGGTCCATGACGGGGGGAGCGTCGAGGTGGGTCCGGACGTCACGGCCCAGCGTCGTCTCGAGCAGGGCGCCGACGGCGCTGGGCAGCTGGCCGGCGCCGAGCTCGGGGGGGTAGATGTCACCGATGAGGGTGCGCAGCGCCGCGACGTCCCGCCGCACCACCACGGCCGCCGACCGCGCCGCGTGGCGGGCCACGTCGTCGTCCGGTGGTGTCGAGGCGCTCTGCGCTACGGCGGACAGCGAGTAGCTCACGCCCACGAGGTCCTGGACGACCGTGTCGTGCAGATCACGCGCAATCCGGCGGCGCTCGTTGTCGGAGGAGCTGATCGCAGCGTGCAGCATCCGGTTGCGGTCGCCCTCGGTGTGCTCGACCTGACGCGCCATCGACACGGCCAACGGCATGAGCAGGATCAGCAGCAGGGTCACCGACCCGAGGGACAGCGGCAGCAGCGCTCGCTCGACCCGGTACGCATCCTGGTACACGGCGTGGGCGGGCAGGTACGCCTCGAAGATCAGCGGCTCGCCGTTCGCGCCGGTGAAACCGGCGTACACCTCGACGGCCTGGCCGTGCGTCTTCTCGTCGATGTTCTCGTTGTTCTGCAGGTGGGAGATGGCGGCCGTCGCGCGCGTCGTGCCCAGCAAGGCGGCGTCGTCCGGGTCGAGGGGGTAGCGCCGCCCGATCAGCTCGGTCATGTCGCTGTAGAGGATTCGCGAGTCCGCGGACCAGATCTTCACGCGGAAGATCGACCCGTCGCTCATCCGGTTGCGCATCGCCGCATTCAGCCGGGACATCGCCGCGGGGTCGCCGGCCCTCAGCTCATCGGTCACCAGCGGTCCGACGATGCCGTCGGCGACCCCACGACCGGTGGCCTCGGCCTGGACGAGCGCCTCGTTGGTTGCCAGCCGCCCTCCCCACACCACGGTGGCGGCCGCGACGGCGATGAAGACCACCAGGCTGGAGAGCACGAACGGCCAAAGCGCTGCATACAGCGGACGTCGACTCGGCCGGTCGGTGCTGCCCGCCGGGCCGGGCATCAGCATGATCGGCTGACGCGGGCGGGGCAGGCGCGGCAGGCCCGGCCCCCCGGACGTCGGGCCGACCGGGGTGAGCCCGGCGCTGGGCCGTGTCGTGGGGCCTGCCGTCATGCGTCATCCCGTCGGTGACCGCGCCGGAGGGCTCCGCGCGACGTGACCGACACGGTGCCCCGACGCTGTCACACGATCGTCAAACCGGGGTCGAAAGGGTTCTGCTGCGGTACCCATCATGGTGACCCCCACGATCCGAGCGACGGGGCACGTGGCTTCAGCCGCCTGCCTTGGCCAGCAGCGCGGTCATCTCGGCGATCTCGGTGCTCTGGCCGGCGATGATTGCCGAGGCCAGCTTCTTGGCCTCAGGGTTGACCCCCTTGCTCAGCTCGGTCTTGGCTTGGGCGATCGCTCCGCGGTGGTGGGCAGTCATCCCGGTCAGGAACGCGGCGTCGAACGCCGTCCCGGTCGCCTGCCCGAGCGACTGCATGGACTCGTCCGACATCATCCCGTCGCCGCCCATGCCGCTCATGCCCGCCATGTCGGACGGCGCGGGGGCACCCCAGCCGGCCAACCAGCCGGTCATCTGTGCGATCTCGGGGCCCTGGGCGGCCGTGATCCGCGCCGCGAGGTCCTTGACCTGCGGCGAGGAGGCTCGGGTCGCGGCCAGGTCGGCCATCTCCACCGCCTGACGGTGGTGCGGCACCATCCCGGTGGCGAAGGTGACGTCATCGGTGTTGTGGTCCCCGGCGGCGGGGGTGCCGGAGGGCGCTGGTGCGGCGTCGGAGGACGAGGAACTCGAGCCCATGCCCGGCATCGTCGAGCCGGACGTCGAGCCGGCCGTCGAGCCGGCCGTCGAGCCGGCCGTGGTGCTCGAGGCGCCGCAGGCGCCGAGGATCAGGATGCCGGTGAGGGCGAGGGCGGGCAGGACGAAGGTACGGGTGGTGCGCTTCATGGCAGAGGACCTCTCAGGGAGACGGGCGTGGGTGGCTGGTCCGGTCAGCAGCGCGTCGGCGCGCGACCGGGGCTCACCGGCCTACGTCCGGCAGATCGAGAGCTGGTGCAGCGTCAGGGCGTGCGCGCGCGGCACTGTCCGCGGCGCACGGACATCCAGGGGGCTGCGGCCGGACCGCAGGAGCGGCTGCTCGGCGCGCTCACGCCGCAGCAGCAGCACCAGCAGGGCCACCGCCGCCGCCAGGATCGCGAGGCAGGCGGGCAGCATGCCGTGGCCACCGGTCGGTGCGTGGCCACCCGCCGGCAGGTGCGTCGTCGCACGACCGTCGGCGCCCGTCGTGCTCGGCGCCATCACTGCGTGCGACATCGCCGCCCCGGCCACGGGCGTCGCCGCGTGGCCGGTGGTGAGCCCGTGCATCCCCATCACGCCGGCGAGCAGGCCGGACACCAGCAGGGTGCGAAACCACCACTGCCGACGGGTCACGGCGAAAGCGCTCACAGATCAAGGATAACCGGCGCGGCGGCGGCGTCCTGCGGTGGTCAGGTGGCGGGCAGGACGTGCAGGCCCGACCCGTTGCGCTTGGCCGTGTAGAGCGCCGCGTCGGCGGCGCGATAGAGCGCCCGCGCGCCCAGCGGCGAGATCTCGGGCGACGCGGCGGTCGCGACGACCCCGCCGAGGCTCGCGCGCACCGCCAGCCCGTCGGCGAGCTCGTGCCACGGCTCGCTCCCGATCGCGGCCTGCAGGTCGTGGGCTCGCTGGTGGACGCTGGCGAGAGTCAGGTGGTCGTCCTCGATGAGGATCGCGAACTCGTCGCCACCGTGACGCACCGCGATGTCGCCGGGACGCACCTGCGCGTGCAGGATCTGCCCGAGCCGGCGCAGAACGGCGTCCCCGCAGTCGTGGCCGTAGGTGTCGTTGACCTCCTTGAACCCGTCGAGGTCGATCAGCAGCAGGGCCGTCGGAGGCGGTTGGACACCTCGGGGTCGCTCGAGCCAGGCGTCGAAGGACCGCCGGTTGTGCAGACCCGTCAGCGCGTCGACGTTGACGGCGTGCGCCAGCCAGGCGTGCTCGGCCCGTCGGCGCTCGCTGGCGATCTGCGCGCGGGCGGCCACCAGGACGGCGCCCCGGGACTGCCAGCGCAGCCGGCCCAGCAGCGCGGCGTGCTCAGCCATCGCCCGGACCGCCGGTGACGGGTCGGCCGCGCCGAGGACGGTGGCACGCACCCACAGGGGGAAGGTCAGGGCGCCTGAGGACGCCGACCCCGGCAGGGCCGGCGCGCTCGCCGCGGCGACCGCCTCCGCGACCTGCCCGGCCCGGCACCGCGCCAGCGCCCCCGCCGCCTCCAGCAGCGGCAGCACCTCTGTGTCGCCGCCCGACGCCAGCGTCGCGCGGTGGTGGTCGACCGGCCCCGGGGTCGCTCCGGGCTCGCACAGCAGACGCACGATCTCGGCGCACGCCTCGACGTCCCACCGCCACAGGGGCGGCAGGTCCAGGGTGAGCGCCGCGGGCACGGCCAGAGCCGCCTGCTGCAGCTGGTCCCTCGCCCGGGCCGGGTCGCCGTTCTCGAGCAGCGCTAGGCCCCACTCCAACCGGGTCAGCACCCGGTTGACGGCGATCGCCGGTGCCTGGGCGGCAACCGCGCAGCGCGGCTCGAGGTCGACCGCGCGCGTGTACAGCTCGTCGACCAGCTCCCACAGGCGCAGCGAGTTGTACGCCGCGGCCGCAACGACGAAGCCGGCGCAACGGTCCAGCGCCGGCTGGGTCTCGTCGTCCAGCAGGCTGACGGCCCGGCTGGCGTCGACCATCAGCCGCGCCATGTCACCGCTGGCGGCAGCCGCGACGGCCCGGATCCCCAGGGCCAGCGCGAGCAGGGCGGGCGCGGCGAGGTGCTCGGCACGGTGCACGAGAGCGGTCGCGTCGGGCGCCTCGACCGGGGTCGTCCCCGACGTCGCGGCGGCGCCGGGGCGGGAAAGCCGGTGGACGACGTGGGCGGCTTCGAGCACGAACGACACCTCGGCCCAGCCGTGCTCGTCGGCGACGCGGGTCGCGGCTGGCAGCAGGCCGGCAGCGGCGAGGTGGTCGCCGCCCTGCACCCGGGCGAGCAGGTCGTAGGCAGCGACGTGGGCGTCGTGCCGGGCCGGGTCGTGCGGGTCGACGAGCCACCTCCGCCAGGGCGTCGGCGGCCCGTCCGGACCGCTCTCCCGTCAACCTACCCGCGGCCCGCGGCGGGCCGGGCCGCTACGACACAATGCCGCCCATGAGCTGGCCGGTGGAGCAGGGCGTGTTCGAGCTGGGCGACGTCGAGGTCGAGCGGGGCGGGGTGATCCGCGACGCACGCCTCGGGTGGCAGACCCACGGCACGCTGAACGCCGCCCGCGACAACGTGATCGTCTACCCGTGCAGCTACACCGCGACCCATGACGACCTGGCGTGGCTGGTCGGCCCCGACCTGGTGCTCGACCCGACATGGTGGTTCGTCGTCGTGCCCGACATGTTCTCGAACGGGGTGTCGACCAGCGCCGCCGACACCGAGGACTTCCCCCCGCTGGTGACCATGCGCGACAACGTGCTCGCCCAGCGCCGGCTGCTCACCGAGCGATTCGGCGTCGACCGGGTGGCCGCGGCCTACGGGTTCTCGATGGGCGCCGGCCAGGCCTACCACTGGGCCGCGACCTTCCCCGACGCCGTCGAGCGGGCGATCATCGTCTGCGGCAGCGCCCGCACCTCGGTGCACAACAAGGTGTTCCTGTCCGGCCTGCTGCGCACGCTGGAGGCTGCACCCGAGCACCTCGGCGACGGCCGGTTCAGCGCCGAGCCCGTCGCCGCGCTCAAGGCGTTCGGCCACATCTACGCCGGCTGGGGGCTGAGCCAGGACTTCTACCGGGCCGAGCTGTGGCGCACCGAGCTCGGCGCTCCCGACCTCGACACCTTCCTGCGCACCGACTGGGAGGAGGGGTTCGGCGCCAGCCGCGCCGCGAACCTCTACGCCCAGGCCCGCACCTGGTACGACGCCGACATCAGCGCAGACCCGGCCTACGGCGGCGACCTGGCCGTGGCGCTGGACGCGATCCGGGCGCGGGTGCTGCTGCTGCCGGGCGAGACCGACCTGTACTTCCGGGTGGCCGACAACGCGGCCGAGCTCGAGCACCTGCGGCACGGTGAGCTGAGCCCCATCCCGAGCATCTGGGGGCACCGCGCCGGCAGCCCGCAGGGCATCCCCGCCGACACGGCGTTCCTGCGCGACGCCGTCACCCGGTGGCTCGACGCGTGAGCCACGCCGGGTGAGCCGTGAGCCGGTGCGGGTGCTGTCGCTGCCCGCGTCCCACGACTACGTCGAGCACCTGCGCGACCCCGCGGTGGGCGGGGTCACCTGGGTGCGCGGGCCGGACGTCGAGGGCTGGGCCCCGTCGCCCGCGCTCACGCCCAGGTGGGTCGACGCCAGTGCGGACGACGTCGACGTCGTCCACCTGCACTTCGGGTTCGACGACCGCACCCCGGCCGAGCTGACGCAGTGGGTGCAACGACTGCACGCCAACGGGATCGCGCTGGTCTACACCGTTCACGACCTGCGCAACCCGCACCACCGCGACCCGGGTGCCCACGACGCACAGCTCGACGTGCTGGTGACCGCGGCCGACGCCCTCGTGACGCTGACTCCCGGCGCCGCAGCGCAGATCCGCCGGCGGTGGGGACGTGACGCGCTGGTGGTCCCGCACCCGCACGTCGTCCCCGACGGGATGCTGGTCGCGCCACGACCCGCGCACGACGGGTACGTCATCGGCGTCCACCTGAAGAGCCTGCGCGCCAACGTGTCTGGGCTCGCGGTGGTGGCCCCGCTGGTCGACGTCGTCCGCGAGATGCCGGATGCGCGGCTGGTCGTCGACGTCCACGACGAGCTGCTGCGCACCGACTTCGTCCGCCATGACCCCGAGCTGGTCGCGTTCGTGCGCGCGGCCGCTGAGCGCGGCGACCTCACGCTCAACGTGCACCAGCGGTTCGACGACGCGCAG
Source organism: Actinomycetota bacterium (assembly GCA_046590855.1). Taxonomy (GTDB): domain Bacteria; phylum Actinomycetota; class Actinomycetes; order Actinomycetales; family Angustibacteraceae; genus JACMOY01. The sequence continues at coordinate 9,040 of JBKJTJ010000242.1, forward strand.
CTGTGGGACTACCTGCTGGGTCTGGACCTGTCGGTGCTGCCGTACGCGTTCGGCACCCACTCGGGCTGGCTCGAGGCCTGCCACGACCTGGGCACCGCGGTGCTCGCTGCGCGGGTCGGTCACTGGCACGAGCAGCAGCCGGCGCTCGGCTTCGACCTGATCCTCGACGCGGACAGCGCGGTGCGGGTCGACGCCGACAGCCTGCACGCGGCGGTGCGGCACGCCCACGCCACCCGTCCGTCATGGCGCGCGGACCCTGCCGAGCGTCGCCGTCAGCGGGCCGCGATCGCCGTCGCCCACCGCGACCTGTACCGAAGCCTGGTGTCGCCGTGATCGGCTGCCCGTCGTGATCGGCTGCCAGTCGTGATCGGCTACTACGTGCACCACGTCGGCCAGGGCCACCTGCGGCGCCTGGTCGCCGTGGCCGCCCACCTGCGGACGCCGGTCACCGGCCTCAGCTCGCTGCCCGCCCCACCGGGGTGGTCCGGTGAGTGGGTGCTGCTGCCGCGCGACGACGAGCCGGTGCCGGGGCCGGGCGCCGACGTGACCGCGCACGGTCGGCTGCACTGGGCCCCGCTCGGCCATCCCGGCCTGCGCTCGCGGATGGCCGGCGTCGCCACCTGGGTCGAGCGGACGGCGCCCGCGCTGGTGGTGGCGGACGTCTCGGTCGAGGTGGCGCTGCTCGCCCGCCTGATGGGTGCCCGGGTGGCGCTGATGGCGATGGCCGGCGACCGCGACGACGCCCCGCACCGCCTCGCCCACGACGTCGCCGACGCCCTGGTGGCGCCGTGGCCGGCGCTGGCCGCCGAACCCGGCTGGCCGCAGGGCTGGCACGACAAGACCGCGTACGTCGGTGCCTTCTCGCGCTTCGACGGCCGGTCGGTCATCGACCACCCCGGCGGGCAGCGGGTGCTGGTGCTGTGGGGGTCGGGTGGCGACGACGTCACCGACGACCAGCGGCGTGCCGCTCGCGAGGCCACCCCCGGCTGGGAGTGGACCTACCGGCTCGGCGGGAACGGGCCGGACGACGTCTGGGCGGACCTGGTGGCGGCGGACGTGGTGGTGGTGCACGGCGGCAGCAACGCGGTGGCCGAGGTGGCTGCGGCCCGGCGTCCGGCGGTCGTGGTGGCGCAGGCCCGGCCGTTCGACGAGCAGGTGGCGCGCGCCCGGGCGGTCGACGCCGCGGGCATCGCGCGCGGGCTCGACCGGTGGCCGCCGGCGCAGGACTGGCCGGGGCTGCTCGACGACGCGCTGCGCCGCGGCGGCGCGGGTTGGGCGCGGTGGTCGCCCGGCGACGGCGCCCAGCGGGCCGCGGCGGCCCTGGACGCGCTGGCCGGTGCCAGATGACCGCGCCGCGGTTGGGCGTGGTCACGATCGTCAGGGGTCGGCACGACCACCTGACCAACCAGCTGGAGGGGTTGCGCCGCAGCACCATCAGCCCCGATGTGCAGGTCATCGCGGCGATGGGCGATCCCGACGTGGCAGGTGTCGTCGCCGAAGCCGACCCGCCCTGGCCCGCGCGGGTGGTCCCGGTCGACGTCTCGGCGTCCGGTGAGCTGCCGCTGGCCCGAGCCCGCAACGCCGCGGCGGCCCGGGCGATCGAGCTGGGCGCCGAGCTGCTGGTGTTCTTGGACGTCGACTGCGTGCCCGCGCCGGCCCTGCTCACGCGCTACCTCGCGGCCGCCCAGCGGGTCACCGCGGCGCAGCCGTGGGTGCTGTGCGGCCCGGTGCACTACCTGCCGCCGCCGGGCCCCGGCGGCTACCCGCTCGACGCGCTGGCCGGGCTGGCCGGCCCGCACCAGGCCCGCCCCGCGCCCCCCGACGGCGTACTGGTGCAGGCCGACGACCTGCGGCTGTTCTGGTCGCTGTCGTTCGCGATCCTCGCCACGAGCTGGGTGGGCACCGGCGGGTTCTGCGAGGACTACGAGGGCTACGGCGGTGAGGACACCGACTTCGCGGCGACCTTGGGCGCGGCGGACGGCGCCATGTTCTGGGTGGGCGGCGCGACGGCCTACCACCAGCACCACGAGGTCGAGTCACCGCCGACCCGGCACGCCGCCGCGATCGTCCGCAACGCGAACCTGTTCTACGAGCGCTGGGGCTGGTTCCCCATGCTGGGCTGGCTCGAGGCGTTCACCGAGATGGGCGTGGCCCACCTGGACACCGGCTCTGTCAGGTGGCGCACCGGGCCGGCCAGCTCGGCGTAGATGCCCTCGTAGCGGTCGACCATCGCCTCGTGCGAGAGGTGGGCGACGGCGTGCCGGCGTACCGCGGCGCGGTCGAGCGCCTCTGCGGCGGGGATCGCGGCCGCCAACCCCGCGACGTCCCCCGGCTCGACCAGACGACCCAGACCGGCGTGGCTCAGCACCTCGGGCACCCCGCCTCGCGCGAACGTCACGACCGGTGTGCCGCAGGCCAGGGCCTCGGCCACGACCAGCCCGAACGGCTCGTCCCACATGGGGGTGGCCAGCACCGCCGACGCGCGGCCGACCGCGGCCGCGAGCTCGCGCTGGTCGAGGTGCCCCAGGTAGGTGACGCCGTGGCCCAGGTGCGGGCGGATCACGGCGTCGACGTACGTCGGGTCGCTGACCGGCCCGGCCAGGCTCAGGTGCCGTCCGGCCCGGCGGGCCGCCTCGATCGCCAGGTGGGGGGCCTTCTCGCTCACCAGACGCCCCGACCACAGCAGGTCGCCGCCGCCGGGTCCGCGCGGCCAGCGCCGCAGGTCGACGCCGTTGGGCACGACGTGCGGCGCGTCGGCGAGGGTGGCGGCCCACTGCTTCGCCGTGTGGATGCTCACGCTGGCGAACGCGGTGCCGTGCCCCCCGCCGATGGCGACCGCGGACTCCAGCCACGGCGTCGGGGGGGTGTGCAGCGTCGTCAGCATCGGCACTGACAGCGACGGAGCCATCGCCACCGGCAGGTGGTGCAGCGAGTGGTTGTGGACGACGTCGAAGCTCCGCCCGAGCGGACCGGCCAGCGCCAGCATCAGCCGCAGGTGCTCGTGGTGGTCGCTGAGGAAGTCGCGGTCGGGCATCGAGGGGTCGGTGGTGGCCAGAGCCGTCGGGTCCCACCCGCCGGCGGTGAAGACGTGCCTGGGGTCCGCGTGGTCCGAGCCCTGGGCCGCGAACAGCGAGACGGTGTGGCCGCGCGCTCGCAGGGCCCCGGCCAGGTCGTGCACGTGGGCCTCCAGGCCACCGGCGAACGGCTCGCGGATCGGGTGCCGCGACGGGGCGATCAGCGCCACCCGCATCCGGGGTGCGATGCGCAGCAGCTCCATCGGCGGGCCCTGCTCGAACGGGTCACGAGGCAGCCAGGGGGCATGTCGCAGCACGATGACCCTCCCCGGTCGAGTTTGTCCGGGTCTGCCCGGGTCCTCACCCATGACAGCACGGGTGGGCCCCCCCGGCACGTTGATCATGGTGCTTCGGCGGTCCAGGAGGTGGGGGCGACCGCCCGCGGCTAGGGTCGCGGGCATGGCGGCGCCTGCGCGACCGAGCCCCGACCAGGGCCGGCGAGAGCACTACGGCGAGTTCTACGGGCTGCGTCCGCTGCCGCACGACGGCCGGCCGCTGCTGCTCGTGCACGGCAACTGCCAGGCCGAGGCGCTGCGTGTCCTGCTGGCCGGCGTCGGCGAGCACCGGACGGTGCGGGTGCCGCCGGTGCACGAGCTGGAGGCCGACGACCTGCCGCACCTGGACCGCGCCCTCGCCGCCACCACGGTGCTGGTGGCCCAGCCGGTGCGAGCCGACTACCGAGACCTGCCGCTCGGCACCGCCCAGGTCGCCGACCGGCTGGCCCACGGCTGCGTCATGGTCGTCATCCCCTCGGTCCGGTACGCCGGGCTGTTCCCCTTCCAGGCGATCGTGCGGGCTCCCGGGGTCGGCGACCCGCCCGTGGCGCCGTACCACGACCTGCGCACCCTGGCCGAGGCCGTGACGGGCACCCGGCCCGGTGCCCCCGTCGACGCGGCCGCCTACCGCGAGGTCGCCAGGGCGTCGGTCGACGAGCTGGCGCGCCGCGAGCGGCGGCACGGTGCGGTCGTCGTCAGCGACCTGCTCGGGCCCGCCGGCGCCGGCGCCGTCCACACCGTCAACCACCCGGGCAACGAGGTGCTGCGCGGCCTGGCGGGCCGGGTGCTCGCCCGCCTCGGACACGACGTCGAGGTGCCCGACCCCGGCCGGACGCTGCTCGACAGCGTGCACACCCCGCTGGACGTCGAGGTGCTCGACGCGCTCGGTCTCGACGTCGCGGCCGCCCGCGCCGACTGGCTGGTCGGTGGCCAGGTCGTCGAGGACGGCGCTGTGCGCGAGGCCCAGCTGCAGTTCTACGCCGAGCACCCGCAGGTGGTCCCGGCGGGGCTCGAGCGGCACCGCGCCACCATGTCGCTGCTCGGCCTGGTGACGTGAGCGGACTGCGCCACCTGGTGGTGGGGCCCGTCGAGCACGGGGTCACCCGCCTGGCGCTGGCGCTGTCGGCCGGCGCGGACCTCGTCCGGCTGCCCACCGCGGTCGGCCCCCACGACCTGGGCGCGCTGCGCGCCCAGGTGGCCGGTGGGCGCACCCACGCCCACGTCACCGACCGACTGTTCGGCCGTTCGCCCGAGCAGGCGCAGGCGGTGCTCACGGCGCTCGCCGAGGCGACCGCGCTCAGCGTCACCCTCCACGACCTGCCGCAGCCCTCCGACGGGCCGCTGTCGATGCCGCGCCGGGCGGCCTGCTACGCCGCCGTCGCCCGATCCAGCCGGCGCGTCGTCGTGAGCAGCGAGCACGAGCGGGCGCTGCTGGCCGACTGCCTCGGGCCCGGCCCCGTCCCCGACGTCGCCGTGGTGCCGCTGCCGATCGACGCCGAGCCGCTGGCGTCCGGTGACCGGCCCGCCCGGACGCCGGACATCGGCCTGCTGGGGTTCGTCTACCCCGGCAAGGGCCACCTCGAGGTGCTGGAGGCGCTCGACACGCTGCCCCCGGACGTCGGCGTCCTGGTGCTCGGTCGCGCCTCGGACGGCCACGAGGACCTGCTCGACGAGCTCGCCGCCCGGGCCCGCGAGGTCGGCCGGCGGTGGTGCGTCACGGGGTACCTGGCGGACGCCCAGCTCGTGCACCGGCTGCGCGCCGTCGCCGTGGCGGTCGCGGCGCACCGGCACCTGTCGGCGTCCGGCTCGATCGGCACCTGGCTCGCGGTGGGCCGGCGGCCGCTGGTGCCCCGCGGGCGTTACGTCGACGAGCTGGCGCGGCGGCTGCCGGGCGCGCTGACCGTCTACGACGACCTGCCGGCTGCGCTGCGAAGGGCCGTGGCTGACCCGGCGTCGACGTGGCTGGCTCCTGGCACGCCGATCGGGCCGAGCACCGCCGAGGTGGCGCGCCGGTACGCCGAGGTGCTGGCGTGACGCGCGCGTGCGTCGTCATCCCGTACTTCGACGCCCAGCAGCGCCTCGACCTGGTGCTCGCGGCGCTCGAGCTGCAGACCTGGCCGGCGGACCGGTTCGAGGTCGTCGTCGCCGACGACGGGTCGCCGGTGGCGCCCGAGCTGGGCGAGCGTCCCTACCGCACCACGCTGGTGCGTCAGCCGGACCTCGGCTTTCGCGCCGCCGCGGCCCGCAACCTCGGTGCCGCGGCGGGCGGCGGTGACCTGCTGTGCTTCCTGGACGGCGACACGGTGCCCGACCGCGGGTACGTCGCCGCGATGGTCGACGCCGTCGGCGACGGGCGGGTGCTGGCCGTCGGTCGCCGGCGGCACGTGGACCTGCACGGGTGGTCCGCTCCCCGGTTGCGCGCCTGGCTGCTCGGCGACGGGCCGGGCCCGGACGAGCACCCCGCGCCGCAGTGGTTGGCGGACGGTTACTCCCGCACCGACAACCTGACAACCGTCGGCGACGACGGCTACCGGTTCGTCATCGGTGCCGTGCTCGCCGTGCCGCGCAGCCTGTTCGAGGCGGTCGGCGGATTCGAGGAGTCCTTCACCGAGTACGGCGGCGAGGACTGGGAGCTGGCCAACCGGTGCTGGCTGGCCGGCGCCGACTTCCGGCACGTCCCGGACGCTGTGGCCTGGCACGACGGCCACGACTTCGCCGGCCGCAGCGAGGACCACGTCGCGGTCAAGAACGTCGAGGGCCTGGCCACCGCGCCATTCATCACCGACCCGGCGGCGCGCGGCGTCGGGCTGCTCTGGGCGCAGCCCGACGTCGTGGTGCGGCTGGCCGACGACGGGTGGACCGACGCCGCGCTGCTGCTGACCGTGGCGTCCCTGCTGCGCGACACCGATGCGGGCATCTGGCTCTCGCGCGAGCGCCGCCTCGCGCCGCTGCTGGACGACCCGCGCGTCCACGTCGGCGAGCCTGACCGGCAGACGCTGTCGCGCTGCCGCTACCGGGTCGACGTTCGAGAACCGTTGGCGCTCAGGGGTTCTCGCCTACGTGAGCTCTGCGCTGAGGCCCCGCTACGCCTGGGCTCCGCGCTGACCGTGCGTCGCACGCGTGACCTGAACCGGGGCCACCCTGAGGCCCTCGACACCACCGCCTTCGCCGCCGAGCCGCTGTCGGACGACGACCTCGACCTCGAGCGCGTCTGGGGCCGGGCCGCCCGCGACGGCTGGTGAGCGGCGCTCGTCCTGCACCGCGCGACCCGACGGGGCCGAGCCCAGCACCAGGGTGCCCCCGCTGGTGGCGTGCGGCTGGTGGGTGACCACCGCGACGGCCACGCGGGTCGACCGGGCCAGCCGCTCGAGCTCGCTCATCAGCGCCACGGCCGATGCGGCGTCCAGGTGCTCGGCGGGCTCGTCGAGCAGCAGCACCCGACTGCCGACCAGCACAGCCCGGGCCAGCAGCAGCCGCCGGCGCTCGCCGCCGGAGACGACGCCGGGCTCGAGCATCGTGGCCAGCCCGAGCGCCAGGCCCGACCGCCAGGCGTGCAGGCCCACCTGGCGCAGCGCGGCGTCGACCTCGTCGTCGGTCGCGTCACCTCGGGCGACGAGCAGGTTCTCGCGCAGGGTGGTCGTGAACAGGTGCGCGTCCTCGGCCGTGAAGGTCACGGTGCGGCGCAGGGCATGCGGCTCGAGGTCCTCGATCGGGACGCCGCCGAGGCGCACCCAGCCGGCCACCTGCGGCAGCAACCCGGCCAGCGTCATCAGCAGCGTCGACTTGCCGCACCCGCTCGGCCCGGTGATCGACAGCACCCGCCCGGGCATCAGGTCGACGTCGAGGTGACTGACGACGGGGGGGCGACCGGGCCAGCCGCAGGCGAGGCCGCGCGCGGTCAGCCCGGTCTCGGCGTCCGGCACGGCGTCGGTGGACGGGACCGTGCTCGCGCTGGCCGGTGCGGTCAGCAGGGGCCACAGGCGTTGTGCCGCAGCGCTCGCACGGGTGATGGCCGTTGCGGCAGCAGGCAGCGACGCGACGACCTCGACCATGGCGAGGGGCGTCAGGACGACGACCGCCAGCATCACCGGGGGCAACGAGCCTGCGTGCACCGCGGTCGCTCCGACGACCAGGGAGCCGACCAGCGCCGCCCCGGTCGCGGCGCTCGACGTGCCGGCCGCCCACGCGCCCGGCCGCGCCGCGTGGTCCAGTACTCGAGAGCGCACCATCTCGTTGCGGGACAGAGCTTGCAGCCGCTGGTCGACCCCACCCGCCACGGTCAGCTCGGTGGCGTGGTCGAGCAGCTCGTGGGCCAGCGCCGTGGTCAGGCCCGAGGTCTCGTCGGCGACCCGGTGGGCCTGCCGCGCGGCGACACTGGCCAGCCACGGTGCGAGCGTCACGGCGACCAGCAGGCACCCGGCCAGGACGACCCCGGCGAGCGGCAGCAGGGACGCCACCAGGGTGACGGCGCCGATGCAGACGACCGCGGCGACGGCGAAGGGCAGCAGCCCGCGCACGAGCACGTCACCGACGAGGTCGCTGTCGGGGCCCACCCGGGCGAGCAGGTCGCCCTGTCGCAGGCCCGCGACGACAGTGCGGTCGGCGGCCGCGAGGCTGACGTACAGCTGCTCACGCAGCCGGGCCGTGACCCGCAGGGCCACGTCGTGCGACGCGAGCCGCTCGAGGTAGCGGAAGGTGCCGCGCGCGATGCCCAGCGCCCGCACGCCCACGACCGCCAGCGACACCGCGACGATCGAGGGGTGCTGGGCGGCGCGCGAGATCAGCCATCCGGACAGCGCCGTGAGGCCGACGGCGCTGCCGAGCGCCAGCGAGCCGAACGCCACGGCCGCCGCCAGGCGCGCCCGGGACGGGGCGAGAAGGGACAGCGTCCGGGTCAGCGGGCTCACGACGGGCCCACCGGGACGGCCGACAGGTCGACCACCTCGTCGGCCACAGCCGCGAGCGCGGGTCGGTGGGCGACCAGCAGCACCGTGCGCCGCTGACGCCGCAGGGCGCGGACGGCGTCGAGCACGACCAGCTCGGTCTCGGCGTCCAGGTGGGCGCTGGGCTCGTCCAGCACCACCAGGGGTGCCTGCGTCAGCAGCACCCGGGTGAGGGCGAGCCGCTGGCGCTGACCGGCCGACAGGCCGGCGCCGCCCGCCCCGATCGGTGTGGACCAGCCCAGCGGCAGGGCCGCGACGACGTCCGCGAGCCCGGACGACCGAGCCGCCGCAGCGAGCTCGTGGTCGCTGACGGGGCCGGCGAAGGCCAGGGCGTTACCGCGGACGGTGCCCGGCGAGAACGCGGCGTCCTGGCCCAACCAGGCGACCTGGCCGAGCCACGAGGTGCGGTCGACGTCGGCGAGCGGGGTGCGGCGTCCGTCCGCGTCGACGACGCTGACCTCACCGGCGTCGGGCACCCGCAGTCCCAGCAGCACCTCGGCCAGGGTGGTCTTGCCACAGCCGCTGGGGCCGGTCAGGGCCGTCACGGTGCCCGGCCGCAGCGTCACCGTCGCGCCGGCCGGGGCGAGTCGGTCGCGTCCCTCGTGCCGGACGGCGATGCCGGCCAGCTCGACGGTCGCCGTCCGCAGGTCCGGGGCGGGCAGCGTGCCGGACGCCGGCAGCGGCCGGGCCAGGACGCCGAACGCCTGGTCGACCGCCGCGAGGCCGTCGGTGCTGGCGTGGAACTGGGTGCCGACCTGGCGCAGCGGCAGGTAGACCTCCGGGGCCAGGATGAGGACGACGAGCGCCGTCCGGAAGTCCAAGGATCCCGAGAGCAGGCGCAGGCCGACGGCGACCGCGACCAGGGCGACAGACAAGGTCGTAAGCAGCTCAAGCACCATCGACGACAAGAACGCGATGCGCAGGGTCGAGTTGGCTGCCCGCCGGTGCGCGTCGCCGAGCGCCCGCACCCGGGCGGCGGGTCCACGTTCGCGGCCGAGCGCGACCAGCGTCGGAAGACCCGTCAAGAGGTCGATGACCTGGGCGCCCAGACGCTGCATCGAGGTCAGGCGCCGGGCGGCGGCCTGCTGGGTCATCCAGCCGACGAGCGCCATGAACAGCGGCACCAACGGCAGCGTGGCAGCAATGATCAGCGCCGACATCAGGTCGTTGATCGCCACGACCAGGAGCAGTGCGGGGGTGACAACGGCGGTCAGGAGGAGCTGAGGAAGGTACCTCGACAGGTAGGGGCGCAGGTTCTCGAGGCCGACCCCGACCAGCGTCGAGACCCCAGACCGCTTGTCCGAGCGCAACAGCACGGGCCCCAGTGCCACGGCATGGGCGAGGACCCGTTGTCTCAGCTCGGTGATGACGTCGGTCGCCGCGCGGTCGCCGTACCGCTCTTGCACCCAGGCCAGCGCGGCCCTGGCCACCACCACCGCGACGAGCGCGAGCAGCTGTCGCCCCTTTGCTGCGACGTCGGCACCATGGAAGACAGCTGCGATGACGTCGGCGAGCAGGATGGCTTGGACCACCACCAGCGCGCCGACGACGCAGCCGACACCGGCGGTCAGTGCGACGTACCGACGGGCCGGCCTGACCTCACGCAGCAGGCGGGGGTCGAGAGGTCTCACCTGACCCTCAGGACCTGCGCGCAAACGGCGACAGACCGCCCGCCGCAGGGATGTGGGCGCTGCTGATGCGCTGCCGGAACACCCAGTACGTCCACCCCTGGTAGAGCAGCACGAACGGCGTCAGCCCGACTGCGACCCAGGTCATCACCTTGAGCGTGTAGGGGGTGGACGACGCGTTGGTGGTGTTGAGACTGTTCGCGGCGTCGGTGCTCGACGGCATGACATCGGGGAACAGGCTGCCGAACAGCAGCACCACCGCGGCCACGATGACCACCGTGGTCAGCACGAAAGCGACACCCTCACGTGCCGCGGCGGTCGCAGCCACGGCTCCGGCGAGCGCGGCGGCGGCAACGACCACGGCCGCCCACGTCCAGCCCTTCCCGTACGCGAGCTGGGTCCACACCGCGAAGGTGCCGGCGACGACGAGGGCAACTGGCGCGGTTCGAGCGGCGATATGCCTGGCGCGCAGGCGGATCGGGCCGTCCGTCTTCAGCGAGACGAAGACCGCACCGTGCAGGAGGAACAGGGTCAGGGTGGTCAGCCCGCCCAGCAGCGCGTACGGGTTGAGCAATGTGAAGAGATTCCCGGTGAACTGGAAGTCGGCGTCGATCGGCACCCCCCGGACGATGTTCGCGAACGCCACGCCCCACAGCAGCGACGGCAGCACCGACCCGACGAAGATGGCGCGGTCCCAGCGGGCTCGCCACCTCGGGTCGTTGATCTTGCCCCTGTACTCGAACGCGATACCGCGAGCGATCAGGGCCACCAGAATCACCAGCAGTGGCAGGTAGAAGCCGGAGAACAAGGTGGCGTACCACTCGGGGAAGGCGGCGAAGGTCGCTCCCCCGGCAACCAGCAGCCATACCTCGTTACCGTCCCAGATCGGCCCGATGGTGTTGATCATGATCCGTCGGTCGGTCTCGGTTTCGGCATCGTCTCGGCCCCGACCCAGCACGGGCAGCAGCATGCCGACGCCGAAGTCGAAACCCTCAAGGACGAGGTAGCCGGTCCACAGCAACGCGATGAGCATGAACCAGACGGTGGTCAGTTCCACGGGGGTGCTCCAGGCTGGCGAGGGATGGTGAGGTAGTGGTGAAACCGAAGCGTCAGTAGGCGAACGAGAGTGGGCGCTCGTCCTCGTCGCTGCGAACCTCGGGTGGGTGGGCCTCGGGCAGACCTTCGGCTGCGTACCGACGCATCAGGGTGAACCACACGACGGCGAGCACGCCGTACATCACCGCGAAGGAGACCAACGAGGTCAGCACGGTGCCTGCGGAAACCGTCGACACGCCGTCCCGCACGAGCATGCGCACGCCGTCGACACCGGTCGGGTTGGGGGCAACCGCCCAGGGCTGACGACCCATCTCGGTGAAGATCCACCCGAACGCGTTCGCCAGGAACGGCGCGGGGATCGCCCACAGGGCCAGACGACCCAACCGGGCACTGGTCGGGACACGGCCGCGTCGGGTGAACCACAGACCGGCCAGGGCCAGCAGTGCGCTGACGGCCCCGAACCCGATCATTAGCCGAAACGACCAGTAGGTGACAGGCAGCAGTGGCTTGTAGTCGCCGGGCCCGTACTTCGCCACGTACTCGGACTGCAGGTCGTTGACACCCTTGATCGTGGAGTTGAAGTCACCGTCGGCGAGAAATGAGGTGAGCCCAGGAACCTTCAGCTGGCGCACGTCGCAACGGTTCTCGACGTCACCGATGGCGAAGAGGCTGAAGCCCGCCCCGGTCTCGGTGTCACACAGGGCTTCGGAGGCGGCCATCTTCATCGGCTGCTGCTTGAACATGAGCCTGGCCTGGACGTCACCGGAGATGACGACTGCGACTCCCGAGATGACCAACGTGACCAGTCCGAGCCGGATCGCGGACCGGAAGGTCGATGCGACGTTCAGGTCACCAGCGCGTGAGGCGCGCACCGCCCACCAGGTGCCGATGGCGGCCACAAAGGTCCCGGCGACCACGAGCGCACCCGCCACGGTGTGCGGGAAGGTTGCCAGTGCCGTGTTGTTGGTCAGCAGCGCCCAGATGCTGGTGAGCTCGGCGCGGCCACGCTCGGGGTTGTAGATGACGCCGACGGGGTGCTGCATGAACGAGTTGGCCGCCAGGATGAAGTACGCGGACAGCCAGGTGCCCAGGGCAACCATCCAGATCGTGGCGAGGTGCACCTTGGGGGGCAGGCGGTCCCACCCGAAGATCCACAGCCCGAGGAAGGTCGACTCGATGAAGAAGGCCGCGAGCCCCTCGATGGCAAGCGGCGCACCGAAGACGTCCCCGACGAAGCGCGAGTACTCGCTCCAGTTCATCCCGAACTGGAACTCCTGCACGATGCCGGTGACGACGCCGATCGCGAAGTTGATCAGAAACAGCTTGCCGAAGAACCTGGTCAGGCGAAGCCACTTCTCGTCCCCGGTGCGTAGCCAGAAGGTCTGCATGATGGCGACCAGCGGCGCCAGGCCAATGGTCAATGGTACGAACATGAAGTGGTATATCGTGATGATCCCGAACTGCCACCTGGCCAGGTCAAGCGCGTCCACGTCGCTCCTTCGGTGGTTGATGAAGCCGAGCGATCAGGTCGAACCTAGGCGAGTTGCGACGGTTGCATAAGGGACCAAGGTCCTGTGGCCTCGGCTAACACGCCTGCAGTGACCTCACCAGATGAGCCACCAGGTCGGCCAACGGTACGGCGACCTGCTGGCCGCTCGCCAGCTCCTTGACCTGCGCCTCGCCGGCCTGCAGGTCGCGCTCACCCAGCACCACCGCGAACCGCGCCCCCGAACGGTCTGCGGCCTTCATCGCACCCTTCATCCCCCGGTCGCCGTACGCGAGGTCACAGCGCACCCCGGCCCGGCGCAGCGCCCCGAGAGCTGTCACCAGACGCCCCTTGGCGGCCACCCCAAGCGGCACGCCGAACACGTCGACCCGGCTCGCCGGCGCCAGGTCGATGCCCTCGGCCTCACACGCGAGCAGGCTGCGGTCGACGCCCATGCCGTACCCCACGCCCGGTGACGGCGGCCCGCCGATCGACTCGACCAGGCCG
>JBKJTJ010000095.1:0-3392 GCA_046590855.1 Actinomycetota bacterium
CCGAAGTCCTCGACCTCGGCCAGGGCGGCGCGGACCACGTTGGCCAGCGGCGCCGGCCGGCCGCGACGGCGAGGCGGTTCGGCGCCGGCCAGCACCAACAGCGACTCGGCGTTGCGGCGCATCCGGGTGGCGAGGTGGTCGAGGCGGAACAGGTTGTCGAGGGTGTCGGGGTTCTCCTCGGTGCGCTCGAGCTGGTCGATGAACGACAGCTGGCGCGAGAGCAGCACGTGGTTGCGGCGGGCGACGTTGACGAACATCTCGGCGATCGAGGAGCGAAGCGCGGCCTGCTCCTCGGCGACCCGGACGGTCGTGGCGTTGACGTCGCGGAAGGCCTGCGCGAGCCGGCCCACCTCGTCGTTGCCGCTGACCGGGATGTCCGGCGTCGTGACGCCGGGACCGTCGCCGGGGGTCGCCATCCGCTCGACCATCAGCGGCAGCTCGTCACGCATCTGACCGGCCACCTCGGTGAGGCGGCGCAGCGGGCGGGTGATGGTGCGCGAGAGCACCAGACCGAGCAGCACGAGCAGGGCGACGAGCAGGCCACCACCGGCGAGCACGAGCGAGGCGCGGGTGCTGGCCGAGGACGCCGACGCGCCGGCCACGGCGGCGGCGTTGCCGGCGATCGGGCCCGCGAGCGTGCGCAGGGCACTGATGCGGTCGTTGGTGGCATTGCGCCAGGTGGACGAGCTGAGCTTGATGCGCCCCCCGGTCCCGACAGCGAGCATCGCCTGCTGGGTGTCGCGGTAGGTCGCGCGGGCAGCCACCGGCATGAACAGGGCAGCGTCCAGGGCCCTGACCTGGTCGGTTGCCGCGTCCTGACGGAAGGCCACGACGCTCTCGTTCTGCAGGGCGGTCGAGCGGGCCAGCGCCGACCCGGTCGCGCCGTCCACCGCGCCGGCCGAGATGATGGCCAGCCCGGTCTCGCGCTCCTGGGTGGCGAGCTCGACGAGCCGCTGGGCGGTGGCGTACGACGACAGCTGGGCCCCGATGGACCGGTCGGCGAGACCATCACCGATGCGTTGCGGCAAGTTGATGTCCGTGCCGATGATGGCGGCGTACCGGTCGGCGACCTGGGGGGCCTCGACGAAGCCCTTGGTGACGTCGGCGCGCAGCGCCTTCAGCGCGGCGTGGCCACGGGCGGCCTGGGCCGCGGCGGCGGTGGCCTGCGGCGACAGGGCGGCGAGGTCGACCGACCCGAGCAGGGTCTGGCTGGCGGCCAGCGCGGCGTCGGTGGCTGCCCGGGCCTTCTTCAGCTCGGCCGCGACCGGCTTCATCTGCAGCGCGGCGACCGACACGGTGCGCTCGGCCTGCAGACTCGACACCAGCGTCCCGAGCGCGCCGGCCCCCTGCGCGAGGCTCTCGACCTGGCGGGCGCGCCCGGCCTGGCCGAACGCCTGCAGCGAGATCACGCTCGCCACGACGACGAGCGCGAGAATGGGCAGTGCCAGGACCGCGAGCAGCTTGGTCCTGATCCCCTGGTTGTGCAGCATGGTGGCATCCCTTGGTCGCCGGTCTCCTCACCCTTCGGCGGGCGGGTCGCGGACATTGATCAGCGACCGGGCGCCATTCACCCGTTCGGCCCAGCGACGGCGTGTCGGCGTGCAGACGGTGATACTCGGGCGGTGACCGCACCCCCGCGCCCCGCCCGGGTGATCGTCCTGGCCGGTGGCGGGTCGCGGCGCCTGGGTCACGACAAGCTCACCGCCACCATCGGCGGCGACGTCACGGTCCTCGACAACCTGCTCGCCGGCGTCCGCGCGGCGCTGCCGCTGGTCGACGTGACGGCGGTCGGTCCGCAGCGGACGACGACCCAGCCGCTCACCTGGGTGCGCGAGGACCCGCCCGGTGGCGGCCCGGTCGCGGGGTTGGCCGCCGGCCTGGCCGGACTCGCGGACGGCGACGTCGTCGTCGTCCTGGCCGGCGACCAGCCGTTCGTCGGACCGGCACTTCCTTCGCTGCTGGCCGCGTTGGGGGATGCGGACGCGGCGATCGGGGTCGACCCGTCCGGGGCCGACCAGCCGCTCACCGGCTGCTACCGGGTGGGTCCGCTGCGCGGGGCCGTCGGCGCCGACCCCGCTGGTCGCTCGGTGCGGTCGCTGCTGACCGCGCTCAGCGTCGTCCGGGTGGCGCTGACGGCGCGGGCCAGCCTGGACGTCGACACCGCCGCCGACCTCGCGCGGGCCCGCGAGGTCACCGACGGGCCGCCCGGAGCACCTAGTCTCAGCTGACATGAAGGCGATCACGATCACCACACCCGGCGGTCCCGAGGTGCTGCACCTGAGCGAGGTCCCTGACGTCGAGGCCGGGCCGGGCGAGGTGCTCGTCAAGGTGGCGGCCACTGCCGTGAACCGCGCCGACCTGATGCAGCGCCAGGGGCACTACGACCCGCCGCCGGGCGCGTCGCCGTACCCCGGCTTGGAGTGCAGCGGCACCGTCGCGGCCCTGGGCGAGGGCGTCAGCGGGTGGACCGTGGGACAGGACGTGTGCGCACTGCTGTCCGGCGGCGGGTACGCCGAGCTGGTGGCCGTGCCCGCGGGCCAGCTGCTGCCGGTGCCGGACGGTGTGTCGCTCGTCGACGCGGCCGCGCTGCCCGAGGTCACCTGCACGGTGTGGAGCAACGTCTTCATGACCGCGGCGCTGCAGGCGGGCGAGACCCTGCTCGTGCACGGCGGGTCCAGCGGCGTCGGCACGATGGCGGTGCAGCTCGCTCACCAGGTCGGTGCGACGGTGGCGGTGACGGCCGGCTCGGCCGAGAAGCTGGCCCGGTGCGCTGAGCTCGGTGCCGACGTCCTGGTCAACTACCGGGACGAGGACTTCGTCGCGGTGCTGCGCGCCGCTACGGACGGACGCGGGGCCGACGTCATCCTCGACAACATGGGCGCGAAGTACCTGGGCCGCAACGTCGAGGCCCTGGCCCCCAGTGGCCGGCTGCTGGTGATCGGCCTGCAGGGCGGCACCCGCGCCGAGCTCGACCTGGCCGCGCTGATGGGCAAGCGCGCAGCCGTGATCTCGACGTCGCTGCGCTCGCGGCCGGCGGCTGAGAAGGCGACGATCGTGGCCGCAGTCCGCGAGCACGTCTGGCCCCTGGTGGCCGCCGGCAAGGTCCGGCCGGTCATCTCGACCCGGCTGCCGCTGGCCGACGCCGGCGAGGCGCACCAGGTGCTCGCCGACAGCCAGCACATCGGCAAGGTGCTGCTCACCCTCTAACCCTTGACGGGTGCCATACATACCGCGTATACCTGTCCCGGCCAGCACACATACCGGGTATGGGGGGAACGTCGTGTCGATCCGTCAGGGGCTCTTGGCGCTGCTCGCGCAGCAGCCGATGTACGGCGCGCAGCTGCGCGTGGAGTTCGAGCGACGCACCGGTGGCACCTGGCCGCTGAACGTCG
>JBKJTJ010000030.1:0-9791 GCA_046590855.1 Actinomycetota bacterium
CCGCTGGTGCTCGACGACGTGGTCGGGCAGGGCCACCTGCTCTCGACGGGCTCGCCGCTGCGCCGCCTGGTCGAGGGTGGTGACGGCCGGGCCGGGCCGTCGTCCGTGGTGCTGTGGGGGCCGCCGGGCACGGGCAAGACGACGCTCGCGCACGTGGTCTCGCGCGGCACCGGCGGGCGCTTCGTCGAGCTGTCGGCGATCACCGCGGGCGTGCGGGACGTCCGCAAGGTCATGGACGACGCCCGCGACGAGCGCGACCTGTACCGGCGCACGACGGTGCTGTTCCTGGACGAGATCCACCGCTTCACCAAGGCCCAGCAGGACACCCTGCTGCCCGGCGTCGAGAACCGGTGGGTGGTGCTCATCGCGGCGACCACCGAGAACCCGTCCTTCTCGGTCATCGCGCCGCTGCTGTCGCGCTCGATCGTGCTGACCCTCAAGCCGCTGGCCGACACCGACCTGCAGGCGCTGATCACCCGCGCCGTCGCGGACCCGCGCGGCCTGGCCGGTGAGGTGAGCCTCGGCGACGACGCGCTCGAGCACCTCGTGCGGGTCAGCGGCGGTGACGCGCGCCGGGCGCTGACCGCGCTCGAGGCGGCCGCGGGTGCCGCGGCCACCGAGGGCGCGGACGTCGTCACCGTCGAGCACGCGCTCGCCGCGCTCGACACCGCGGTGCTGCGCTACGACAAGGACGGCGACCAGCACTACGACGTGGCGAGCGCGTTCATCAAGTCGATGCGTGGCTCGGACGTCGACGCCTCGTTGCACTACCTGGCGCGCATGCTCGAGGCCGGCGAGGACCCCCGGTTCATCGCCCGCCGGATCGTCATCGCCGCGGCCGAGGACGTCGGCATGGCCGACCCGAGCGCGCTGCAGACCGCCGTGGCCGCCGCCCAGGCGGTGCAGCTGATCGGCATGCCCGAGGCGCGCATCGTGCTCGCCGAGGCGGTGGTCCACCTCGCCACGGCGCCCAAGTCCAACGCCGCGTACCTGGGCATCGACGCCGCGATCGCCGACGTCCGCGCGGGCCGGGCGGGCTCGGTGCCGGCGCACCTGCGCGACGCGCACTACCCGGGCGCCTCCCAGCTCGGGCACGGCCAGGGCTACCGGTACTCGCACGACGAGCCGCACGGGGTGGCCGAGCAGCAGCACCTGCCGGACTCCCTCGCCGGCCGGGAGTACTACGCGCCCACCGACCGCGGCGCCGAGCGCGACATCGGCACCCGGTTGCAGCGGCTGCGCCGGATCCTGCGCGGGGGCTGAGCCCGGCGTCCGGACGACGAGGCCGGGCCGAGCGCGTCACGGTATGGTCGTCGCGCTGCCGGCGCCGCCGGCCCGCGCCGCTCGAGGAGGGGAATCGCCGCATGTCTGTCGGAGACGTCGCCGGGCTCATCGCGGCCATCGCTTTCGTGGCCCTGGTCGCGTTCCTGGCCGTGCCGATCCTCAAGCTCGGTCGCCTCATCGACGACGCCCGCGGCACCGTCCAGGGCGTGACGACCGAGACCGTGCCGCTGCTGCGCGAGGTGACCACGACGGTCACCACGACCAATGGCGAGCTCGAGCGGGTGTCGGCGATCACGACCAACGTGCAGCAGATCACCACCAACGCCAGTGCGCTCACCGCGCTGTTCGCGGCCACGCTGGGCTCGCCGCTGATCAAGGTGGCGGCGTTCACCTACGGTGTGCGGCAGGCGTTCTCGAGCCGCTCGACCGGGTCCGGCGTACGCCGGCGCCGGGGCTGACCGCCGTGCGCCGCCTGTTCTGGGCCGCCCTCGGCGCCACCGCCGGTGCCGTGGCGGTGCGCAAGCTCACCAGCACCGCCAAGGCCTACACCCCCGAGGGCGTCGCCCAGGGGCTGTCCGGCCTCGGCGAGGGGTTGCGCGAGCTCGCCGCCGTCGTCCGCGAGTCGATGGCCGAGCGGGACGCCGAGCTGCGCCTCGCCCTGGGCATCGACGAGGGCGCGATGGACGCGGCCACCGCCCAGTCCCTGATCGACCACCCCACGTCCGAGCGGCACCCGCACTAGATACTCGAAGGATGAGCCCCATGGAGACGGCCGAGATCCGCCGTCGGTGGTTGCGGTTCTTCGAGGACAACGGGCACACCGTCGTCCCGAGCGCACCGCTGCTGTTCGACGACCCCAACCTGCTGTTCGTCAACGCCGGCATGGTGCCGTTCGTGCCGTACTTCATCGGCCAGGAGACCGCGCCGTACCAGCGCGCCACCAGTGTCCAGAAGTGCGTGCGCACCCTCGACATCGAGGAGGTCGGCAAGACCACGCGGCACGGCACGTTCTTCCAGATGAACGGCAACTTCAGCTTCGGCGACTACTTCAAGGCCGGCGCCATCGAGATGGCCTGGGACCTGGTCACCCGCAGCCAGGACGACGGCGGATTCGGGCTGCCCGAGCGCGACCTGCTCGTCAGCGTGTACGAGGACGACGACGAGTCGGTGGCGCTGTGGAAGCGCGTGGCCGGCCTGCCGGACGAGAAGATCGTGCGGCTCGGTAAGTCCGCGAACTTCTGGTCGATGGGCATCCCCGGGCCGTGCGGGCCCGACAGTGAGATCTTCATCGACCGGGGGCCGGAGTACGGGCCGGAGGGGGACGTCGAGGGTTCGGGTGACCGCTACCTGGAGTTCTGGAACCTCGTCTTCATGCAGTACGAGCGGGGCGCCGGCACGGGCAAGGACGACTACCCGATCCTCGGCGACCTGCCCCAGCAGAGCATCGACACCGGCATGGGACTGGAGCGCATGGCGTTCCTGCTGCAGGGCGTCGACAACATCTACGAGATCGACGAGATCTACCCGGTCATCGAGCGGGCCTCCGGCCTGAGCGGAAAGCGCTACGGCGCGAACGAGGCGGACGACGTCCGGATGCGGATCGTCGCCGACCACGTGCGCAGCTCGTTGATGCTCATCGGCGACGGCGTGACGCCCGGCAACGAGGGCCGGGGGTACGTGCTGCGCCGGCTGCTGCGCCGCGCCGTGCGCGCCATGCGGCTGCTGGGTGTCGACACCACGACGCTGCCCGAGCTGCTTCCGGTGTCGCGCGACAAGATGAAGCTGTCCTACCCCGAGGTCGAGAAGGACTTCTCGCGCATCAGCCAGATCGCCTACGCCGAGGAGGAGGCGTTCCGGCGCACCCTCGCGTCCGGCACCACGATCCTCGACACCGCGGTGCGCGAGACGAAGTCGGCAGGGGCGGCGCAGCTGCCCGCCGACCGGGCGTTCCAGCTGCACGACACGTTCGGCTTCCCGATCGACCTGACGCTCGAGATGGCTGCGGAGCAGGGGGTCTCGGTCGACGAGGCCGGGTTCCGCCGGTTGATGGCCGAGCAACGCGACCGTGCGAAGGCCGACGCACGTGCCAAGAAGTCCGGGCACGTCGACACCTCGGCGTACCGCTCGCTCGCCGACGGGCTCGGCCGCGCGGTCGAGTTCACCGGCTACGACGAGGTGGTCAGCGAGGCGCGGGTCAGCGGCCTGCTCGTCGACGGTTCCTCGGCGGCCACAGCCGTTGCGGGACAACAGGTCGAGATCGTGCTGGACCGAACGCCGTTCTACGCCGAAGGCGGCGGCCAGCTCGCCGACGCGGGCCGGATCGAGGTCGACGGCGTCGTCGTCGAGGTCGACGACGTGCAGAAGCCGCTGGGCAACCTGGTCGTGCACCGGGCGCGCGTGATCAGCGGTGAGCTGTCGGTCGGGCAGTCCGTGCAGGCTCTGGTGGATGTGGCGCGCCGCAAGGCGATCAGTCGTGCACACACCGCGACGCACATGGTGCACAAGGCGATCCGCGAGGCGCTGGGCGACACCGCGACGCAGGCGGGATCTGAGAACGGGCCTGGCCGGTTCCGGTTCGACTTCAGCGCGAACGCAGCGGTTCCGCCGTCCGTGCTGCGCGACGTCGAGGCCAAGGTCAACGCGCTGCTGTCCGACGACCTGCCGGTGCACGCCGAGACGATGACCCAGGCGCAGGCCCTGGAGGTCGGCGCGATGGCGCTGTTCGGCGAGAAGTACGGGGACACGGTGCGCGTGGTGTCGGTCGGCGACTGGGCGCGCGAGCTGTGTGGTGGCACGCACGCCCAGCGGTCCGGCCAGCTCGGTGTCGTGACCCTGCTCGGTGAGGCGTCCATCGGGTCGGGGGTGCGCCGGGTCGAGGCCCTGGTCGGCGCCGACGCGTACGGGTTCCTGGCGCGCGAGCACGCGCTGGTCGGCCAGCTGACCGAGGCGCTCAAGGTGCGGCCCGACGAGCTGCCCGAGCGGGTCGAGTCGATGCTGACGAAACTGCGCGACGCCGAGCGCGAGCTCGAGAAGGTGCGGCAGTCGCAGGTGCTCGCAGCCGGAGGCAGCCTCGCGGCCGGTGCGCGCGACGTCTTCGGCGTCCGGTACGTCGGGCACGACGTCGGCGAGGTGGGCGGCGACGACCTGCGCACCCTGGTGCTCGACGTCCGTGGTCGGCTCGGCAACGGTGCCCCGAGCGTCGTGGCGATGACCGGCGTGGCCAAGGGCCGCCCGGTGGTCGTCGTCGCGACCAACGACGAGGCCCGCCGCTGGGGCGTCAAGGCCGGTCAGCTGGTGCGCGTCGCGGCATCGGTGCTCGGCGGCGGCGGTGGCGGCAAGGACGACGTGGCGCAGGGTGGTGGCACCGACCCCTCGAAGGTGGGCGAGGCGCTGACCAGGGTCGAGCACGCCGTCGGCGAGCTGGTCACCGGTCGGTGAGCGTGCGACGCGGGGTGCGGCTCGGGGTCGACGTCGGCGCGGTGCGCGTCGGGTTGGCGAGCAGCGACCCGGACGGCCTGATCGCGACGCCCGTGCGCACGCTGGCTCGGGACGCAGCCGGTGCCGACGTCCGTGAGATCGCGGCCGAGGTCGTCGAGCGCGCTGCGCTCGAGGTGCTGGTGGGCCTGCCGCGATCGCTCTCGGGCAGTGAGGGCCCGGCCGCCGGGCTCGCCCGCGAGTACGCCGCCGCGCTGGCGGCGCAGGTCCAGGTGCCGGTGCGGATGGTCGACGAGCGGCTGTCGACAGTGGCCGCGACGCGCTCGCTGCGTGAGTCGGGGGTGCCGGGGCGAAAGCAGCGCAGCAAGGTCGACCAGGCGGCTGCTGTCGTGCTGCTGCAGACCGCGTTGGACACCGAACGGGCCTCAGGTCGCCCCCCGGGCACGGCCGTCGAGGTAGCCTCGACGGGGTCCGCGCCGACCGGGCGGACACGGACCGGAGGCCGCGATGCGTGAGCACGACGACCTGACGTCGGTGCTGCCCGGCGTGGCCGTCACCGACCGTCGCGTCGACCGCGACCGCCGCCGGCGCCGGGCCCGCCGCCGGGGCACCCGGTCGCTGATCCTGCTGCTGGCGCTCGCGCTCGTCGGCGGGGGCGGTTATCTCGCGTACTCAGCCCTGCGGCCCACGTTCGACTCGCTGACGGCGAGCAAGGACTACTCCGGCGCCGGCACCGGATCGGTGCAGGTCACGATCGGGGACGGCGCCAGTGGGCGCACCATCGGGCGCCTGCTGGCGGACGCGGGCGTCGTCAAGACCTCGGGGGCGTTCGTGTCGGCTGCCGCCGCCGAACCCCGGTCGGCGTCCATCCAGCCCGGCACGTACAGCCTGCGACGACAGATGAGCGGACAGGCGGCGGTGGGGCTGCTGCTGGACCCGGCTTCGCGCACCGCCGAGCGCGTCACGATCCGCGAGGGACTGCGTGCCACCGAGATCGTGGCGCTGCTCGCCAAGGCCACCGGTCGCCCCGTCGCCGACTACCTCAAGGCGCTGAAGAGGCCCGAGGAGCTCGGGGTGCCTGCACTGGCCAAGGGCCGCGCGGAGGGCTGGCTGTTCCCCGCGTCGTACGAGTTCGACACCTCAGCCAGTGCAGCTGACCAGCTCACGATGATGGTGGCTCAGACCAAGAAGGTGCTGTCAGCGGCGGGGGTGTCTGAGCGCGACTCCCAGCGCTACCTCACTATCGCCAGCATCGCCGAGGTCGAGGCGGCGACCCCAGCCGACTACGCCAAGGTCGCCCGCACGCTCGACAACCGGCTGAAGATCAAGATGAAGCTGCAGCTTGACTCGACCGTGAGCTACGCGGTCGGAAAGCGCACCATCACGACGACCGCGGCGGACCGAGCCAGCAAGTCGCCCTACAACACGTACGTCGTCACCGGATTGCCGCTCGGACCGATCAGCAACCCGGGCAGGGCCGCCATCGAGGGCGCCGTCAAGCCCGCGCCGGGCCCGTGGCTGTTCTTCGTGACGGTCGACCCGTCGACGGGTGAGACCAAGTTCGCGACGACGGGCGCCGAGCACGCACGGAACGTTGCCCAGTTCCAGCAGTGGTGCCGCGACCACGACGGACAGTGCTGAGCGCCGGCCGCGCCGCCGTCCTCGGCAGCCCGATCTCGCACTCCCTCTCGCCGGTCCTGCACCGGGCGGCGTACGCCTCGCTGGGGCTCGACCGGTGGAGCTACGAGGCGATCGAGGTCCGCGACGACGCCGGACTGCGCGAGGTGCTCGCGGGGGAGTGGGCCGGCCTGTCGCTGACCATGCCGCTCAAGCGGCTCGTGCAGCCGATGCTGGACGTCGTCACGGACGTGGCGCGCGACGTCGGCGCAGTCAACACGGTGACCTTCACCCCCGAGGGTCGGGTGGGCCACAACACCGACGTCGAGGGCATCGTGCGCGCCCTGGGTGAGGGCGGAGTCAACACCGTTGCGCCCGGCGCCGGCTGCGTCGTCGGTGGGGGAGCGACTGCGGCCTCTGCCGTGGCCGCCCTGGCGGCACTGGGGGACCGCACCCCGGTCGTGGTGGTGCGTGACGCCGCGCGCGCGACGGATCTGCTTGCTGCGGCGCGTCGTCTGGGGTCCGCGCCCCGGCTCGTCGCCTGGGAACCCGGGCCGTTGGCGACGGCGGACGTGGTGGTCAGCACGGTGCCGGCGTCCGCCGATGGCTCGGTGGTCAGCCTGGTGCCGTCCGGCACGGATGGGGTGCTGCTCGACGTCGTGTACGACCCGTGGCCCACGGCACTGGCGGACGCTTGGCTCACGGCGGGCGGCGCCGTCGTCGGTGGGTTCGCGATGCTGCTGCACCAGGCGGTGGCCCAGGTGCGGCTGATGACCGGCGGCGACCCGGCGGTGGACGCGATGCGCGCCGCAGGCCTGGCCGAGCTGGCCCGGCGGGGCGTTCAAGACTGACCCCGCGCGCGCCGATGCAGCCCTCATGCTCCTCTCGGCGCCGGACCTGCGACGGCACCCTGCCGCCGGGCCGTCGCCGTCCGGGGTCACCCGCCGAGAGACCGCCGAGCTGGTCGCGTTCGCCCTCTTCGTCGTCGGTGCCAGTTGGGTCGAGCGCCACGGCGCGGGTCTGGACGGCTTCTGGTCGGTCGCACCGGGACTGCTGACGGCGCTCCCGCTCCTCGTGCTGTGCCGAGCCTGGCGTTTGCCGACGTGGTGGGGACTGCTCGCCGCCTCCCTCCCCGTCAGCATCATCGCCACCGCGGTGCTGGCTCCCGGGGGATGGGCGGGGTCGGAGCGCAGCGCTGCCTACGGGTACGGCGCCATGGCGTTCCTGGCGGTCGCCTCCTTCGCCGTCACCCCGGCTCGCCGGCTGATGGCAGCCTTCGCGCTCGGGTTGGTCGTCCTCGACCAGTTCGCCCAGTCGTGGCTCGCCTGGTGGGGGTCGCAGGACCCCATCCGCATGCAGACAGGGTCGTTTTACTGGCACAACCAGTTCGGCGCGTTCTGCGGTGTCGGTGTGGTGGTGCTCACCGTCATAGCGCTGGTGGCCGAGCCGAGGCGTCTGCGTGGCGCGGCAGCGTTCGTGACGGCGGTCCTCGTTACCGGGCTGCTCGGCAGCGCCAGCCGGGCATCGGTGCTCGCGGTCGCTGTCGCATGCCTTGCAGCGCTCGTCATGGCCGCCCTTTCGGTCGGCCCGGTGCGAGCTGTCGTGCGGGCCACCGCCCTCGCCGGGCTGAGCCTTGCGCTCGGCCTGTTCCTCCGCAGCACGGTCTTCTTCGAGCAGTGGTCGTGGCCCTGGGCGTCGCTGCTCTCTCGTTCGGTCCAATCGGCAACCGGTGACGGCGGTGGCAACTATCAGCCGGTGACGGGTAACGCCGGCGCTCGGGTCGAGTACTGGCTGGCCGGGTTCCGCATGTTCCGCGAGCACCCGCTGATCGGCAGCGGTCTGACGACGTTCGGGGACGCCACCCGCTGGCTGCTCCCACCGGGGCTGCAGCGGTCGGTCGATCCGCACAACGAGGTCGTCCGGGCGTTCGCCGAGGGTGGGCTGCTGGGTGGGGTACCCGTGGTCGCGGTGTTCCTGGCCGCCCTGGTGCTGCTCGTGTCCCTGCTGCGTCGTGGGTTCCTCGGGGCGAACGTGGTAGCCGGTGACCCGGGTCGTCTTGCCGGAGTCCTGGGTGCTCTCGTGCTGCTCGCGCACGCTTTGGTCGACTTCGACTGGTCCTACCCGACGCTCGCCATGGCGGCCGGCTGGTGCCTCGCGCTGGCAGCCGCCAAAGCCCCGCGGACTGGTGTCCGCTCGCGGGCGCAGCTGTCCCGTGGACTGGCCACCGCGGCTGTGGCGGTCGCCCTCACCGCGTCCATGGTCGGATCGGGCGTCGCCACAGTGGCTCAGTCCGCCCGCGCTGCCGCCGAGGGCACCCGAGAGCAGTCCCTGCATCGGTTGCGGTCCGGCTGGCTCCCGAGCGCACCCAACCACATCGTGGCAGTCGATGCGGCCAGGGCGGCGTCGGTGTCTGGTCAGCCGCCACCCGGATGGGTAGTCATCGCCCTGCGCCGGCGGGCCGAGGTCGACTCCGCCGCTGCGCAGGTCCTCGCCGAAGCCGAGTTCGCCCGGGGCGACCGGGCCGCAGGCCTCGCACGCCTCAAGGCCTTGGCCGGGCGGTCCCCGTCGCGGGCGCCCGTTTTGGTGCTCGCCTACGCGCGGCTGCTTGAGCGCGCCGGTCAGGGAACGGCCGCAGCCCAGCTCGCCGCCCAGGTCATGACCGCGCTCGTCCCGCAGGGGACGATCACGACGGCTGGTGCGGGCCTGGCCGACCGGGCCGAGTCGCTCGCGGCCGCTGACCCGACGTCCTCCGCCTGCGTCCAGGCACTGATCGCCATGACGCACGAACCCTCACCTCCGACGTCTACCCCTTCCGAGTGCGTTCGCTTCGACACAGATGTGGTGGTCCGCTGATGCAGCTTGCCGAGATCCTGCTTGCCGAGGGCCTGGTCGACGAGGGGCAGCTCAGCGCCGCCTTCGACGAGCACCAGCGGATCGGCCGCAGCCTCGGCCGGGTGCTCGTGGACCAGGGGGTGCTCACCGAGCGCCAGCTCGTCGCGTCCCTGGCTCAGCAGATCGGCCTGCCGTTCGTCGACCTCGAGGAGCACGCCGTCGACGGGTCGGCGACCGGCAGGGTGAGCGGTGCGGTCTGCCGGCGGCACACCGCCCTGCCGATCGGCTACTCCGACGACGGCAAGCTCATGGTGGCCATGGCCGACCCCGGCAACGTGTTCGCGATCGACGACATGCGCTCGATGACCGGGCTGGAGATCCGTCCGGTCGTCGCCACCAAGTCCGACGTCCTGGCCGCGATCGACCGGTACTACCGCGCCGACCAGGACATGGACGACCTGACGTCGGCCATGGACCTGGGCGCGGACGACACCGAGGACCTGTCGAAGGTCAAGGAGATCGTCGAGGACGCCCCGATCGTCAAGTTCGTCAACCTGCTCATCACCCAGGCGATCCAGGACCGCGCCTCGGACATCCACCTCGAGCCGACCGAGCACGACCTG
>JBKJTJ010000059.1:0-9597 GCA_046590855.1 Actinomycetota bacterium
GACGACCGCACGATCATGTTCGCCAACCCCGAGGACGCAGCCGAGTACATCGGCTTCGACCTGACCCCCAGCTGACCGTCCGACCCCCGCGACACAGGAGCCGAGCATGTACGAGAAGAACGGTGAGAAGTACTTCGTCGTCGACAGCCACATGCACTACTGGGACGCGAGCCCGCAGAACTGGGTCGCGGGGGCCGAGCAGTACGCCAAGGGCTGGATCGACTGCTTCCACGCCTACCAGGGCCTCGGGCCGGCCGAGACGCACTGGTCGATCGAGCACTTCCAGAAGTACTCCGAGCAGGACCTCATGCAGGACGTGTTCACCGACGGCCACGTCGACGTCGCCGTGTTCCAGCCCACCTACCTCAAGGAGTGGTACACCGAAGGCTTCAACACCACCGAGCGCAACGGGGCCCTCGCCGAGCGGCACCCCGACCAGTTCGTCGTCAACACGAGGTGGGACCCCCGCGAGGGAGACGCCGGGCTGCGGCAGCTCGCCGAGGACGTCAAGCGCTGGGGCTCGACCGGCGTCAAGCTGTACACCGCGGAGTGGCGTGAAGGCTCGCGCGGGTGGACGTTGAAGGACCCCGAGGCCTACCGGTTCCTCGAGCGGTCGCAGGAGCTGGGCATCAAGAACATCCACGTCCACAAGGGCCCCACGATCTGGCCGCTGGACAAGGACGCGTTCGACGTGTCCGACATCGACCACGCGGCGACCGACTTCCCCGACCTGAACTTCATCGTCGAGCACGTCGGGCTGCCGCGGATCGAGGACTTCTGCTTCATGGCCACCCAGGAGCCGAACGTGTACGCAGGCCTGTCCGTCGTGATCGGCGGTCTGATGCACGCACGGCCCAAGTTCTTCGCCAAGGTCATGGGCGAGCTGCTGTTCTGGGTCGGCGAGGACAAGATGACCTTCGGCAGCGACTACGGCATCTGGGAACCACGGTGGCAGGTCGAGGGGTTCGTCGACTGGGACTACCCCAGCGAGGAGTTCTCGGACTACCCCCGGGTCAACGTCGCCACCAAGAAGAAGATCCTCGGCCTCAACGCCGCCAAGCTCTACGGCATCGACGTGCCGCAGGAGTACCGGCTGGACGCCGCCGAGGGGGCACCGGCGGCGCAGGACAGCGCCGTCGGGGTGGACGACGGGGTCGGAGCCAGGGTGTGACGCCGACGGCCCAGGTGCTGGCGGCCCTCGCCACGGTGCGCGACCCCGAGCTCGACGAGGCCGTCACCACCTTGGGCTTCGTCGCCTCGTGCACCGTCTCGCAGGACGGGGTCGCCGACGTGCACTTGCGCCTGCCGACGTACTTCTGCGCCCCGAACTTCGCGTTCCTCATGGTCGCCGACGCGTTCGACGCCGTGAGCGCCGTCGACGGCGTGCGCCGCGCCGCGGTGGTGCTGGACGACCACTTCGCCTCGGACGCCATCAACAGCGGTGTCGCGGCCAGGGCCGGGTTCGTCGGCTCGTTCGAGGGGTTGGCGGCCGGTGAGCTCGACGAGCTGCGCGCCGACTTCCTGCGCAAGGCGGTGCTCGCCGGCACCGACCGGGTGTGCCGGCCGCTGGTCGCGGCCGGCCGCACGCCGTCCGACCTCGCGGCCCTCACCCTCGGCGACCTGCCGCCGGGTGTCGACGTCGACCGGTTGCGCACCCGGCGCCGTGAGCTCGGCCTGCCGGCGGACGACGACGCGCCGCTGCTCGTCGACGTCGTGACCGGCGCGGCGATCGAGGTCGATGCCCTGCCGCTGCACCTGCGGCGCGCCCGGCTCACCCGGGTCGGCGTCGACGCCAACACCAGCATCTGCTCGGGGATGCTCCGCGAGCGCTACCCCGACGCCCCGCCCTCGCTACCCGCACCGTCCTGATCCCCACGCCACCATCGCGCACCACTGATCCCAGGAGGACCCCATGGCCAAGGAGCTCCGCTACGGCGAGGACGCACGACTGCTGCTGCTGTCGGGCGTCGAACAGCTCGCGGAGGCGGTGAAGTCGACACTGGGGCCCAAGGGCCGCAACGTGGTGCTGGAGAAGATCACCGGCTCACCGGTGGTGACGAACGACGGCGTGACGATCGCGCGCGAGGTGCACCTGCGCGACCCGTTCGAGAACATGGGCGCCCAGCTGGTCAAGGAAGCGGCGATCAAGACCAACGACATCGTCGGCGACGGGACCACGACGGCCACCGTCATCGCGCACGCCATCATCCGCGAGGGGATGAGCGCGATCGCCCGCGGTGGCAACCCGGTGCTGGTCAAGCGGGGGGTCGACCTCGCGGTCGCCCGGCTGGTCGAGCACCTGCGCAAGGTGGCGCACCCGGTGATCAGCGAGGCCGACTACATGCGCGTGGCGGCCATCTCGGCCAACGACGACGACGTCGTCGGCGCGGTGCTGGCCAAGGCGCTCTACACCGTCGGTGACAGCGGGGTCGTGACCGTCAGCGAGTCGCCGGTGCACGGCATGAGCGTCGACTTCGTCGAGGGGTTCGAGTTCGACAACGGGTACCTCTCGCCGTACCTCGTGACCCACCCGGCCAGCCTGGAAGCCGTCCTGGATGACCCGTACATCATGCTGTGCAGCGAGAAGCTCACCAAGGTGCAAGAGCTGATGCCGCTGCTCGACAAGGTGATGCGCGACCCCAAGCCCCTGGTCGTGATCGCCGAGACCGTCGACGGGTCGGCGCTGAGCATGCTGGTGCACAACCACGTCAACGGCGTCTTCAAGGCGGTGGCGATCCGCGCGCCCGGGTTCGGCGACCGGCGGCTGCGCAAGCTCGAGGACATCGCGACGATCACCGGCGGCCAGGTCTACAGCAAGCACGCCGGGTTCAGCCTCGAGAACATGACGCTGGCCCACCTGGGTCGGGCGCGGCAGGTGCGGGTGACCGCCGAGCGCACGACGATCATCGACGGCGCCGGAGCAGCCGAGGGTGTGAGCTTCCGCGTCTCGCAGCTGCAGGCCGAGATGTCGCGGGCGACGTTCGGCATCGACGAGGAGGTGCTCAGCGAACGGATCGGCGCGCTGTCAGGCAAGGTCGCGGTGATCCGGGTCGGTGCCCCGACCAACGCCGAGCTGAACGAGCTGCAGCACCGGGTCGAGGACGCGCTGTCAGCGACGCGCGCCGCGATGGCCGAGGGCATCGTCGCCGGCGGCGGCGTCGCCCTGATGCACGCGGCCCCCGCACTGGACGACCTGGACGTCAACGACGACTACGCGATCGGCGTCGACATCGTCCGGCGGGCGCTGACCGAGCCGACGTACCTGATCGCGACCAACGCCGGGTACCCCGGGCACGAGGTGGTGCGACGGGTGGCTGAGATGGGCGTCGACGAGGGGTTCGACGCCCTCGAGGGACGCTTCGGCGACATGATCGACATGGGCATCATCGACCCCCTGCGGGTCTGCCGGTCGGCGCTGCAGAACGGCGCCTCGGTGGCCGGTCTGCTGCTGACCACCAACACCCTGATCGCCGAGGAGCAGACGCCCTGGGGAGGCAGCCGGGCCCTGATGACCGAGTTCGGCTCGCTCGACGAGGGGCTGCACCAGCCCTCACCCGACTCGAGCACCCCCCAGTCGCTGGGCCTCGGCCCGTCGGTCGGGTGAGCGGGGTGCCCAAGCACGTGCAGCCGGCGCCGCCGCAGGTGCTGCGGCGCCTGCGGTCCCTGCACGCGAACGCCGT
Source organism: Actinomycetota bacterium (assembly GCA_046590855.1). Taxonomy (GTDB): domain Bacteria; phylum Actinomycetota; class Actinomycetes; order Actinomycetales; family Angustibacteraceae; genus JACMOY01. The sequence goes on from JBKJTJ010000059.1 coordinate 3,681, forward strand.
GGCCGAGCTGGCCGCGACGTTCGAGGACCTGCAGACCGTGCTGCGCTGCTGCGAGCGCCTGCTGACCGAGCTGGCGGCGCAGCCCGGGCCGGACGACGTGGTGGTCGAGGCGGTCTGGACGACGGCGCTGCTGTCGTACGCCCGGTGCTTCCGGGCCGTCGACGGCGGCGCCGCACTGACCAGGGACGACCTGGTCGCGGCCATCACCGCGGGCGACGTCGCGGACTGGCACACGGTGCTGCTGCAGCTGCGGGACCACTACGCCAGCGACGGTCCGAACCCGCGGGAGCGATTCTCGGTCGGCGTCGCCCAGGACGAGCAGGGTGGCGTCGGCGGCGTGGCCATCACCTCGGCGCGCCAGCCGCTGGTCGACGAGCTCACCGTGCGCCAGACCGGGGCCATCGCGTTCGCGCTCAGCGCCCACGTCAACGAACGCATCACCACCCTGCAGGAGCAGATCCTGGTCGAGCTGGCCGGCGCCGCCAAGGCCGACCTCGACCAGCTCGAGCTGCTCGAGGTCGCCCCGCCGGACGAGCGCGGGTAGCGGGTGCACCGGCGCACGGCGGCGCCACCTCGCTCGGTCGCGCTCGTCCGCGGCCCCCTGCCCCTGCTCGGGCCGGCGTTCGTGGCCGCCATCGCGTACGTCGACCCCGGCAACTTCGCGACCAACCTGCGCGCGGGGTCGACGTACGGGTACCTGCTGGTGTGGGTGCTGGTCGTCAGCAACCTGATGGCCATGCTGATCCAGTACCTGTCGGCCAAGTCCGGTATCGCGACCGGGAAGAGCCTGGCCGAGCTGTGCCGCGACACCTACCCGCGCCACGTCAGCCGCAGTCTGTGGGTGCAGGCCGAGATCGTGGCCATCGCCACGGACCTGGCCGAGGTGCTCGGCGGCGCGATCGCGCTGCGCCTGCTGTTCGGGCTGCCGCTGATGGCCGGCGGCATCATCACGGCGATCGTCGCGTTCGGCCTGCTCGCGATCCAGAGCCGCGGGGCGCGGCCCTTCGAGGTCGTCATCACCGGGCTGCTGCTCGTCGTGCTCGGTGGGTTCGGCTACAGCCTGGTCGTCGGTGGTGTCGACCCGGGGGCGGTCGTGGGCGGCCTGACGCCGAGGTTCGTCGGGTCCGACAGCCTCCTGCTGGCCACGGGCATGCTCGGTGCGACCGTGATGCCGCACGTCATCTACCTGCACGGTGCGCTGACCCAGCACCGCTACGTCCGGCACACGTCGGCCCAGCGGCAGGCGCTGCTGCGCAGCCAGAAGCTCGACGTGGTGCTCGCGATGTCGCTCGCGGGAGTGGTCAACCTGCTGATGCTGGTCGTCGCGGCCCGCGTGCTGTCGGGCACGGGGACGCCGGTCGACACCATCGAGGCCGCCCACGCGCGCCTGGGCGAGGTGCTCGGGCCGGTCGCGGCGCTGCTGTTCGCGCTCGCGCTGCTGGCGTCGGGCCTGGCGGCGTCCGGCGTCGGCACCCTGTCGGGGCAGGTCGTCATGCAGGGCTTCCTGCGCCGCCGGGTGCCGATCGTGGTCCGCCGGCTGGTGACGCTGCTGCCGGCGCTGGTCGTCATCGCCGCGGGCGTCGACGTCACCTCGGCGCTGGTGGTCTCGCAGGTGGTCCTGTCGTTCGGCATCCCGTTCGCGCTGGTGCCCCTGGTGCTGCTGACCCGGCGCCGTGACGTCATGGGTGCGCTGGTGAACCGGCGGGCCACGACGGCCGCCGCGGCCGCCGTCGCCGCGGTGATCATCACCCTGAACGTCACGCTCATCGCGCTCACGGTCGCGGGGTGAGGCCGCTGTCTCAAAGTGAGACCGGTGCTGGTCGCCCCCCTGGTTACCGTCGGTCCGGACGAGGAGGTCGACGATGACCACGGTGCCCCAGGCGGCCGGCACGACGGTGACCCTGCTGCAGGCCGCTCTGCTGATCGGGCTGGCCCTCGGGGCGCGCCTGCTCGTCGGCCGCCGGGTGCCGATCAACGCGGTGCCGCACCTGCTGCAGCACCGGGTCGCCGTGATGAACCGGCTGTGCCCCTGGCTGCTCGCCGGTGTGCTGGTGCTCATCGCCGGGGCGCTCACCGTCGAGCTGACCGGCAGCTGATTCGCTCAGCTCACGTGGTGCACCTCCTGCAGCCCGTAGACCGGGGTGTCGATGCCGGCCTTGAGCTGCAGGGCGAGGTAGAGCGAGTAGTGCCGCGACTGGTGCAGGTTGCCGCCGTGGAACCACAGCGCCCGCTGCTGGGTGGTCTTGCACGTGTTGCGCTGCTCGCCCTCCCACGGGCCCGGGTCCTTGGTCGTGTCCGACCCCAGGCCCCACACCCTGCCCACCTCGTCGGCCACCTCGGGTGAGATCAGGTCGGCCGCCCACCCGTTGATCGAGCCGTACCCGGTGTAGACCACCAGGTCGGCCGGCAGCACGGTGCCGTCGGTCAGCACGACCGAGTCCTTCGTGAGGCGCTCGACGTCGACCCCGCTCTGCAGGTGGATGTCGCCGTTCGCGACGAGCTCGCTGGCACCGACGTCGATGTAGTAGCCCGAGCCGCGGCGCAGGTGCTTCATGAAAACAGCGCACCGGCGCGACGTGACTCCCACGCGTCCCGCAGGTGGACGACAGGTGTCGACTACCCGGACGAGAGGGGCGACCCGGCGAATGGCAGGGGGTGGACGGCGGGTGGTCGCTGTCGGTGGCGCGCCGTACGGTCGTCCCGGGCGAGCCGCCGCCCGCACCGACAGGAGGACCGCATGCAGCGCTGGGCGCCCCCGGGGCCGGTGGCCCTGCGCGGCCCCGATCCCACCTGGGTCAGCCAGCTCGGCGACGCCACGCTGCGGCTGCGGCTGGGTGCGGGCACGTTCGAGCGGGGGACGGCGTACGCCCGCGACGGTGCGGTGGTCGCGCTGAGCACCGGCGACCACGGACGCCTGCTGCTGGCGACGGTGCGCGGCAGCGGTCGCCACCCCTACCAGGTGCTGGTCACGAGCTCGGACGACGGTGCCGCGCTCTTTGACGCACGCTGCAGCTGCCCGGTGCAGGTCGACTGCAAGCACGTCGCGGCCGCCATCCTCACCGCCCGCGGGCAGGTCGGGGCTGACGTCGACGCCCTGCCCCTGTGGGAGTCCTGGCTGAGCGAGGCCGTGAGCCTCGCCGGGGGCCCCGCCGACACCGAGCCGTCGACCGCGCCGCTCGGCCTGCAGCTCGAGGTCGTCGACGAGCCGGCCGGCCGGTACGACCCCGCCCGGCGGCGGTTGCGGATGCTGCCGGTGACCCCCGGCCGCACGGGGTGGATCAGGACCGGGGTGTCGTGGCGCGACCTCGAGCTCACCCACCGCGGTGTCGCGGTGCACGCCGGGCAGCGCGAGGCCCTGCTCGACCTGCTGGCCCGGTTCAGGGCGGGGCAGCCGTTGTGGGCCACGCCGTCCGCCCCCGCGCGCGTGCACCTGGACGAGCTGGGGCCTGGCGGTCTGCGGCTGATCCAGGCCGCCGTCGCCGCGGGAGTCACCCTGCTGGCCCCGGGCCGGCGGGTGCAGCTGGCCGACGGACCGGCGTCCGTCGTCGTCGACGTGCGGCTCACCGAGGGTGACGCGGGCACCGAGGAGGCCGACCGGGGCGCGCACCTGGGTCTGCTCGTCCGGGTGCCCGGTGAGGGCGACCGGCCGGTCGCCGTGGTCGACCTGGTCGGAGACCCGCCGCACGCCCTGGTGGTGGACGAGCCCGACCGGCTGCTCCTGGCCGGGTTCGACCCGCCGCTGGGTCCCGCCGTGGCGCGGCTGGTGCACGCCCCCCCGCTGCGCATCCCGCCCGCCGACGTCCCCCGGTTCGTGTCCACCTACTACCCGGCGCTGCGCCAGCGCGTGCCTGTGCACTCCGGCGACGGGTCGGTCGAGCTGCCCGAGATCCGCCCACCGCGGCTGGGGCTGCGGGTGGCGTTCGAGCCGGGGCACCACACGTGGCTGCGCTGGGACCTGGTCTACGCGGCCAGGCCCGACCTGGTGCGGGTGCCGCTGGACGACGGCCCGCCGGGCGCCGCCCGGTCGGACCCAGCCGTGCCCACGCTCACCCGCGACCGCGTGGCCGAGCAGGCGCTGGTGCGCGACCTCGACGTCCTGGACGCCGTGCCCGAGCTGCGGTCGGGCACGACCCTGGTGCCCGAGGCCCGGATCAGCGGCCTGCGCACGGCTACCTTCGTCCTGCGCGTCCTGCCCGCGCTGATCGAGCGCGGCGTGCTCGTCGAGGTCGAGGGCACTCCCGCCGCGTACTCGCAGGCCAGCGGGCTGCCGCAGATCCGGTTGTCGGCGAAGGACACCGAGGACGGCGAGCACCCGGACTGGTTCGACCTCGACGTCCGGGTGTCGGTCGACGGCGAGGCGGTGCCGCTCGTGACGCTGCTGACCGCCCTGGCCCGGGGCGAGGATCACCTGCTGCTCGACAGCGGCACCTGGTTCGCGCTCGACCACCCCGAGCTGGCCACCCTGCAGCGCCTGGTCGAGGAGGCGCGCGCCCTGCAGGACCGGCAGTCCAGCACGCTGCGGGTCACCGCCTGGCAGGCCGGGCTGTGGGACGAGCTGGTGGCGATCGGTGTCGTCGAGCACCAGAGCGAGCGCTGGACCCGCACCGTCGGCGCCCTGCTCGACCGGTCGGCGCTGCCGGGCCGGCACACCGGGCCACCGCCACCGGCCGGCGTGCTGGCGCGGCTGCGGCCCTACCAGCTCGAGGGGTACCAGTGGCTGTGCCTGCTGTGGGACAACGGGCTCGGCGGGATCCTGGCTGACGACATGGGCCTGGGCAAGACCCTGCAGACCCTGGCGATGGCGGCCCGGGCGCACGAGCGCGGCGAGCTGTCCGGGCGCCCGCTGCTGATCGTCGCGCCGACCAGTGTGGTCGGCACCTGGGCTCGCGAGGCCGCCAGGTTCTGCCCGCAGCTGCAGGTGGTGACCGTCACCGAGACCAGCCGGCGCAGCGGTCGTGCGCTGGCCGACGTCGTCGGCGACGCCGACCTGGTGGTCACCTCGTACGCCCTGCTGCGGATCGACGAAGCCGCCTACCGCGACCGGCAGTGGAGCGGCCTGGTGCTCGACGAGGCGCAGTTCGTCAAGAACCACCAGGCCAAGACCTACCAGGCCGCCCGGCGGGTGCCGGCGCCGGTCAAGCTCGCGATCACCGGCACCCCGCTCGAGAACTCGCTGATGGACCTGTGGTCGCTGCTGTCGATCACCGCCCCGGGTCTGTTCCCCAGCCCGTCGGCGTTCGCGGTCGACTACCGCAAGCCGATCGAGAGCGGCCGCTCCCCCGACCGGTTGGCGACGTTGCGCAGGCGGATCCGGCCCTGGGTGCTGCGGCGCACCAAGGAGCAGGTCGCCCAGGACCTTCCGCCCAAGATCGAGCAGACGCTGGAGGTCACGCTCAACCCGGCGCACCGCCGGGTGTACGACAAGCACCTGCAGCGTGAGCGCCAGCGGGTGCTCGGGTTGATCGACGACCTGGACCGCAACCGGATCGCGGTCCTCGCCGCCCTGACGATGCTGCGCCAGCTGAGCCTGGACGCCTCGCTCGTCGACCCAGCGCACCGGGGCGTGGTCTCCTCCAGCAAGATCGACGCGCTGATGGAGCAGCTGACCGAGGTCGTCTCCGAGGGCCACCGGGTGCTGGTCTTCAGCCAGTTCACCGGGTTCCTCGCGCTGGTGCGGGCGCGGCTTGACGCCGGGGGCATCGCGCACTGCTACCTCGACGGGCGCACCCGCGACCGGCCCCGGCGGATCGCCGAGTTCACGGACGGCGACGCCCCGGTCTTCGTGATCAGCCTCAAGGCCGGCGGCGTGGGCCTGACCCTCACCGAGGCCGACTACGTCTTCGTCCTGGACCCCTGGTGGAACCCCGCGGCCGAGGCGCAGGCGGTCGACCGCACCCACCGGATCGGGCAGGACAAG
>JBKJTJ010000121.1:0-5862 GCA_046590855.1 Actinomycetota bacterium
ATCAAGGAGCACCCCGTGCTCCTCAACCGTGCCCCCACCCTGCACCGCCTCGGCATCCAGGCCTTCGAGCCCGTGCTCGTCGAGGGCAAGGCCATCCAGATCCACCCGCTCGTCTGCACCGCCTTCAACGCGGACTTCGACGGTGACCAGATGGCTGTGCACCTGCCGCTGTCCGCAGAGGCCCAGGCCGAGGCGCGGGTGCTGATGCTCAGTGCCAACAACATCCTGTCCCCGGCCCACGGGCGCCCGCTCGTCACGCCGACCCAGGACATGATCATCGGCGCCTACTACCTCACCGAGGCCGTCGAGGCCGACAAGGGCGAGGGACGCGTGTTCGGCTCGATCGCCGAGGCGCTGCAGGCCTACGAGAACGGTGACATCACCCTCCACGCCCGGATCACGATCCGGAACGCGGCGGGCGAGCGCATCGACGCCACGATGGGTCGGTTCCTCTTCAACGAGTGCCTCCCCGACGACTTCGGCGGCATCACCGAGACCGTGAAGAAGAAGCAGATGGGCGAGATCGTCGACCGACTCGCCAACGAGTACCCCAAGGCGATCGTGGCCACCAGCCTCGACGCCATTAAGGACCTCTGCTTCGGGTTCGCCGCCCGGTCTGGCCTCACCATCTCCATCGACGACGTGACCACCCCCAAGGAGAAGCGGGGGATCCTCGACGAGCACGAGAAGGAAGCCGACAAGGTCGAGCAGCAGTTCCGTCGAGGCATCATCACCGATGGCGAGCGCCGCCAGAAGGAGGTGGAGATCTGGACCAACGCCACCGACAAGGTGCGCGAGGCGATGGAGCTCGCACTCTCCTCCAAGCAGTTCAACCCCATCGACATGATGGTCGGGTCGGGTGCTCGAGGGAACATGATGCAGGTCCGCCAGATCGCCGGCATGCGCGGCCTGGTGGCCAACCCTCGAGGCGACATGATCCCTCGACCCATCAAGAGCAACTTCCGCGAGGGGCTCTCGATGCTCGAGTACTTCATCGCCACGCCGGGCGCTCGCAAGGGCCTCGTCGACACGGCCCTGCGCACCGCCGACTCCGGCTACCTCACGCGTCGTCTCGTCGACGTGGCCCAGGAGCTCATCATCCGTGAGCTCGACTGCCAGCGCGAGGGCGATCCTGTCCGCGGCCTGTGGGTCGAGGGCGTCGTCCCCGACGAAGCCGGCAAGCGCAGCTACCTCGAGACGCGCATCTTCGGCCGCACCCTCGCCGTCGATGTGAAGCTGTCCAAGCAGAACCCGATCGAGGGCTACTCGGGCAAGACCCTCAAGGCCGGCGAGCGGATCAGCGAAGACGATCTCGCCGCGCTGCGCGAAGACCCTGATGTCGACCGCGTGCGGGTGCGCTCCGTGCTCACCTGTCAGTGCGACCTCGGCGTCTGCGCGGCCTGCTATGGCCGCTCGCTGGCCACCGGCAAGCTCATCGAGATGGGTGAGGCCGTGGGTGTCATCGCCGCCCAGTCGATCGGCGAGCCCGGCACGCAGCTCACCATGCGTACGTTCCACACCGGCGGCATCGCCGGCGGCGCGGACATCGCTGGTGGTCTGCCCCGCGTGGTGGAGCTCTTCGAGGCACGGAGCCCCAAGGGCAAGGCCACCCTCGCCCGCACCTCTGGCGTGGTCCGCATCGCGGACGACGAGGGCAAGGGCCGGGTCATCACCATCGTCGGCGACGACGGCACCGAAGACGCCTACACCGTCCCGAGCCTGTCCCGGCTCGAGATCACCGAAGGCCAGGAGATCACCGCCGGCGGCGCCATCGTCGACGGTCCTCGTGACCCGAAGGAGCTCATCGAGATCAAGGGCGTCCGCGAGACCCAGCAGTACCTCGTCCTCGAGGTCCAGAAGGTGTACCGCGACCAGGGCGTGTCGATCCACGACAAGCACATCGAGCTGATCGTGCGGCAGATGACCAAGCGCGTGGGCGTGCAGGAGCCGGGCGACAGCCCCTTCCTGCCCGGCGAGCGCGTCGATCAGAAGGTCTACGCCGACACGAACCGCCTGCTGGTGCAGGACGGCAAGGTTCCGGCCGAAGGTCGGCCCGAGATGATGGGCATCACCAAGGCCTCGCTGGCCACCGACTCGTGGCTCTCGGCGGCCTCCTTCCAGGAGACCACCCGGGTCCTCACCGAGGCGGCCATCGAGTCCAAGAGCGACAACCTCTTGGGCCTGAAGGAGAACATCATCATCGGCAAGCTCATCCCGGCCGGCACCGGCAGTGCTGCCGTGGCCGGCGGTGCTGGCTACAAGGACATCGAGACCAGCGCCCCCGACTACCAGCCGATGGACTACTGGTCCTCCGAGGCCGACGATGACGACATCGCCGGTTGGCTGGCTCAGGGCTACGACCAGACGCCGATCGGCGCTCAAGAGGTGGCCGAGATCCTCGGTGCCGCGGCGGGCGACGGCGAGCAGGCCGGCTGACTCAAGATCGTCTGCAGCTAGACGAGGTGGCGGTGCCCGGGCCCTCGGCCCGGGCACTGTCGCGTCGGGGGTGGTGCTGGCATCACCTCGGACTGACCTGCTGGTGCCCTGTCGGGCGTCGTCACGCCGGTGTGGAGTGAGAACATGAGGCGGCCGTCGGGGACACTGGGGAGCGAGCCGTCGTGACCGACACCCTCCACGCGCGGGGCACGGGGGCGGTCGCGGCGGGTGAGGGGCTCGGGGACGTTCCCGTGCGGTCAGGTGCGATCGCGCTCTGGCTGGCCGGCCCGTTGCTCACCTTCGCGGTGGTGCCTCATCCGACGATCCTCGACGGCAACGTGGGGGCGGTGGTCGCCGACACCCCGTTGTGGGGCGCGCTCCACCTGTGCGCCGCGGCGGGCATCGTGCTCGGCTGGTGGGGCATCGCCCTCACGGTCTGGCTGCACAAGCCCCGGCTCGGCGGCTGGGCCGTCCCGATCCTCGTCGTGGCCACCCTCGGTGCGTTCGTGTTGAGCGCGGTGATGGTGGTCGAGGCGTTCGCGTTCCCCGTGCTCGCGCATCACGCCCCCGCGACGCTCGAGCTCGACGGTCCGGTCTTCGCATCGTGGCCGTTCCGCCTGGTGTCGTCGGTCGGCGGTGGCTTCCTCGTCGCGCTGGTGATGCTGGGGTGGGCGCTGTCCCGCCGAGGGATCTGGCCGACCGAGGGCCGGGCCCTTGCGCTCACGACGATCGCGTTCATGGCGTTCGCGGGCGCGTTCGTGCCGATCCTGAGCCCGCTCTCGTCGATCGCCCTGGCAGGGGCTGCGGCCCGAGTGGGTCTCCTGCTGTGGCGCCGAGCTCCCGCCATTAGGGAGCCGTCGAGCGCGGTTGGAGGAGGCACTCAGCCCGGCGCTCGGGTGGCGCAACGACCTAGAGGTCGGCTGCCGCGAGCTCCCCGGTCTGCACGTCAAAGATGAAGCCGCCGATCTCCACGGTGGAGGGGATCAGCGGGCAGTCGCGGATGCGGGCGACGTCGTCCCGGAGCGTCGCGAGCTGGTCGGTGCTGACGAGGAAGTCCCAGCCGCTGGCGTCGACCCCACTCGCGGCGCGGACGCGCTCGCGCATCTCGGCCTCCGTGGAGCCGACCATGGCGCAGCTGGTGTGCTGGACCACGCAGACCCGCTTGGCGCCGAGGAGGTTCGTGGCGAGCACGAGGGACCGCAGGGCGTCGTCGGTGACCCGTGCGCCGGCGTTTCGGATGATCTTGGCGTCGCCGGGCTGGAGGCCGAGCATCGCCAGCGGGTCGATGCGGGAGTCGATGCAGGTGAGCACCGCCAGCTCCTTGGCGGCCACCCCCGCAACCCCGGAGTCGTGGAATTGCGACGCGTAGCGCCGGTTGGCCGAGAGCAGGTCGTCGAACATCGCCTTGGGTTCTAGCAGCCGCCCACGCCCGCGCCGCCCAACCCCCGTTCTCGGGCGGTTTGCAGGGCGCCTGGCCCACCAAAGCGCCCGAGAACGAGGTTGGGGTGCGCTCGCCCCTACACGGTTTGCCGATCTGGCGGGTGGACCCATAGAGTTGCCCCTCGGCATTGGCGCGCCCTGCGGGCCCGCGGTGCCTCCTGATGTCCCGAAGTTCCTCATCGCACGCGAGGTATGAGTGCCCACCATCAACCAGCTGGTCCGCAAGGGCCGGCAGTCCAAGCCCACAAAGGCCAAGACACCCGCCTTGAAGGGCGCGCCCCAGCGGCGCGGCGTGTGCACCCGCGTGTTCACCCACACCCCCAAGAAGCCGAACTCCGCCCTGCGCAAGGTCGCCCGCGTGCGCCTGTCGAGCGGCCAGGAGGTCACGGCCTACATCCCTGGCGAGGGCCACAACCTCCAGGAGCACTCGATCGTGCTCGTACGTGGAGGCCGTGTGAAGGACCTCCCCGGCGTTCGCTACAAGATCATCCGCGGCACCCTCGACACCTCCGGTGTCAAGGACCGCAAGCAGGCCCGCAGCCGCTACGGCGCCAAGAAGGAGAGCTGACGTGAGCGAGCGCAGCGAGCGAACCATGATCACAGTCGCCCTGTCGCCGCGAAGCGGCGATCGTTTCGCCACTACGGCCAAGATGAAGGTGAGCCTCTAATGCCCCGCAAGGGTCCCGCCCCGCGGCGTGAGCTGATGCCCGACCCGATCTATCGGTCGGTCCTCGTCACGCAGATCGTCAACAAGGTGCTCCTTCACGGCAAGCGCTCGACGGCCGAGAACATCGTCTACTCCGCCCTCACCACGATCGAGGAGAAGACCGGCGCCGAGCCGATCGCCACCCTCAAGCGCGCGATCGAGAACGTGAAGCCCCAGCTCCAGGTGAAGAGCCGTCGAGTCGGTGGCGCCACGTACCAGGTGCCCATCGAGGTCCGGCCCCGGCAGGCCAACACGCTCGCCATCCGCTGGGTTGTCGGCTACTCGCGGCAGCGCCGGGAGAAGTCGATGGCCGAACGGCTCGCCAACGAGCTGCTCGATGCCAGCAACGGCATCGGTGCCTCAGTGAAGCGGCGTGAGGACACCCACAAGATGGCCGAGTCCAACAAGGCCTTCGCCCACTACCGCTGGTAGTCGGCACGACCCCCAATCCACCATGGGGGTGCGCCCCCGGGTGCGCCTCCACGACGACCGGGCCTGGCCCGGTCGTTCGCATGTAGCGAGAGACGACATGGCAGACGCAAAGCGCTCCCACCCCCTTGAGAAGGTCCGCAACATCGGGATCATGGCCCACATCGATGCGGGCAAGACCACGACGACCGAGCGGATCCTCTACTACACCGGCAAGAGCTACAAGATCGGCGAGGTCCACGAGGGCGCCGCCGTCATGGACTGGATGGCCCAGGAGCAGGAGCGGGGGATCACGATCACCTCCGCGGCCACCACCTGCCAGTGGCGCGAGCACAACATCAACATCATCGACACGCCGGGTCACGTGGACTTCACGGTCGAGGTGGAGCGCTCGCTGCGCGTCCTCGACGGCGCCGTCGCCGTGTTCGACGGCGTTGCCGGCGTGGAGCCGCAGACCGAGACGGTGTGGCGGCAAGCGGATCGCCATCGCGTGCCACGGCTGGTGTTCGTCAACAAGCTCGATCGTGCGGGTGCGGACTTCGCACGTTGCGTCCGCGACGTGACGACCCGGCTGCGCGCTCGCGCTGTCCCGATCAACGTGCCTCGGTACAGTGACGACGGCGACAAGATCGTCGGCGTGACCGACGTCGTCGGCATGCGCTCGATCGTGTGGCCCGGTGACGAGCTCACGACACCCGTGATCACGTCGATCCCGCTCTCTGACAATCTAAGATCTGCTCGCGACATCGTGCTCGAGGCGTGCGCCGACGAGGATCCCGAGATCCTCGAGGCGGTCGTCCACGGCCGCGACGTCGATCCCGCTGCGATGTGGCGCGCTCTTCGGCGCGGCA
>JBKJTJ010000268.1:0-15363 GCA_046590855.1 Actinomycetota bacterium
GGGCTGGCCCTTGAGCTGCTCGATGCTGGAGAACGGCGGGCTCTCGTTGATCTGCGCCTGGCCACCCTGGATCTGGACGTTTCGGGAGTTGTCGTCCGGGACGAGCTTCCACGTCACGGTGTCGAGCGAGGGCTTGCCGGTGTCCCAGTACTTCGGGTTCTTCTTCAGCTTGATCTCGCTGCCCTTGTTCCAGTGGTCCCACACGAACGGGCCGGTGCCGATGGGCGCCGTGTAGAACTCGTCGTGCGTCTTGCCCGCGTAGTCCTTGGGAATGATCGCGTTGCTGAAGTTCGCGAGGTCGGCGAGCAGCGGGGCCCACGGGTACTTGGTCTTCACGACGACCGTGGCGGGGTCCGGGGCGTCGACCTTGTCGATCGCGACGTCGAGGAACTCCCAGCCGCCCTTGGTGCCACGGGCCTTGTCGAGCGAGAACTTCACGTCGGCCGACGTCATCGGCGAGCCGTTGCTGAAGGTCACGCCCTGCTTGAGCTTGAAGGTCCAGGTGAGCTTGTCGGCCGACGTGGTGTAGCTCTCGGCCAGCAGGGGCTTGACGTCCTTGCCGTCCGGCGTGACCTCGTACAGCGACTCGAGCATCTGCTGGAAGACCCAGATCGACGCGTTGCTGAAGACCATCGTGTTGTCCATCGACACCGAGTCACCGGGACGGACGATCACCAGGTCGCCGCCCTTGGCGGCGGCGCCGGAGGTGGACGGGGTGCTCGTGCTGCCGCAGGCGGCCAGGCCCGTGGCCAGGGCGGCCAGCGCAGCGACCGCGGAGAGGGACTTGCGCAAGGGGGCCTCCAGCAGGCTCAGAAATGGACGAGAGCTCAAACCTAATGCTGCTATCTCAGTTGTCAATCACGTGTATGTAACTGTTGCGTGACGGCTGAGGCCGCTGCCATGCTCACGCCGTGCAGATCACCGTGATCGGGGCCGGAGCCATCGGCGGGACGGTGGGGGCCCACCTCCTGCGCGCGGGGCACGACGTCCTGCTGTGCGACGTCGACGCCGACCATGTGGCGGCGATCAACGAGCGCGGGCTGCGGGTCACCGGCCCGGTCGAGGAGCTCACCGTCACGGCGCGCGCGGTGCTGCCGCGTGACCTGCCGCCGGTGGTCGACCGGGCGATCATCGCGGTCAAGTCCCACCACACCGCGCAGGCCGCCGCGCTGCTGCGCGACCGGCTGGCTCCGGACGGGTACGTGCTCTCGCTGCAGAACGGCCTCACCTCCGACGCCATCGTGGCCGAGGTCGGGGCGGCGCGGGTGCTGGTCGGCTTCGTCAACTTCGGGGCCGACTACCTCGAGCCCGGCGTCGTCATGCAGGGCAACGTCGCGACCTTCCGGGTCGGCGAGCTGTCGGGCCCGGTCAGCGAGCGGGTCCGCGAGCTCGTCGAGGCGCTGCCCTGGGCGCAGGCCACCGACAACATCGCCGGCTACCTCTGGGCGAAGGAGGCGTACGGCGCCATGCTCTTCGCCACCGCGGTGTCCGACCTGTCGATCGCCGACGCCCTGGGCGAGCCGCGGTACCGGCCGCTGATGCTCGCGCTCGCCCGCGAGGTGCTCGACCAGGCGCCGGTGCGCCCCGAGGCGTTCGACGGGTTCGACCCCGCCGACCTCGAGGGGTCGATCGACCGGCTGGTCACCTTCAACCGGGCCAGCGCCAAGAGCCACACCGGCATCTACCGCGACCTGATGGTGCGTCGGCGCAAGACCGAGGTCGACGACCTCCTGGACGGCTTGGCCGGCCCCCTGACGACGTACGTCGGCGCGCTGATCAAGGCGATCGAGCGTGGCGAGCGCACCTGTGAGGTCGCGAACCTGGACCTGCTCGCGACCTACGAGCGGCTCGAGCGGCTCGGTCGCCCGCTGCACGCCGTGGTCGACGCCCTGCGGGCGCCTCCGCGCGCGGCGTCCGGCCCGCTGCACGGGGTCGCCGTCGCCGTCAAGGACATGGTCGACGTCGCCGGCCGGCCCCGCGGCAACGGCAACCCGCGCGCGATGGCGGGGCCGCCGTCCAGCCAGGACGCACCCGTGGTGCGGCTGCTGCGCGACGCCGGTGCGGACGTCTTCGCGACGTCCTCGCTGCTGGAGTACGCCGCCGGCGCCCCGCACCCCGACCTTCCCGAGGCCCGCAACCCGGTCGACCCCGTGCGCACCGCCGGCGGGTCCAGCGGCGGGTCGGCCGCGCTGGTGGGCGCCGGCGTGTGCCCCGCCGCGATCGGCACCGACACCGGCGGCTCGATCCGCATCCCCGCGGCGTACTGCGGGGTCGTCGGCTTCAAGCCCGGCTTCGGCGTCGTCCCCGTCGAGGGGGTGCAGGCCCTGTCACCGAGCCTGGACCACGTCGGGGTGATCGCCGCCGAGGTGGCCGTGACCTCGGCGGTCTTCTCGGCCATCTCGGGTGTGACTCCCGTCGCCGAACCCGCGACGGTGCGCGTCGGCGTCCTGGTCGACGAGCTGGCCGACCTGCGGCTGCAGCCGGGCGTGCGCGACGTGCTGCTCGACGCGGTGGCGCGGCTGCGCGCCGCCGGTGTGGTGGTGGTCGAGCGGGACGCTGCGCCCCTTCGGGCGCTGCACGACACGTTCGGGCCGATCATCCTGCACGAGGCCTGGGCCGAGCTGGGCCCGTTGCTGCGCCGCGAGCCCGACCACTTCTCGCCCGACACCGAGCGGCTGCTGCGCGCCGGTGAGCGGGTCGACCGAGCCACCTACGAGGCCGCGGTCGCCGACCGGGCCCGACTGGTGCCGGCCGCCGATGCTCTGCTGGACGGCGTCGACGCCCTGCTCGGGCCCGTCGTCGCCTTCACCTCCCCGGTCGACACCCCGGTGCTGGACTCGCCCGACGGTGAGATCGAGGGGCTGTTCACCGAGAGCGCCAACCTGACCGGTCAGCCGGCGATCTCGCTGCCCTGCGGACACGACGCCGACGGCCTGCCCGTGGGGTTGCAGCTGGCCGGCCGCCGGGGCGGCGACGCCGACCTGCTGGCCGTCGCGGCCGTCGTCGAGCGCGCCCTCGCGGGGGGTGCGTCGTGAGCGGCGGGCTGAGCGGCCGGGTCGCGCTGGTCACCGGCACCGCGCACGGGATCGGGGCCGCGATCGCGGCGATGCTCAAGACCGAGGGCGCCACGGTGCACGGCGTCGACAAGGACACGCTCGACGTCACCGACTCCGCGGCGGTCACCGCGTTCGTGGCCGGGATCGGGCGGGTCGACGTCCTGGTCAACAACGCCGGGGGTGTCGTCGGGCAGACCGGCCGCCCGCTCGAGGACGTCACCGACGACGACTGGCGCGCCGTCGTCGACGCCAACCTCACCAGCACGTTCAACTGCACCCGCGCCGTCGTGCCGGGCATGAAGGCAGGCGGCTGGGGCCGCATCGTCAACATCTCGTCCGGCGCCGGACGCAGCGTCAGCCTCACCGGCATCCAGGCCTACGCCAGCGCCAAGGCCGGCCAGATCGGGCTCACCCGGCAGACCGCCCACGAGCTCGGCCGGTTCGGCGTCACGGTCAACTGCATCGCCCCCGGCTTCGTCCTGTCGAACCCCTCGACCCAGAGGCAGTGGGAGAGCTACGGCGAGCAGGGCCAGCGTGACCTCGTCGACGGGATCGCCGTCCGTCGCCTCGGCACCGCCGACGACATCGCCAACGGGGTGCGGTTCTTCACCGCCGAGGCGTCGTCGTGGGTCACCGGGCAGACGCTGTCGATCGACGGCGGCCATGCCATCTTCTGACCCGTTGAGCTCGACCGCGGCGGCCGTGCAGGCGCTGGACGTCGGCGAGCTGGCCGAGTGGGTCGGGATCGCGAGCGTCAGCCGGGACGCCACCCCCGACACCATGCGGGCCGCCGCGCAGTGGCTCGCCGCCCGACTCGGGCCGATGGCGGGCCGGGTCGAGGACACCGCCGGTCACCCGGTGGTACGGGGCGAGTGGCTGGGCGCGCCCGGTGCACCCACCGTGCTGGTCTACGGCCACTACGACGTGCAGCCCACCGGTGACCTCGCCGAGTGGGTCGCGCCGCCGTTCGAGCTGACGGTCGACGGCGACGTCCTGCGTGGACGCGGCGTCTCGGACGACAAGGGCCCGGTCTACCTGGTCGTCACGCTGCTGCGCACGCTGCTCGAGCGCGACGGCCGCCTGCCGCTGAACGTCAAGCTGCTCATCGAGGGCGAGGAGGAGATCGGCAGCCCCCACCTGCCGGGTTACCTCGCCGACCACGCCGACGAGCTGGCCGCCGAGCTGGTGATCTCGGCCGACGGCGCCATGTGGCGGCCCAGTGAGCCCTCGCTCTCGACGGCGTCCAAGGGCCTCGCCACGTTGAGCCTGGCGGTCACCGGCGCCGACGACGACCTGCACTCGGGCCGCTACGGAGGCACCGTCGCCAACCCCCTGCACGCGCTGGTGCAGCTGGTCGCCGGGCTGCACGAGCCCGACGGCACCGTGGCGGTCCCCGGCTTCTACGACGGCATCCCCGAGCTGTCAGCGGCCCGACGGGCGCAGATCGCCGCGGTCGCCTTCGACGAGAACGCCTATGCCGCTGACCTCGGCGTCGACAGCGCGTTCGGCGAGCCCGGGTACAGCACCCTCGAGCGGCTCTGGGAGCGACCGACCCTGGAGGTCAACGGTGTCGAGGCCGGCGGCAAGTACACGGTGATCCCCCACCGGGCCACCGCCCACGTCTCGTGCCGCCTGGTGCCGGGTCAGGACCCCGACCACGTGCTGGCCGCGATCCGCAGGCACCTGACGGTCGACCCGCCACCCGGGGTGCGGGTCGACGTGCAGGTCGACGAAGCCCGCGTGCCGGCGTACACCATCGCACCCGACCATCCCGCCATCCGCGCTGCGACCGCTGCGCTGCAACGGGTCTACCCCGACCAGGAGGTACTGCTCGCCTGCATCGGCGGCACCCTGCCGGCCACCACGCTGTTCGAGGACGTGCTCGGGGCCAAGACGCTGTTCTTCTCGTTCTCGACCGCGGACGAGAAGCTGCACGCGCCCGGTGAGTTCATGCGCACCCGCCGCCTGGCCGAGGGCGTGCGCGCCTGGCACGAGCTGCTCACCCTGCTGGCGGACGGGCCGCACCGCCTGACGGCTCTGACCCCGGCGACGAGGACCCCATGAGCGAGAACCCGTACCTCTCCTTCGGCTACCTGGAGGCCGGCGTCGACCTGCCGACGCTGGACCTGGCGCCCGAGTTCGGCCGCGTGCCGGCGTACGACGGGGGGCTGAGCCCCGCCGAGGCCGAGCGGGCGACCCGGCTGCTCGACGAGAGCCTCGTGATCAGCCTGCACGACCACCCGGTGCGGTTCCCCGCCGACATGCGCGACACCCCGGCGTACAACCGCACGGGGCGCCAGCACACGGCTTTCGCCGGGCTGGGTGCCTCGGGCATGACGGTGGTGTTCGACAACATGATGGACGGCACCGCCTGCGTCACGGGCCACGCGCCCTGGCGCTGGGACGACGTCGTTACCGACCTCGGGATGCGCCAGGCCGACATCGCCCACCAGGACGACGTCATCGTCGTGCGCCGGGTGGTGGACATCGAGCAGGCCCACCGCGACGGCACGGTGGGCATCGTGTTCGGCCTCGAGGCGGCTACCCCCATCGAGAACGAGATCGACCGCCTGGACGTGCTGTACGGCCTGGGTCTGCGCCAGATCGGGATCGCCTACTCCGACAGCAACTCCCTGGGCAGCGGCCTGTCTGAGCAGGTCGACGGTGGCCTGACGTCGTTCGGCCACCGGGCGGTGCGACGGATGAACCGGCTGGGTCTGGCCGTCGACGTCTCGCACTCCTCGGACCGCACCAGCCTTGACGTCTGCCGGGCCAGCAGCACACCAGTGCTGATGACCCACGCCGGGGCCCGCGCCGTCTGGGACATCCCGCGGATGAAGCCGGACGACGTGCTGCGGGCCATCGCCGACACCGGCGGCGTCATCGGCATGTCGGCCGCGCCGCACACGACCGTGTCGGCCGCCCACCCGCGGCACAGCATCGACTCGGTGATGGACCACCTGGGCTACTGCATCGACCTGGTCGGCATCGAGCACGTCGCGTTCGGTCCCGACACCCTCTACGGCGACCACGTGGGGCTGCACACGGTGTTCGCGCACCTGCTGAACCTCGGCGGGGCGACGGCGGGCCCGGCGCACGAGCGGGTCGAGTACGTCGACGGCCTGGAGAACCCCACCGAGAACTTCGCGAACATCTGCGGGTGGTTGGTGCAGCACGGCTTCAGCGACGACGAGATCCGCGCCGTGGTGGGCGGCAACGTCCTGCGGGCGCTGCGCGGGATCTGGGTGTGACCCGCCACGCGGGACTGGCCCGGCTCGACCAGCGGTTCTTCGAGGCGGTCCACACCACCGACCCGTTCAACGCGACCATGCTGGGCGTCGGCGGGTTCGACGACCTCGTGCCTGACCCGAGCGAGGGCGGCGCGGCAGCCGCTGCGGCGAGGATCGGGGCGATCGAGGCCGAGGCCCGGGAGATCGACGGCGGCGACCTCGACGCCGACGACCGCATCGACCGCGAGGTGCTGCTGAGCCTGGCGGGGTCCGCCCGAGCCGACCTCGAGCACGGCAGCTGGGCGACGAACGCCTCGGCCGACGGCTACGGGTCACCGCAGGGTGAGGCCTTCATGGCCGTGCCGACGGCCTCCCTGACCGACGCAGGGGCGGTCGAGGGGTACCTGCGCCGGTTGGGCGCGCTGGGCGGCTTCTTCGACGCCGTCGGCGACCGGTACCGCGGTGCGGCGGCCGAGGGCCGGCGTCCGACCCAGGTCGGTGTGCGACAGGCCCGCGAGCAGCTGGCCGGTCACCTGGCGGGCCCCGCCGACGTGTTCCAGCGCCCCGCCCTGCCGGCCGACGTCGACCCCGACCTGGTGCGCGCCCGCATCGCCGAGACGGTGCGGGACGTCGTCCACCCGGCGATGCGCCGCCTGGCCACCGTGCTGGACGACGAGCTGGCTCCGGTCGCGCGCGGGGACGACGAGGTCGGGCTGGGCTGCGTCCCCGGCGGCACAGCCGCCTACCTGGCGGCGGTGCGGCGTCACACGACCACCGACCTCACGCCGGAGCAGGTGCACGCCATCGGTCACGAGGTGCTCGCCGACCTGCGCGAGCAGTGGCTCGAGCTCGGCGGCCAGGTGCTCGGCACCACGGACGTCCCGTCGACGCTGGCGCGGCTGCGGGACGATCCCGCGCTGCGGTTCGGATCGTCGGGCGAGATCGTCACCGTGGTGACCGAGGCCCTGCAGCGGGCCGAGGCCGTGCGCGACCAGTGGTTCCCGCATTACGACATCGGTGACTGCACGGTCGAGGAGATCGACCCGGTCGAGGCCGGCAACGCGGCGCTGGCCCACTACCGGCCGCCGTCGGCCGACGGTTCGCGGCCGGGTGCCCACTGCGTCCTCACCGTCGACCCCGGCGAGCGGTTCGCCTACGAGTACGAGGCGCTGGCGTTCCACGAGAGCACACCGGGTCACCACCTGCAGATCGCGTCCGCGCAGACGCTGACCCACCTGCCGGCGTACCGCAGGTTCCTCGACGCCGAGGTCTGCGCGTACGTCGAGGGGTGGGGCCTGTACAGCGAGCGGCTCGCCGACGAGATGGGCCTGTACAGCGCGCCGGTGCAGCGGCTCGGCATGCTCTCGTTCGACGCCCTGCGCGCCTGCCGGCTCGTGGTCGACACCGGCATGCACCACCTGGGCTGGTCGCGGCAGCGGGCCATCGACTTCATGTGGGCCAACACGGCCACCACCCGCCACAACGTGGTCAACGAGATCAACCGGTACATCGCCTGGCCCGGTCAGGCGCTGGCCTACATGATCGGCCGGCGCGAGATCGTTCGGCTCAGAAGCGTTGCCCAGCAACGACTCGGCGCCGACTTCGACGTCCGCGGTTTCCACGGCGCGGTGCTCTCGCACGGCGCCGTACCGCTGCGCGTGCTCGACGGTGTCGTCAGGACCTGGGTCGATGACCGGTCCGCGTCCAACCGATAGGAGAACGCCGATGATCGTCAACATCAACGGAGCCGACCTTCACGTCGAGGTCCTGGGCGACGAGGGCGCACCGGTGCTGATCGCCCACCACGGCGGTGGCGGCATCGGCTCGCTGGAGGAGCCGCGGGCGACCTTCGGTCCGCTGGCCGACCTGTTCCGGGTCATCGTGTTCGACGCCAGGGGCTGCGGGCGCAGCGAGGGCGTGCCGCCGTACTCTCACGAGCAGTGGGCCGCCGACGTCGACGGGCTGCGGCAGT
Source organism: Actinomycetota bacterium (assembly GCA_046590855.1). Taxonomy (GTDB): domain Bacteria; phylum Actinomycetota; class Actinomycetes; order Actinomycetales; family Angustibacteraceae; genus JACMOY01. The sequence continues at coordinate 8,259 of JBKJTJ010000268.1, forward strand.
GGGCCGGCGCCGAGAAGATCGTCGTCACCGGTGGGTCGTACGGTGGCTTCATCGCGATGGAGTACGCCGTGCGCTATCCCGACCGCGTGCTGGCGATGGTGCTGCGCGACACCGCAGCCGACGCCTCGACCCTGATGCTCGCCTACGAGAACGCCCGCAAGCAGGACCGCGTCGAGCTGCCCTGGGAGGACTTCGACCGGTACTGGACCGGCCGGATCACCGACGACGACGACCTCAAGGCCCGCTGGGCCGAGATGATCCCGCTCTACGACTACGAGTACGACCCGGTGAAGTCCGCGGCGGCGGTCGAGGCCGGCCTCTACCGGCACGAGTCGCACAACTGGTGCTTTCAGCAGAACATGCCGGTCTACGACCTCAAGCCGCTGCTGCCCACGGTCACCTGCCCGACCCTGGTGACGGTGGGCCGCACCGACTGGGTGACCCCGGTCTCGCAGGCCCAGGTCATCGCCGACCTGGTGCCGGACTCGCGGCTGGTGGTCTTCGAGAAGTCGGGTCACTCGCCGCAGACCGAGGAGGCCGAGCTGTTCCAGCAGGTGATGCGCGACTTCCTGACGCACGCCGTGCCCGCGGTCCGCGGCAACGTCGCATGACCCTGCGCACGCTCTCGATCGACGCGCTGCCCGGCGGCCTGCAGATCCCCTACGTGGACGTCAGGGGCACCGCGGACGGCCCGCACCTGACGGTGATCGCGGGCGTGCACGGGACGGAGTACACGTCGATCGCCGCGGTGCGCGAGCTGGCCCGCGGCCTCGACTCTGTGACGGTGCGCGGGCGCCTGACGCTGGTGCCGGTCGTCAACGTGCCCGCCTTCTGGGCGCGCTCGCCGTTCGTCGTCCCGGCCGACGGCGCGAACCTCAACCGCACCTTCCCGGGCGACCCCGACGGCTCGTACACCGAGGTGCTGGCGCACCACGTGTTCGAGACGTTCGTCGTCGGCAGCGACTACCTGCTGGACCTGCACGCCGGCGACCTCCCCGAGGCGTTGGAACCCTTTGCGATGTACGAGGAGTCGGCCGTCGACACCGCCTCGCGGGACCTCGCGCTCGCCTACGGCCTGGGGCACGTCGTGCGCCAGAGCAGCGCGGTGCGCACCGTCGCCGGCAGCACCTGCGCGGCCGCAGCCGACATCGGCGTGCCGGCGATCATCGCCGAGTCCGGCCAGAACGGCCTGCTCGACCGCCCGTCCGTGGAGCGGCACCTGGCAGGGGTGATCAACGTCGCCCGCACGCTCGGCGTCCTGCCCGGTGACGTCGTCCGGCACGCCCCACCGCAGGAGCACGACGGGTGGCACTGGCTGCGGACGCCGAACGCGGGTTGGTGGGAGCCGACCGTCCTCGCGGGGGCGGCCGTCGACGCCGGAACGCTGCTCGGCACCGTCGGCTCGCTGCTCGCTGACGACATCATCGAGGTCCGCGCCCCGGAGCCGGGCGTGGTGCTCTTCCTGACGACGAGCCCGGCGGTCGGTGACGACGGCCTGCTGCTCGGTCTGGCGCGCGGCCGTGGCCGGGTGTCCTGACGCGACGGATCACCGGCGCCCGACCGCCGCAGCAGCCTCGGTCAGGCCAGTCCCCCGCCGCTGGCCGACCGGGTCGAGCCGAGCCGGGAGGATCCCCGCGTACGGGTTGAGCCTGCCCCAGCGCGTCAGCTCGCGCTCCAGCCAGGGCGGCGCCGACACGACCATCTCGGCCTCCGCTCGCGCCGCGGGCGCGGGTCGCTGGCCGGCGTACCAGCGGATCAGCGCCGCCGACCCGGTCGCGACGATGCCGTCCTCGGTCAGCCCCGGCGGTTCGATGCACACCTCGGCACCGGTGTCGTCGGCGACCAGCCAGAAGCGGTCGTGCGAGCGCGCGTCCGAGACGTCGAACCGCACCACGACGCGGTCCCGCGGCAGCGATCCCGGCTCGATCAGCCGGGCGATGGTCCACAGCGCGAGGTAGGGGTCCTGGTTGTCGGGCTGGTCCTCCAGCCAGCGAGCGCCCCACACCCCCAGCAGCAGGCACACCTGCGCCAGCTCGGCCCCCATCGCGGTCAGCTCGTAGGTGGTGGCGCGCCCCTCCCGGGTGACCTGCACCACGCCCTCCCGCTGCAGGGTGTGCAACCGGCGAGCGAGCACGCTCCGCGGCAGGCCGGGGGCTCCCTGCAGGATCTCGCCGAAGTGCCGGCAGCCCAGGTGCAGGTTGCGGACGATGATCGGCGTCCACCGCTCGGCGAACACCTCAGCGGCGAGGGCGATCGGGCAGTACTGGCCGTAGCCACGCATCCCGTCACTATCCACCTCGGCGGCCGTTCTGGGCAGCCCCCGACGGCTTCGTCCGCATGAGGTCCAGTTCTGGTACTTCACACGGCGGGTCGTGCGCCGTTCGCTGGTCGGCGTGCCGGACCAGCCGGCCTCGTGACGGGAGTCTGTCGTGAAGACATCGATCAGGATCGCCCTCGCTCTCACCCTGGCCGCGGCTGCGGTGACCACCCCCGCGACGGCCGAGAACCGTCCGGATGACGGTGCGCCGGCCGTACGCGACTGGAACGCGGTCACCATGACGACGCTGGCCATCGCGGCCACCCCCGTCCCCGAACAGCCCCTGCACCTCGCCGCAGTCCACCGGGCGGTGTACGAGGCCGTCCTCACCATCGACGAGCACTCGCACCACGCCTCGGTGCTCGCTGCCGTCGGTGCCGCCGCCCACACCGTGCTGGTTGCCGAGTTCCCGGCTCAGACGCACCGGCTCGACACGGCCCTGGCCACCGCACTCGCCGGCGCCGGCACCGATCCCTCCGTGACGGCCGGCCTCAGCGTGGGCCGTGCTGCCGGGGTCGCGGTGCTGCAGGAGCGGTCCGATGACGGCCGCAACGGCCCGACCGTTCCCGTGCCACCACCTGCACCGGGGGTCTGGGTTCCCACACCCCCGAATGTCATCGGCGCGTCGTCCTGGCTGGGCGGCGTCCGCCCGTTCGTGCTGCGCGACGCCGCCCAGCTGCGGCCCGCCGGTCCGCCGACGCCGAGCAGCGCCCGCTGGGCCCGTGACTACGACGAGACCCGGCTGCTCGGCTCGGCGTCGTCCACGGTGCGCAGCGCCCAGCAGACCGAGGTCGCCCGGTTCTGGGCCGATCCCCCTCTCGTGCAGAACCAACGGGCCCTTCGCAGTTACAGCGAGCGGTTGCACCTGAGAACCCTGCGCACGGCGCAGCTGTTCGCACTCGCTGACACGGCAAGCGCCGACGCGCTCATCGCCTGCTGGGACGCCAAGTACCACTTCGCATACTGGCGGCCGTTCAGCGCCATCCCGAACGGCGACCAGGACAGCAACCCGGCCACCGCCGCGGACGCCGGCTGGCGGCCGCTGCTACCGACCCCGAACCACCCTGAGTACCCCAGCGCGCACAGCTGCTCGACGACCGCCATCGTCACGGTCGTCGCCGCGCTGGCTCCCTCCGGCCGGCTCGACCTGACCATGGACAGCACCACCACGGGGACCGTCCACCACTACGGGTCGGTGCGTGAGCTGACCGACGAGGTCGCCAACGCCAGGGTCTGGGGCGGCCTGCACTGGCGTTTCTCCACCGAGGACGGCACACGCATCGGTCGAGCGGTCGCGCGGTCGGTGCTGCGTGCGGCCGATGACCGCGACGACGTGCAGGACGACTGAGTCGCCCGCCTACGGACGCCGACCCGACCGCCGTGTGACCGGTCAGGCGGTCGGGAGACCGGGCAGGCCGTCGACGCTGACCGCGTTCTTCTGCGCGCGGTAGGCGGCGAGCCCGGACTCACCCTTCTTGTCGGCGGTGAGCCGCAGCAGGCCGCGGTCACCGACGAGGTCCATCACCGGCACGCCGTGGCCACACGAGTCACTCACGCGGTCGACCTCGACGGTGATGGCCGCACGGGTGCTCGGGTGGCTCGGCAGTCGGGTCGCGACGTCCGCGAACCCCGGCTCCCCCGGCAGCGCCAGGGTGCCGTGACCGTGCAGCCGCACGATGCGAGGGCGTGGGCCGAAGGAAGCGAACATCAGGCAGACGCGGCCGTTCTCGCGCAGGTGGGCGATCGTCTCGACGCCGCTGCCCGTGTAGTCGAGCCAGCCGACGCGGTGCCGATCCAGCACCACGAGGCTCCCGTCCCCCCGGGGCGAGACGTTGACGTGCCCGTCCGCCGCCAGTGGGGCGGTCGCGACGAACCACACCGGCTGCGCCTGGACCCACGAGGTGAGGTTCGCGTCGATGCCGTCGAACACCGTTCCCATCGGGGCAGCCTAGGGCTCACCCGTCGGGTGGCGGTCACCCGTCGGGTTGCCACAGGGGTGGCAGTGGTGTGCCGCGTCGTCGGGTCCAGATGGGGGGGTCGAAGACGGGTCGGCCGGTGGGTTCGTCGATGCGGACTCCCCACCGGTCCTCGCGGTCCTCGTCGTGGATCACCCGCTGATGGTGGTACCGGCACAGCAGCACCAGGTTCGCGAGGTTCGTGGGGCCGCCGTCCGCCCAGTGGGTGATGTGGTGGGCATCGCAGCGGCTGGTTGGGGTGTCACAGCCGGGGAACGCGCAGTGCTGGTCCCGGACCATCAAGGCGGCCCACGTGGCGGCGTTCACGGTACGGGTGCGGCGCCCGACGTCCAGCACCTGACCCAGGGGGCTGACAGTCACGGGCGTGATCGTCGCGTCGCACGCCAACCTGCGGGTGGTCTCACCGGAGATGACGCCGCCCCAGTCCAGGGACGACCCGCCGGGCTCACCAGCCAGGGTGCCTGCACCGGTGACGACGGTCAGGTGCGCGCCCGGGCGGCGGACGTCCGGTGCATGCTGGCAGTCCAGGTGGTTGGCCAGTCACCTCCACCAGGGCGTCCAGGCGCCGTCGGGCGGCGGTCCGCCCGTCGATGAGCCCGTCCGGCGTCGGCGGTCGCGGTGCGGACAGCGGTTCGAGCGCCGCGCAGATCACCGCCAACGACTCTGGGTCCAGGTCACCGCGGGCGATCCCGGCGCCGTACAGGGTGGACGCGAAGGTGAACCCTGACCGCTCACGCTGCTCGGCCTCGTCGCGCGTGACCCCGTGCGGGTCGACCCGGGACGCGAAGTACCGACCCGCCCGGGCCAGCTGCGCCGGGTCCAGCACCCGCGCGTGCTCGACCAGGGTGGCCTCACCCGCAGCGCGGACGTCCTCGGGCAACGCCGACGGCAGGTCGGCGATCACCTTGGTGACCACCTGTGCCTGACCGATCCCGATCGCACCGGCGGCCACGGCGTCGGCCGTTGCTGCGCAGGTATTTCGCAAGGCGGTCGCGGTGGACACAGCCCGCGACGCCTCCGTCGGGGACACCAGGCACGTCCCGCGCAGGAACGCCTTGGTCGACCCGGCACCCACCACATCGGCCGCCCCCCGGGCGTGCACCTCACCCACCCTGCGCAACCACTCCCCCTCGACCTGATCAGCGAGGCGACGCAGGTCCGCGACATCCGTCAGCAACGACCCGGAGTCCACCCCGTGCAGGTCCTCGGCCTGCAGCCCGGTCACCGCATCGAGCACGGCGACCAGCGCCTCGCTCAGTGCCCCGGTGGTGTCCATGTCTCACACGCTAGAGGTCACCACCGACAGTCCAGACCCCTCAGACCTGTTCTGGCACAACGACTTTTGAGAACTTTGAGGGCTCATCACAGTTGAGGGTGTAGGGGCCGGTCCGCGCGCTCACCGGTGATGGCCTCTCAGGGCGGCGCGTCGGTCCCGGGGTAGGCGCCGAGGTCTTCCGAAGATGGAGGTTCCTACGCCGCCCAACTGGAAGACCTCGACGTGTCTGACGCTACCTTCGCGCGCCCTGACCTGACCACGTTCTGCCGGCTGGACGAGCTCGGCCTGCAAGTGACCGGCCAGCGCCTGGAGCCTGACCGGGCGGTGCTGGCCTGCCGGGTCCTGGATTGCGATGACTGGTGTCGGCGGTGCGGCTGCCAGGGGCAGGCCCGTGACACGGTGGTGCGGCAGTTGGCGCACGAGCCGCTGGGGTGGCGGCCAACGACGCTGGAAGTGACGGTCCGCCGCTACCGGTGCTCTGGATGCGGTCGGGTGTGGCGTCAGGACACCTCCAAAGCTGCCCGCCCGCGGGCCAAGCTCAGCCTGCGGGGGCTGGCGTGGGCACTGAACGGGATCGTGGTCCAGCACCTGACGGTCGCCCGGGTGGCCGAGGGCCTCGGCGTCGCCTGGAATACCGCGAATGACGCCGTCCTGGCTGAGGGCAAGCGGGTGCTGATCGACCAACCGGGCCGGTTTGAGGGTGTCACAGCGATCGGTGTTGACGAGCACGTCTGGCGGCACACCCGTAAGGGCGACAAGTACGTCACTGTGATCATCGACCTGACCGCTATCCGTTCCGGCACAGGGCCCGCCAGGCTGCTGGACATGGTCGCGGGCCGCTCCAAGCAGGTGTTCAAGACCTGGCTGTCCCAGCGCCCCCAACCCTGGCGCGACAAGGTGGAGGTGGTAGCGATGGACGGGTTCACCGGGTTCAAGACCGCCGCTACCGAGGAGCTGCCGGAGGCGGTCGCGGTGATGGATCCCTTCCATGTCGTGCGGTTAGCCGGTGACGCACTGGACCGGTGCCGACGCCGCACCCAGCAGCAGCTGCATGGTCACCGTGGGCGCACCGGCGACCCGCTCTACCGGGCCCGGCGGACGCTGCACACCGGCGCGGACCTGCTCACCGACAAGCAGCGCACCAGGCTGGTCGACCTGTTCACCCCTGACGAGCACGTTCAGGTCCAGGCGACCTGGGGCGTCTACCAGCGGATGATCGCCGCATACCGCCAACCCGACCGCGCAGCCGGCAAGCAACTCATGCAGCAGCTGATCGACTCCCTGCACAGCGGCGTCCCCAAGGCGCTGACCGAGGTCCTCACCCTCGGGCGGACGCTGCGCCGGCGCGCCACCGACGTCTTGGCCTACTTCGACCGCCCTGGCACCAGCAACGGCCCCACCGAAGCCATCAACGGGCGCCTGGAACACCTACGCGGATCCGCCCTGGGGTTTCGCAACCTCACCAACTACATCGCCAGATCACTCCTGGAGACCGGCGGGTTCAGACCACGGCTACACCCTCGATTGTGAAGAGCC
>JBKJTJ010000274.1:0-4829 GCA_046590855.1 Actinomycetota bacterium
CCGGCGCGCAGCGTCGTGACCGGCACGCCGCCGGTCCCGAGCAGGTACTCGACCTCGCGCCGGCTGCGCAGGTGGCTGGACAGGTTGTCCGCGTCGTCCCCGAGCCCGCCGAGGTAGACGATCCGCTGCAGCCCCTGGCCACCCGAGGCTGCGGCGAACGTTCTCGCAGCCTCGGCGTCCTTGCGTCGGAACTGCGGGTCGTCCAGCGAGTGCACCAGGTAGTAGGCGGCGTCCGCGCCGCTCAGCGCGGTGTACAGGCTCGCCGCGTCGTGGACGTCGGCACCGACGGCCCGACCGGCGCCGTGGTACCGCTCCGGGTGGCGCGTCATGGCGACGACGTCGTGGCCGGCCTCGACCAGGGCGGGGCACAGCCGGCGTCCCACGAAGCCGGAGGCGCCGGCCACCACGATGCGCATCCCCACATCCTGTGGGTCGGGACGCCGGACGGCGACCCGGTCACGTTCCGACGGCGGGTCTCACGCGGGACCACGCGACGACCGGGAGCAGCAGGACGGCCAGCAACCCCCCGCCGAGAGCGAGGACGGCGTAGCTGGACCCGGCGACGACCAGCCCGGACAGCGCTCCGCCGGAGGCGCCGGCGAGGGCGACGAGGACGTCGACGCTGCCCTGGGTCCGGGCCCGCGTCGAGACCGGGGTCGCGTCGACGATCAGCGCAGTGCCGCTGATGAGGCCGAAGTTCCACCCGATCCCCAGCAGCGCCAACGCGATCGTCAGGGCGAGCATCGAGTCCGCGGGCGCGCTCGCGGCGGTCAGCCCGGCGGTCAGCAGGGTGACCGCAGCCGCGATCGCCATCGGTCGCCGTCCGACCCGGTCGACGAGGCGGCCGGTGAGCAGCGAGGGCAGGTACATCGACCCGATGTGCACGCCGATGACGAAACCGACCTGGCCCAGGTCGTGACCGTGCGCGCGCATGTGGACGGGCGTCATCGTCATGATGGCGACCATCGCGACCTGGGTCAGCACCATCACGGTCGCGCCGAGGACCGCGCCGCCGCTCGGCCCGCCGGGGCCGACCTCCCGGGCCGGCTCGCTGACCGCTGGCCGGTGCCGGGCCAGGGCGCTCGCCACCAGGTACGGGTCCGGCCGCAGCAGGAGCACCAGGACGACGCCGGCGAGCAGGTACGCCGCGGCGGCGAGCGCGAACGGGCCGGCGAGGGCGGGAACGCCGACCGAGACGGCGAGCCGGCCGGTGACCCCCACCAGGTTGGGACCGGCGACGGCTCCGAACGTCGTCGAGACCATGGCGAGGCTGACCGCGGTGCCGCGCCGGTCGCTGCTCGCGAGGTCGGTGCCGGCGTACCGGGCCTGCAGGTTGGTCGCCGTGCCGGCTCCGTAGACGAACAGGGAAGCGAACAGCAGGGCCGGGTTGCGCAGAACCGCCGCGAGGACGATGCCGAGAGCACCTGCCGCCCCGGTGAGAAACCCCGTCGCCAGGCCGACCCGGCGCCCGGCCCGCTGCGAGAGGCGTCCGACCAGGAAGGCGGTGAGCGCCGAACCCAGCGTGGTCAGGGCGACCGGCAGACCGGCCAGCCGCTCGGCGCCGAGCAGTTCCTGAGCCAGCAGCGCGCCGACGGTGACGCCGGCGGCGAGGCCGGCACCACCGAACACCTGGGAGACCACCACCACCGACAGCGACCGGCGGTACAGCCCTTCGACCGCCCGCGGTGAGTCCAGATCGAACGAGGTCAAGCGAGCGAGTCCAGGATCTTGTGGATCCGGCGCTCGCGGGTGTCCGCGCCCTTGGCCTCGTCGACCTGGCGGCACGCCTCCTTGCGCCGGGACGGCGCCAGGGCCGAGAAGGCGTCGCTGAGCCCGGCGCGGGCCAACGCCGAGGCGAGCGGTTCGGGAATCTCGACCACCCGCGGCTCGGTCAGCAGGTCGAGCGTCACGTCGACCTCGTCGTCCGCGGCCAGACCGGCGGCGGTGCGGTGGGTCTTCGACAGCGAGATGAGGATCTGCCCGCCCATGACCGCCGGCGTGCTGTCGTAGGCGTAGCCGTTGACGGTGACGCGGACGGCGGGACGACGACCTGCGCCGAGCTCGTCCAGCGCCGCCGGCGGGACCACGATCCTGGTGTTGTTGCCCAGACCGAGGATCGTCGTGCGGAACGTGGTGCTGGTCATGGGTGCACGGTAGGCAGCCCCAGGGGTGGCGTAAAGCCAGGGCTCAGCCGTCGTGCCTGCGCGTGGCACGGCCATAGCCGGCGAAGTCCCGTGCGACGGCAGCCATCTGGTCGTCGTCCAGGACGGCGGGAACACCGATCGCGCGGGCCCGCCAGGTGATCTCGGCGGTGTACTCGATCGCCTCGGCCACGGCCGTCGCAGCCGCGACGTCCGCCCCCACGGCCACGACGCCGTGGTTGGCCAGCAGGACACCGTGATCGGCGCCGAGGGTGCGCACGCACGCGTCGGCGAGCTCGGGTGTGCCGTACTGCTCGTAGGGGGTGACACGGACGGTCGTGGCCGCCTTGGCCAGGATGTAGTGCACCGCGGGCACCGGTTCGCGCAGCGCGGCGAACGTGGTCGCGAACGGGGAGTGCGTGTGCACCACGGCCCCGACGTCTGGTCGGGCCCGGTAGACGCTGAGGTGCAGTCCGGCCTCGGTCGTCGGCATCAGCCGCCCCTCCAGGACGTCGCCGTCGTCGGTCATGACGGCGACGTCCTGGGGGTCCATCGTGCGGTAGTCGGTGCCGCTGGGGCTGATGGCGAGCAGTCGGCTCACGGGCTCGCGCACCGATACGTTGCCCGAGGTGCCACGGACCAACCCCGTCGACAGCAGCTCGAGGCACGCCGCGACGACCGCCTCACGCTGTTCGAGCAGTCGCATCGGCTCAGGTCAGCAGGACCGCGCGGGCGCGGATCTCGCCGCGCTTGAGCGCGGTGAGGGCCGTGGTCGCCTCCTCGAGCGCGAACGGCTGGCACTGCGCCTTGATCTTGCCGGCCGCCGCGAGCTTGAGGACCTCGCGCATCTGCTGACGGGTGCCCAGCAACGACCCGACGACGATCTTCTCCTGGGCGAACGGCAGCACGCCGGGGTCGGCGTTGATGCCGAGGACCACCGTGCCACCCGGGCGGGTCGCACGAACGGCCTGCGCCACCACCTCGTCGGAGGGGGCGAAGACGATGCTCGCGTCGACGCCACCGACCTTCGCCAGCGCGTCGGCGGGGTCATCGGCGCTGGAGTCCACCGCGACGGCGCCGAGCTCCTCGGCCAGCTCGAGGTGGTTGCGCCCTCTCGACACGGCGTAGACGTCGGCGCCGAACAGGCCGGCCATCTGAAGCACCAGGTGCCCGACGCCGCCGATGCCGAACACGGCCACCTTCTTGCCGGGGGTGAGGCGCGCCTTGCTGACGCTGCCGTAGGCCGTGATGCCGGGGCAGAACAGGGGGGCGGCGTCCTCGAAGGCGACCTCGTCGGGCAGCAGGTAGGTGTGGGCGGCGGTTGCCAGCATGTACTCGGCGTACCCGCCGTCGACGGTCTCGCCCGTGATCTGCTTGCTCTGGCACAGGTGGTCCAGGCCCGCCACGCAGAACTCGCAGTAGCCGCACGTGGACCACAGGGGCATGACGCCGACGCGGTCGCCGACGGTCAGGTGCTCGACGTTCGCCCCGAGCTCGGCGACGGTGCCCACGACCTCGTGGCCGGGGATGATCGGCGTGTGGGACGGTGTCCCACCCTCGGCCCAGTCGCCCTCGACCATGTGCAGGTTGGACCGGCAGACGCCGCAGGCGGCGACCTTGACCAGGACCTGACCGTTGCCCGCGGTCGGCCGGTCGACGTCGCGGACCACGAGGGGCCCCTGATCGATGGGGCGCAGGGACTCGAGGACGACAGCTCGCATGGGACGTGCTCCGATCGGTTGGGGGACAACGGAGACGGTGCGCACCTCAGTGGGTGCGCACCACGGTGAAGTTGAACTTGCCTTCGAGGAAGAAGCTGCGGGAGTGCATGAACGGTCGGCCCTGCTCGTCGACCTGCATCTGGTCGAGCAGGATGTACAGCTGGTGGCCGCCCGTCTCGTCGTCCCACCCGATCGAGTCGGACCGGACGGCGTGCACCTGCGCGACGGCGCGGGTCGGACGCGGACCGCCGTGCTCGGCCAGGAACCCGAAGACCGAGCCGCGCAGCTGGCTGGTGCGAAAGTCCGCGGGAAAGGCCCAGCGCGGCAGGACGTCGTAGGAGAAGGCGACGGTCTGGCCGTCCGCCAGGATCTTGCGCTGGATGTCGAGGACCTCGGCGCCTGGGAGCAGGTCGAACTGGCTCAGCTCGGCCTCGGTCGCCGGCCGGATGGTGCGCCGGCGGTAGCGCATCGAGGGCTTCAGCCCCATCTCGGCGATGGTCGACGAGATGGAGGCCAGCTCCTGCATGCCCGCCTGGATGCCGGCCCGGTCGGCCATGAACGTGCCGCGCCCGCGGTGGACCGCGACGAGGCCCTGGCCCTCGAGGTCCTTGATCGCCTGCCGCACGGTCGCGCGCGAGACGCCATACTGCGCCACGAGCTCGGCCTCGGTGGGGAGCTGCTGACCCGCGTCCCACTCCTTGGCGCGGATCCGGGCGCGTAGGGAGTCGGCGAGCTGCTGCGGCAACGAGACCTGCACACCGATGGGCTGCACGTCGCACACCTCCGTCGGTGACCAGGCCCTGTGAAGACGCACCCTAGCGAATCTCTTGACAGATGTCAGTTGTCAGACAACTCTTGCGCCATGCGCACCATCGACTGGTGGGACGACGCCGTCCGCATCATCGACCAGACACGTCTGCCAGAGGCAGAGGTGATGATCGACGTGCGCGACGTCGACGAGCTCGTC
>JBKJTJ010000370.1:0-4763 GCA_046590855.1 Actinomycetota bacterium
GTCTCGCCGATGGTGATCTCGGGGATGCCGGCGATGGCGATGATGTCGCCCGGGCCGGCCTGCTCGGCGGTGACCCGCTCGAGCGCCTCGGTCATCAGCAGCTCGGTGATCTTCACCCGCTGCTGGGTGCCGTCGTGGCGGCACCAGGTGACCTGCTGGCCCTTGCGCACGGTGCCCTGGTGCACCCGGCACAGGGCGATCCGGCCGAGGAACGGCGACGCGTCCAGGTTGGTCACGTGCGCCTGGAAGGGGTGCTCGTCGTCGTAGACCGGCGCGGGCACGGACTCCAGGATCGTGCGGAACAGCGGCTCGAGGTCGGTCTCGTCGGGCATGCCGCCGTCGACCGGGCGGGTCAGCGACGCGCGGCCGGCGCGGGCCGAGGCGTAGACGATCGGGAACTCGATCTGGTGCTCCTCGGCGTCCAGGTCGAGGAACAGCTCGTAGGTCTCGTCGACGACCTCGGCGATGCGCGCGTCGGGACGGTCGACCTTGTTGACCACCAGGATCACCGGCAGCTTGGCCTCGAGGGCCTTGCGCAGGACGAAGCGGGTCTGCGGCAGCGGCCCCTCGCTCGCGTCGATCAGCAGGCACACAGCGTCGACCATCGACAGGCCGCGCTCGACCTCGCCGCCGAAGTCGGCGTGGCCTGGGGTGTCGATGATGTTGATGGTCACCCCGCCCTCGGGGGCCGCCGGGCCGGTGTAGCGGACGCCGGTGTTCTTGGCGAGGATCGTGATGCCCTTCTCCCGCTCGAGGTCGCCGGAGTCCATGGCGCGCTCGTCCACGTGCTGGTGGGCGCCGAAGGCGCCGGACTGCCAGAGCATGGCGTCGACGAGGGTGGTCTTGCCGTGGTCGACGTGGGCGACGATCGCGACGTTACGGATGTCGTCGCGGGTGCGGGTGGGCATGGCGAGGCCTTCGATCGAGGGGTGGGAGCGGGCCTCAGTCTACGGTGCGTGCGGCAGCGCCCCGGTCACGAGCGCGTCAGCAGCGCCCGGACGACGGGGACGTCGCCGGGCAGCCACGCCACGTCCAGCCACTCCCCCGGGCCCAGCCAACGCAGCTCGTCGTGGTCCTGCAGGGGTCGCGGGACACCGGTCACGACGGTCGCCGGCCAAGCACGCAGCCGAAGCTCGGGCGTCAGCGGCCAGGAGCCGGCGTCCGGTCCGTTGAGCTCGCCGCCCAGCTCGACGCGGACGCCGAGCTCCTCGGCCAGCTCGCGGTGCAGCGCCTGCTGGGGCGCCTCGCCCGCCTCGACCTTGCCGCCGGGCAGCTCCCAGCGGCCCGCGAGCGCAGCGGGGGCGCTGCGCCGGGCGGCCAGCAGCCGGGTCGGACGGGTGAGGTCGTCGACGATGGCGGCGCCGACGACGAGGATCACCGCCCCATCGTGCCGGGTGAGGCGAGCCTTCCCTTCGTGGCGGTGCCGGGCGACGGACCGTACCGTTGTCGCGTGAGCAGCGACCTCGAGCAGATCAGCGCACCGGCCGAGCCAGATCACGTCGAGGGCGTGACGTCCCGGCTCAACTGGCTGCGGGCCGGCGTCCTCGGCGCCAACGACGGCATCGTGTCGACCGCGGGCCTGGTGGTCGGCGTCGCCGGAGCCACGAGCGACCGCTCCGTGATCCTCACCGCCGGCGTCGCCGGGCTGGTCGCCGGGGCCCTGTCGATGGCCACCGGCGAGTACGTGTCGGTCAGCACCCAACGCGACACCGAGCGGGCGCTGCTGGAGCAGGAGCGCCGCGAGCTCGAGGAGATGCCCGACGAGGAGCTCGCCGAGCTGGCCGCGATCTACCGCGGCAAGGGGTTGTCGGCCGAGCTCGCCCAGCAGGTCGCCGAGGAGCTCACCGAGAAGGACGCGTTCGCTGCCCACGTCGACGCCGAGCTCGGCATCGACCCCGACGACCTCACCAACCCCTGGCACGCGGCTGTCGCCTCGGCGATCGCGTTCACGGTCGGGGCACTGCTGCCGCTGCTCGCGATCGAGCTGCCACCGCCGTCCGCCCGCGTGCCGGTGACGTTCGCTGCGGTGCTCGTCGCGCTCGCCCTCACCGGCTGGATCAGCGCGCGACTGGGGTCGGCCGGCGTCGCCAGGGCGTTGCGGCGCAACGTGTTCGGCGGTGCGCTGGCGATGGCCGTCACCTACGGCATCGGTCTGCTGGTGGGCAGCGTCGGCCTGTAGGTGCTCACCGGCTGGGTTCTCGTCAGCGCGGCCGCGGCCACATCGTCACGCGCAGGGCCCCGACGTCGTCGCCCGGCGTCGCGTCCCAGGTGGCGAACGACATCTGGCTGGTACGACCCGGGACGAGCCGGTACCGGTACAGGTGGCCGGGATCGCAGCCGGCCTTCAGCGGCACCAGGTCCAGCCCGTCGGCGTGCAGGTCGTAGCCGTCGACGAAGGGGTGCAGCGGGTCGAAGCTGCGCACCGGTCGCCACCTGCCGTCTGCGCCCCGCGTGCACTCGGCGTCCGCCTCGACGCCCTCGCCCGCCGACCACGTCCCGGCGACCTCCGCGGTGTACTCGTGGCCGGCCTCGAGCACCCCGGCCGTGCGGCCGCCGTCCGCGGCGTCGACGCTCACCACCTCGGTGCCCGTCAGGCGGTCGCCGCTCGCCGCGGCCGGGGGGGCCGTGGGTTCGGCTGCGACGTCGGGCAGCACCGTCGTGTACTCGCTGACGTCGGCGCCCGCGGTCAGCACCCGCAGCTCGAGCGCTCCGTCGTCGTCGGACCGGGTGGCGTCCTCCACGGCCAGGTGAAGGACGCCGGACCGCGCCGGGGTGTAGTCCCAGACGTAGACGTGCTCCTCGGCGTCGCACCGACCGCCGCTGCGGGAGCGCCAGGCCGCGACGCCGTCGACGGTGAGCTTCAGGGACGTCGCCGCAGCCCCTGACCACGTCGCGTCTCGGACGTTCCACGAGCAGGCGGCGTCCGCCACCTGGGACCCGGCGCCGTGGGCGTACCAGCCGCTCGCGAGCAGCCGGTAGGTGCGACCCGCGACCACCGTGAACGCGGTGGTCAGACCGTCCGTGGTCGCGGGGACGCTGAGCAGCACCGCCGGGTTGCGGGCCTGGTCCAGGACGGGGGGCCCGGTCGGGGCGGCCGGCGGCGTCGGGGTCGGACTCGGCGCCGGAGCGGGGTGGGTCGCGGGCGTGGGGGTCGGGTGCGCCGGCGGCGTCGGCTCGGGTGCGGGTCGGGGCGCGGGACCAGCACCGGGCTCAGGCGCCGGCTCGGGTGCGGGCGGGGGTACGGGTCTGGGGGCGGGCTGCGGTGCTGGCCGTGGTGCTGGCCGTGGTGCTGGCCGTGGTGCCGGCTGGGGTGCCGGCTGCGGTGCCGGCTGGGGCGCCGGCTGGGGTTCGGGCCTGGGCCTGGGCGGCGCCGGGGGCGGCACCACCTGGCCGCTCACCGACCCGTCCCAGAACGAGGTGCGGGCCAGGGCCCCGGCCCAGCTCATCGAGATGTGCACGTGGTCGCGGTGGCGCAGGGTGCTGCCGCACGCGGCCAGGTCGACGGTGCGACAGCCCGGGTGGACGTACGGGCGGGGCACGAACTGGCTGGTCGCCGAGTAGATGTGGTCGTCCCAGATGAAGTACATCAGCCCCATCCGCCGGGCGATGGCGGCATGGTTGCCATCTCGGTCAGTGGCGCGCAGCAGTTCGACGAACGACTCGGCCTCGGCGCGCTCGTGGGGGTCGGCGACGCTGACCCGCCAGTCGAAGGCGCGACCCTCCTTGTGCTCACTGCGCCCGCCGACGCTGCAGCCGCGCACAATCCCGGACGTCCCGGTGCCGGCGTACCGGGCCGTCAGCCACCGCTGCAGCAGGACGGCGCCCTTCTTGGGCGACGGCGAGCAGGTGGTCTGGCCCTGGTAGGACGCGTAGTCCTCGATCTGCGACCCGAACGTCGCCACCGTGCCCGGCGACGTGGCGGCCCCGGCCGGGCTGAGGGCACCGGGCAGCACGATGGTCGACACCACCGCGAGCAGCGCCGTCAGCGACGCCGACGCCAGCAGCCTTCGGCGTGCGGACGATCGGGGCCAGCGCATGCGGGTTCTCCGGACTCTGTCGGGGTTGCGCCCGTGACATCGGCTCACCAGCGGCGCGACCTGAGCGCTAACCTGCGCTCGAGGGTCGAACCGCACCACCCGGCGAGGCCTTCGTGCGCGCGACCCCGAGCTGCGAGCGCTCCCCCGCGGGCGTGCACCTGTTCCACCCCGGTCAGGTGCGCACGGGTGAGCACGTCGCGACCCTCGACCCCCCACGCGCCTACTGGGCCGGCTGCGCGGTCTGCGGGGTGACGGTCGACCTCGCGGCACCCGCTCGTGAGCGCACCGGGCCCGGGCCGGACGGCGCGTCGGCGCCGCGGGTGGCACCATGATCACCAGCCCCGCAGTCAGCGACATCGCTGGCCGGACGCCGCGCCCCGGCGTCCGCGGGGCAGCCCTGACGCCTTCCTGAGGAGAACCACCACGTGACCACGACCGTGAGCGCCTACGCCGCACCGTCCGCCAAGGCACCATTCGAGAAGATCCAGATCACCCGTCGTGACCTGGCCCCCACCGACGTCCGGATCGACATCAAGTTCGCCGGCATCTGCCACTCCGACATCCACACCGTCCGGGACGAGTGGGGCGCCGCGAGCTACCCGCTCGTGCCGGGCCACGAGATCGCCGGCACCGTCTCGGCGGTCGGCTCCGAGGTCACCCGGTTCGCCGTCGGCGACCGCGCCGGCGTCGGCTGCATGGTCGACTCCTGCCGGGAGTGCGCGCCGT
>JBKJTJ010000057.1:0-11306 GCA_046590855.1 Actinomycetota bacterium
AGTCCGGCGACCACCTGCTCAGCAGCGAGCCCGCCTGGGTCGGCGACGTCCTGGCCCGCGCCCTGCGCGACCTCGGGGTCGACGTCCGGCTCGGCGTGCGGATCACCGGCGCCACGCCCCGCGGCGACGGGCTCCGGCTGGTCGTCGAGGACGGCGCCGGCGTGGACGCCGACCGGCTGCTGGTCGCCGGCGGACGGCGGCCCCGCAGTGCCGACCTGGGCCTGGCCACCGTGGGCTGTGCCCCGGCCGAGGACGGCTCGCTCACCGTCGACGCGCGCTGCCGGGTGCTCGGCGCGGACGGCGCCCCGGTGGCCGGGCTGTTCGCCGTCGGCGACGTCACCGGCATCGCGCCGTACACGCACACCGCCAACTACCAGGCCCGGATCGTGGCCGCCCACCTGCAGGGCACCGGTCGCGACGCCGACTACAGCGGCATACCGCGCGCGGTCTACACCGACCCGGCCGTCTTCGGGGTAGGCGAGCTGGCGGAGGCTGCCCGGGCCCGCGGCGTCCACGCCCTCGTCGACGGCACCGACCTCGCCGACAGCGGCCGCGGGTTCATCGCCGGCGTCGGCGCGGGACGGGTGGAGCTCGTCGTCGACGCCGCCACGGGACGGCTGATCGGCGCGAGCGCGATCGGGCCCGAGGCCGACAGCTGGGCCGGTGAGCTGGCCCTCGCGGTGCGCGCGGGACTGCACGTCGACCTGCTCAGCGACCACGTGCGCGCCTTCCCGACGTGGTCCGAGGCCATCTCGCCCACGGCGGCCCGGCTCGCTGAGCAGGTCCGCACGATCCGCGCCTCGGCGTAGCGCCTGTCGGACCCGGCACCTAGGGTCGACGCGTGCCCACGATCAGCTGGCAGGTCGACCTGTCCGACCCCGCCCTCACCCGCTCCGTCGACGGCCTGCGCGCCGACCTCGCCGCCGCCGGCTGGTCGGACGCCGGCTGGGGCGACTCCCCCGGCGGCGACGTCGTGGCCGTGGTGGCCGACCGCCCCGTCCGCGGGGCCGAGGCGCTCCTGACCCTGGGCCGCCCCGTGCTGCTGATCGGGCCCACGCTGGCCCACGGTGACGCGGACGGCGTCCTGGCCGACGCTGCAGGTCTGCTGACGGCACACCTGACCCCGCCGCACGACGTCCGCGTTCGCGCGGCGACCGGCAGCCCGCTGGCCACCCGGTTGCTCGACCACGTCCACGGCGGGTCGGCCCACCTCGGCGAGCACACCCACGTCCGCGACCGCGTGCTGCTCGTCGACAAGGTCGCGGACGACGTCGAGCCGCTGCTGCTCGCCAGCGTCGGCCTGCTGGCCCAGCCGGTGGCCACCTGGCGGCGCTCGACCGGCGTCCTCGCATTCACCCTGGGCAGCACCCCCGAGGCGCTCGATACGCACGCGGTACGCCGCCTGCTCGTGCTGGCGCTGCGGCACGTCACCGACGCCGCCGCCCCGGCGCCGGTGCGGGTCGGGCTGCTGGGGTACGGCGCCATCGGCCACGAGCACAGCCGCGCGGTGCAGGCCGTGGCGGGCCTCGAGCTGGCCGCGGTCTGCGACACCAACCCCGACCGGGTCGCGGTGGCGACGGCGTACGCCCCCGGCGCGCGCGGGCACACCTCGCCCGACGACCTGGTCGACGACCCCGACGTCGACCTGGTCGTCGTCTCGACCCCGCCCGCCTCGCACGCGCCGTGGGCGCTGCGGCTGCTCGAGGCCGGCAAGCACGTCGTGGTCGAGAAGCCGTTCGCCATCACCACCGCCGAGGCCGACGAGGTGCTGGCGCTGGCCGCGGCCAAAGGCCTGCTCGCCTGCGTCTACCAGAACCGTCGCTTCGACCCCGACTACCTGGCGCTGCGCCGGGCCGTCGAGCAGGGCCGGATCGGCACCCCGTTCCAGGTCGAGGCGTTCGTCGGCGGCTTCGGTCACCCCTGCAACCTGTGGCACAGCGACGACGCCGTCTCGGGCGGCGCCTACTACGACTGGGGCGCCCACATCCTCGACCAGGTGCTCGACCTCGTGCCCGGGCCGGTCGAGCACGTCACGGCCGCCACCCACAAGCTGCGCTGGCACGACGTCACCAACGCCGACCACAGCCGCGTCACGATGCGCTTCGTCGACGGCGCCGAGGCCGAGTTCGTCTACTCCGACCTCGCCGCCGCCCTCAAGCCGCGCTGGTACGTCCTGGGCACCGACGGCGCCGTCGTCGGCCACTGGCGCACCGAGAAGGTCGTGTCGCGCAACGACGTCGGCACCCTGGCCGAGGACGTGCTCTCGCCGGCCGACTCCCCGCCGCTGATGGACCTGCACGCCGCCGACGGGTCGACCACGAGGCTCGCCACGCCCGAGGGTGACCTGCACCCGTTCCACACCCAGCTCGCCGACCAGCTGCAGCTCGGCCTGCCGATGGGCGTCACCGGCGCCCAGTCCCGTCGGGTGCTCGGGGTGATGGAGGCCGCCCGTGAGTCCGCGGCACGTGGCGGACTGCCGGTCTCGCCCCGGTGAGCGTGCGCTGGGGGTTCCTCGGCGCCGGCTACATCGCCACCCGGGCCCTGGCCCCCGCGGTGCACGCAGCCAGCGGCGCGGTGCTGCAGGCTGCGGCGGCCCGCGACCCCGACCGGGCGCGCGGCCTCGAGCCGGCCGGGTCGGCGTACGACGACTACCGCGCAGTGCTCGACGACCCCGACGTCGACGTCGTCTACGTGGCGCTGCCCAACGACGACCACCTGCCGTGGACCCTCGCCGCGCTCGAGGCGGGCAAGCACGTGCTGTGCGAGAAGCCGTTCGGGCTGGACGCGGGCCAGGTGGCCCAGGTCGCCGACGCGGCGTCGCGCGCCGGTCGGCTGGCGGTCGAGGCCACGTGGTACCGCTGGCACCCGCGCAGCATCCGCAGCCGCGAGCTGGTGCGCGAGGGGGTGGTGGGTGACCCCACCTCGCTGTCGACCGCCTTCTGCTTCGGCGACGTCTCGGCCGGCAACTACCGGCTCGACCCCGCCCGCGGCGGCGGGGCCTGGTACGACATCGGGTGCTACGGCGTCTCGGTCGCCCACCTGCTGCTCGGCGACGACCTCGCGGTCGCCCGCGCCAGCCGCCGCGAGGGCCCGACCGGGGTCGACCTCGAGACCCGGGCCCTGCTCGTCACCCCCGGCGGCGCCCTGGCCGAGGTGGTCGCGAGCATCGACGCCCCCGAGCACCAGGACCTCACCGTCCACGGCAGCACGGGGTCGCTGACCTGGTCGGCGCCCCAGCTGTCGAGCTGGCGCGAGCCCGCCCAGCTCACCGTCACCCGGCCGCTGGGTGAACCGCTCGTCGAGTCGTTCGCCCCGGTCGACGCCTACCAGCTGATGGTCGAGCAGGTCAGCCGCTGCGTCCGCGGCGACGGCGAGCCGGTCGTCTCGCTCGAGGAGTCGCTGCGGGTGGCCGCAACGATGGACGCCGCGACCGCTGCCGCGCGAGCCGCCGCGACGTAGGGTCTTCAGGTGCACGACGACATGATCGACACCGGCACGGTGCGGCTCGCGGTCCGCCGGTCCGGCCCCTCCCCCCGATCGGCCGAGGCGCAGCGCCCGGTGCTGCTCGTGCACGGCCTGGCCTCCAACGCCCGGCTCTGGGACGGCGTGTCCACCCGGCTGGGTGAGGCCGGCCACCCCGTGGTCGCGGTCGACCAGCGCGGGCACGGCCTCTCGCAGGTGCCGGACGACGGCTACGACACCGACACGTGCGCCGACGACCTCGCCGACCTGGTCCGCACCCTCGGGTGGGTCGACGACCTCGCGCCCGTGGTGGCCGGGCAGTCCTGGGGCGGCAACGTCGTGCTGTCGCTGGCCGCCCGGCACGACGTCGTGGCGGGGGTGGCCATGGTCGACGGTGGCTGGCTGCGCCTGGGCGGCCGCTTCGACACCTTCGAGGAGTGCTGGCAGGTGCTGGCCCCGCCCTCGTTCGAGGGCATGAAGTACGCCGAGCTCGCCGAGCGGATGACCTCGATGCACCCCGACTGGCCCCCCGAGGGCGTCGCCGGGGCCCTCGCCAACCTGGTCGAGCTGCCGGACGGCGGCACCCGGGCGCGCCTGTCGCGCGAGCACCACCGCTCGATCGTGCACTCGCTGTGGCTCGGCGACCCGCGACAACTCTACCCCCGGGTCAGTATCCCCGCCCTCCTGATGCCGGCCGGCGCCAGCGTGGGCGGTCAGGCCGTCGACGAGGCCGCCGCGCTGCTGCCCGACGCCCAGGTGTCCGAGTACGTCGGCGCCGACCACGACCTGCACGCGCAGCACCCGGCGCGCTGCGCCCTCGACCTGCACGACCTCGCCGACCGGGCCGACGCCCGGTCCCGCCTATCGAAGGAAACCTCCGCGTGAGCCTGCTGGTCGTCATGGGGTCCGGCGAGACCGCCCCCGCCATGGTCAAGACCCACCGAGACGTGTTCTCCCGCAGCGGTTCTGGAGCATCGAGCACCGCCCCGGCCGTCATGCTCGACACGCCCTTCGGGTTCCAGATGAACGCGGACGAGCTGGTCGCCCGCACCCGCACCTACTTCGCCGAGAGCGTCGGCACCCCGGTCGAGGTGGCCCGCTGGCGCCGCAGCGACGAGCCGGTGGTCGAGCGCGAGCAGGCGCTGTCGCTGCTCGCGCAGGCGCGGTGGGCCTTCGCCGGCCCGGGTAGCCCGACGTACGCGCTGCGGCAGTGGCACGGCACGCCGGTGCCCGACGCCCTCGCCGACGTCGTCACCCGCGGCGGCACGCTCGTCCTCGGCAGCGCCGCGGCCGTGACGCTGGGCAGCCACGCCGTCCCCGTCTACGAGATCTACAAGGTCGGCGAGGAGGCCGCCTGGGTGCCGGGTCTGGACCTGCTCGGTCGCCTCACCGGCATCCACGCCGCCGTGATCCCGCACTACGACAACGCCGAGGGCGGGTCGCACGACACGCGGTTCTGCTACCTGGGCGAGCAGCGCCTGTCGGTACTCGAGACCGAGCTTCCCGACGACACGGGGGTGCTCGGGGTCGACGAGCACACGGCGCTCTTGATCGACACCGTCGCGCGCACGGCCACCGTCGCCGGCAGCGGTGTCGTCACGCTGCGCCGTCGCGGCGACTCGCGGACGATCGCGGCCGGTCAGACGATCCCGCTGGACGAGGTCGCAGCCCACCTGCGCGGCGACACCGCTGCGCCGGCTGCCGCACCGGCAGCTCCTGCACCTGCGAGCGCCCCTGACACCACCGGGTCCGACGCCGGCCCGGGCCGACCCTCGCTCGAGCGCGAGACCGAGTCCGCGCGCGCCGCCTTCGAGGCGGCGTACGACGCCAAGGACGTCGACGGGTGCGTGCGCGCGGTGCTCGAGCTCGAGCAGGCCCTCACCGACTGGTCGGCCGACACGCTGCAGGGCGAGGCCGCCTCGTCGGCGCGACGGTCGTTGCGCTCGATGGTCGTGCGGCTCGGTCAGCTGGCCGAGGTCGGTGCCCGCGACCCCCGCGAGGTGGTGGGCCCCTACGTCGAGCTGCTGCTGCGGGTGCGCGACTCGGCGCGGGCCGCGAAGGACTTCGGCACCGCGGACACCGTGCGCGACGGCCTCACCTCCGCGGGCGTCGAGGTCCGTGACGCGGCCAGCGGCACCCAGTGGCTGGTTCCCGACCGAGGCTGACCCCGCCAACGCGGTCGGTGCCGAACCGACACCCCCAGGCCAGATGTCCGGTTCTTCCGTGACGACTGCTCCATGCAGGTGAGCCGATCGCCAACGTGACCACACGCAACGCTCCCATCCGGTCACCTTGCGTCATGGCATCGGTAGGTCGGTGCTCCGTTCGGGACGAGGGAGTGCAGCATGGAACACCTCACGAGAGGCAGTCAGCGCCCGTCGGGCGCGCTGGACCCGGTGCGGCCGGGCACGTCATGGACCTGACCGCCACCACCGCGCCGGGTGGTCGCCACCGCCTCGCTGCGGCCGTCGTGGCCGCGGCCGCGTGCCTGACCCTGGTCGCGCCGGCAGCCGCGGCCACCGGCGCCCACCACGGCACCTCACGGGTCAGCTCGAGCACGTTCGTCCTGCGGGTCGACGAGGGTTCGATGGACCAGGTGCTGGCCCGCGTGCGCGAGCTGGGCGGTGTCGTCGAGCGCCGGCTGGGCGGCATCGGCGCCGCGGTCGTGCGGCTGCCGGCCGACGCCGCGGCAGGACTGCGCGGCACGGACGGCGTGCTCGCCGTCACCGAGAACGCTCCGGTGGCCCTGCAGGCGCTCGCGTATGACCCGACCGCCGACGGCACCTCGATGCTGAGCACCGCCCGCGCCACCCGCGCCAACCGGCTGTGGGGCGGCTCCTCGACCGGCAGCTCGATCACCGGGGCTGGCGTCGACGTGGCCCTGATCGACTCCGGTGTCACACCGGTCTCTGGTCTCTCCGGTGCCGGCAAGGTGGTCAACGGCCCCGACCTGTCGTTCGAGTCTCAGAACCCCGACACCCGGTACCTCGACACCTTCGGCCACGGCACGTTCATGGCCGGTGTGATCGCCGGCCGTGACCCGTACTCGGGCAACCCCGCCGACAACCCCGCGGCGTACAACGGCATGGCGCCTGACGCTCGAATCATCAGCCTCAAGGTGGCCGACGCGCACGGCAACACCGACGTCTCGCAGGTCATCGCCGCGATCGACTGGGTCGTGCAGCACCGCAGGGACCCGGGCATGAACATCCGGGTGCTGAACCTGTCGTTCGGCACCCCGTCCCTGCAGGGGTACCGGTACGACCCGCTGGCGTACGCCGCCGAGGTCGCCTGGCGCAAGGGCATCGTCGTCGTGGTCTCGGCCGGCAACGACGGCACCGGCACCGGCAAGCTGCTCAACCCGGCGCAGGACCCCTACGTCATCGCGGTCGGCGCGGACGACACCCAGGGCACCGCCACGGTCCTGGACGACCAGATCCCCGCGTTCAGCACGCGCGGCGACGGCGTCCGCAACCCCGACCTCGTGGCCCCGGGCGTCTCGGTGCAGGGACTGCGGGTGCCCGGTTCGTACGTCGACCACACGTACGGCTCGACTGCGGCCTTTGGTGAGCGCTTCTTCCGCGGCAGCGGCACCTCCCAGGCCGCCGCCGTGGTCTCGGGCGCTGCGGCGCTTCTCCTGCAGGACCGGCCGGGCTTGAGTCCGGACCAGGTCAAGGCACTGCTCAAGCGCAATGCCCGCGACCTCACCGGGGCCGACCAGCAGGCCCAGGGATCGGGCCTGGTCAACGTCGACGCGGCAGCCCGAACGGCGACCCCCTGGGTCAAGCAGGGATTCACGACCTCGGTCGGGACCGGCAGCCTGGACGCCGCCCGCGGCGGGGTGCGTCTGCAGCTCAACGGGGTGCTGCTGGACGGCGAGCAGGACATCATGGGCAAGCCGTACGTCGCGGCCGCCCGTGCTCTGCAGCAGAGCAGCGAGACCAGCTGGGTCGGTGGCACCTGGAACGGGTCCTCCTGGGCCGGATCGTCCTGGGCCGGGTCCTCCTGGGCCGGGTCCTCCTGGGCCGGATCGTCCTGGGCCGGATCCTCGTGGGCGAGCGGGGTCTGGGACGGGTCGTCCTGGGCCGGGTCGTCCTGGGCCGGATCGTCCTGGGCCGGATCGTCCTGGGCCGGGTCGTCCTGGGCCGGGTCCGCGTGGGCCGACGGCAGCTGGAGCTGACCGACCCGCACGGGCCGGACGTGATCGATGGGTTCAGCCGACGCGGACATCGGCGGCCGGAGCGGGCTCAACCTCGCGCTCCGCCCGCCGATGAACCAGACGACAGAGAGGGGGTCGGCTGTGCACCAGGCTTACCGGCGCCGCACGACGGCGTCCGCACGGCGACCCGCCAAGTGGTGGGGGATCGTGGGTGTCGTCGCGGCGCTGGCCGCGCTCAGCCTCGCCCTGCTGCCCACCCTGCCGGACCTGACCGGTCAGGTCCCCGTCACCGGGCACGAGGCGGTGCGGCTCGTCGTCGGTCTGCTCGTCATCGCCGCGATGTACGCGCTGGCCGAGATCTTCGTCCTGCACATCCAGGTCAAGCGCGAGGCCCAGACCCTCGCCCTCAGCGAGATCCCCGTCGTGCTCGCCGTCACCTTCGCGGTGCCGGCGCAGACCATCGGCGGCATGGTGCTGGGGGCGGCCCTGGCCTACGTGCTGCACCGACGCCAGCGCGGGCTGAAGCTGACCTACAACCTGACCCTGAAGGCCACCGACGCCGTCGTGACGCTCGCCATCTACAGCGTGGTCATCGGCTCGTCGAGCACCCTGACGCCGCGGTGGATGCTGGCGGCGTACATCTCGGTGGCGGCGGCAGCGCTGATGGACGGCATCGTCACCCGCCTCGTCATCGGGCTGCACGAAGGCTCGCTGTCGGCGAGCACCATGCTGCGCGAGCTGGCGATCCACCCCGCGCTCGCCTTCGGCGTCGGCACGCTCGCCATCGTCGTCGCCTTCGCCCTCGACCGATCCCCCGTCAGCGCCCTGCCGGCCCTCGCCTCGGGCGTCTTCCTCGTCGTCGGCTACCGCGCGTACGCCAAGCTGTCCGAGCGTCACCTCAGCCTCGAGCGCCTCTACCGGTTCAGCCAGGCGGTGACGAGCACGCCCGAGGTGAACGAGACCCTGACCAACGTGCTGACCCAGGCCAAGGAGCTGCTGCGCAGCGAGCACGCTGAGATCACCTTCTTCTCCGGCCTGGACGGCAACGTCGTGCGGGTCGCCCTCAGCCCCAGCGGCCGGCTGCTGCGCGAGAGCGTGCTGCTGGACCCCGACGACCCGACCACGCCGACCGCGGTCGGCGCGCAGTCCGCTGCGGGCACCACGCCGGGTCCGCTGATGATCCTGCGCACCAGCAAGGACCCGACCGCCCTGGCCCACTTGGCGGTGCGTCGCTGGCGCGAGGCGCTCGTCGTCCCACTGGTGGGCGACGCGGGCGTCGTCGGCACCCTCGCGGTGGCCGACCGGATGGGCAAGGTGCGCGGGTTCGACCCCAGCGACCTGCGGCTGCTCGAGACGGTGGCGAACCACGCGGGGGTGGCCCTGCAGAACAGCCGGCTGATCGACCGGCTGCGGCACGAGAGCCTGCACGACGCACTCACCGGGCTGCCCAACCGGGTCCTGCTGCGCAACAACGCTCTGGCCGAGCTGAGCGCCTGCGAGCAGTCCCGGTCGGTCGGCTGCGCGATGATGATCATGGACCTCGACCGGTTCAAGGACGTCAACGACACCCTGGGGCACCAGCACGGGGACGAGCTGCTGATGACGGTCGCCGCCCGCACGGTGGCTGCCGCGGGCGCGGACGTCACGGTCGCGCGCCTCGGCGGCGACGAGTTCGCCCTGCTGCTGCCCGGCTGCCCGGACGGCCCGCGGGCCCACGAGGTCGCGACCCGCGTGCTCGCGGCCCTGGAGGCGCCGACGGTGCTGGACGGGATCCCCGTGCAGATCGGCGCCTCGATCGGGATCGCGCTGGCGCCACTGCACGCGGTGGACGTCACCGACCTGATGCGGCACGCCGACGTCGCGATGTACGCGGCGAAGAACGCCGGTGGCGGGGTGCGGCTGTACGAGTCCGACACCGACACCGCCAGCCCCGACCGGCTGGCCCTGGTCATGGAGCTGCGCACCGCGCTGGACGAGGGCGACATGACGATCCACGTCCAGCCCAAGGCGAGCCTGCTGACCCGCGAGGTCGTCGCCGTCGAGGTGCTGGCCCGCTGGAACCACCCCCGGCACGGGCTGATCATGCCCGACGAGTTCATCCCGCTGGCCGAGCGCGCCGGTCTGATGCGACCGCTGTCCGAGCACGTGCTGCGGCTGGCCCTGCAGCACTGCGCCGACTGGCGCGCGCACGGCCTGGACATCAACATCGCGGTGAACCTCTCGGCCCGCACCCTGACCGACCCCGACCTGGGCCAGCTCGTGGCGGCCCTGCTCGACGCCTACGAGGTCCCTGCGCACCTGCTGACCCTCGAGATCACCGAGAGCTCGGTCATGGCCGACCCGGACGCGGCGATCGAGGCCCTGCAGCAGCTGCGGACGCTCGGCGTCCGGCTGTCCGTCGACGACTTCGGGGTCGGGTACTCGTCACTGTCCAACCTGAGCCGGATGCCGGTGCACGAGCTGAAGATCGACCGCAGCTTCGTGCTCGACCTGGCCGACAGCGTCGACAGCGCGGTCATCACCCGCTCGATCATCGACCTGGGCCGCAACCTGGCCCTGGACGTCATCGCCGAGGGGGTCGAGGACCAGCAGGCCTGGGACCTGCTGCACGACCTGGGCTGCGTCCACGCGCAGGGGTACTTCATCGCCCGCCCGATGGCGCCCGAGGTGTTCCCTGCCTGGCTGCAGCGCTGGGACGTCCCGGCTGAGCTGGCGCTCGTCCGCCGGCCCGCCGAGGTTCACACGTCGTAGTCGGCGACCACGGCCGCGTGGTCGCTCCACCGCTGGTCGTAGGACGCTGCGCGGTCGACGCTGACCGAAGCAACCCGTCGGGCCAGCGCGCCGGTGGCCACCTGGTAGTCGATCCGCCACCCCGTGTCGGTGTCGAAGGCCTGGCCGCGCCACGACCACCAGGTGTAGGGGCCGGGGACGTCGCCCGCCGCCTGCCGGTGCACGTCGACCCAGCCGCCACCGAACCAGGTGTCGAGCACGGCCCGCTCCTCGGGCAGGCACCCCGCCTTGCGCAGGTTGCCCTTCCAGTTGCGCAGGTCGTCCTGGCGGTGCGCCACGTTCAGGTCGCCGGTGACGACCGCCAGCGCCCCGTCGTCCGCCGCCAGGGTGCCCATCCGGTAGGTCATCGCCGACAGGAATCCCAGCTTCTCGACCTGGCGCGCGGTGCCCGCCTCGCCGGTGGGCACGTACGTCGAGACCACCGTGAGCGGGCCGGAGCCGGTCGCGAGGTCGGCCTCGACCCAGCGCCCGGCGTCCTCGAACCCCGGCAGGCCGATGCGGACGGCCAGGATCGGGGTGCGGCTGAGCACCGCGACGCCGGCCCGGCCCTTGGCGCTGGCCTCGGTGTGGGCGACGTGCCAGTCACCGAAGCCGCCGGCGTCGAGCACCTCGGCCA
The DNA here is from genome assembly GCA_046590855.1 of Actinomycetota bacterium. Classification (GTDB taxonomy): domain Bacteria; phylum Actinomycetota; class Actinomycetes; order Actinomycetales; family Angustibacteraceae; genus JACMOY01. Next base: position 11,028 of record JBKJTJ010000057.1, read on the forward strand.
GCTGGTCGTCGTCCGCCCGCACCTCCTGCAGGCACAGGACGTCGGGGCGCTGGGCGGCCAGCCGGTCCAGCCCGCCGCGACGGGCGGCGGCGCGCACGCCGTTGACGTTGGCGCAGATCAGTCGCAGCACGGGCACATCCTGCCGGTGCCCCGGCGGGCGCCGCCGGTCAGGGGCGAGCCAGCTCGAGCACGACCGTCCAGGCGCCGCCCGAGTACGTCGCCGCGACGCCGGCGTCGGCGAGGCGACCGTCCAGCAGGTTGGCCCGGTGCGGCGGTGAG
>JBKJTJ010000100.1:0-5736 GCA_046590855.1 Actinomycetota bacterium
TCGGTGCTGCTGGCCGCCTGGGGCGGCGCCGTGCTCGCGGGACGGGTGAGCCTGGACCAGGCGGTGCGCGCCACCCAGGGCGAGGACGAGCCGCACTCGGTCGAGCCGGTCGGCGACCCGCCGCTGACCGAGTGCGCGGACATCCGGTCGCTGGTCCTCGCGCTGCGGGCCGCCGGGGCGACGGGGCTGCGGGTGGTGCTCCCGGCTCCGGGCGACGCGCTGGGGCTACCCGGCCCGGCCGACGTCAACCACGAGGCGCTGGACGCCGGCGAGTGCGTCCTGGCGGTCGGCGGTCCCCCGCTGGCCCTGGTGCCGGTCATCGAGGAGTTCGGCTCGGCGTACGAGACCGGGCACCTGGTGACCTGGCGGTTGCACGCCACCGCGCCACCTCGGGTGACGGACGTCGGCAGCCTGGCCGAGGCCGAGCGCGCCCTGCGCGAGGCCCTGCTCGAGGCCACCGCGGCGCTGGACGGCCTCGACGTCTCGCGCTGGCGCCCGGACGCGGCCGACCGCATCGGGGGCCTGCGCACGGGTCGCGGGCCGACCGGCATGCTGCCCCCCGACTACCCTCCCCGCTCGGCGCGGGTGCTCGACCTGGCCTGGCGGGTGCGCGGCATCGTCGAGCTGGCCAGCGAGGACGACGGCGGCGCGGTCACCGGGTGGGAGGCAGGCCGCCGGACGCAGGCCCTGCGGGGGCTGGACGACGTCGGCCGACGGGCCGTGGTGGCCGCGATCAACGCGACCCTGGAGCCGGGCGCCTGAGCGGACGAGGTCAGCGCGCGACGGCGCCGTAGACGGCCAGGGTGCGCTCGGCGACGGTGTCCCACGCGAACTCCTCGACGGCCCGAGCCCGACCCGCGACGCCCATCGCCCGGGCCCGCTGCGGGTCGGCGACGACCTCGGCCAGCGTCGCCGCCATGTCACGGACGAACGCCTCCGGGTCGAGCGGCGTCCCCGTGCCGTCCTCGGACTGCTCGATCTGCACCAGCCGCCCGGTGACGCCGTCCGCCACGACCTCTGGGATCCCGCCGGTCGCGGTTCCGACGACCGGCGCCTCGCACGCCATCGCCTCGAGGTTGACGATGCCGAGCGGTTCGTACACCGACGGGCAGGCGAACGCGGTCGCCGACGACAGCAGGGCCACGACGTCCTCGCGCTCGAGCATCCGGTCGATCCAGACCACCCCCTGCCGCTCCTGTCGCAGGCCCGCGACGAGCCCCTCGACCTCGGCCATGATCTCGGCCGTGTCGGGGGCACCCGCGCACAGGACGATCTGGACGTCCGGGTCGAGCGTTGCGACGGCACGCAGGAAGTACGGCAGCCCCTTCTGCCGGGTGATTCGCCCGACGAACACCACGCTGCGCTGGTCGGGGTCGACGCCGAGCGCGCGGACGGCGTCCGGGCGCTCGCGCCGCGACCACAGCTCGGTGTCGATGCCGTTGTGGACGACGTGCACGCGCTCGGGGTCGACGCTCGGGTAGCTGCGCAGGACGTCGGCGCGCATCCCCGCGCTGACGGCGATGACAGCGGCGGCGGCCTCGTACGCCGTCCGCTCGATCCACGACGACAGGGCGTACCCGCCACCGAGCTGCTCAGCCTTCCACGGCCGCAACGGTTCCAGGCTGTGCGCGGTCACGACGTGGGGTGCACCGTGCAGCAGGCTCGCCAGGTGACCGCCCAGGTTCGCGTACCAGGTGTGCGAGTGGACGACGTCCGCCCCGCCGCAGTCCCCCGCCATCGGCAGGTCGACGCCGATGGTGCGCAGCGCGGCGTTCGCGTCTGCGAGGTCCAGGGGGTCGGCGTACGCCGTGGTGCCGGCCTCGTCGCGCGGCGAACCGAAGCAGCGCACGCGGACGTCGAGCCCGGCCCGGGAGCGAAGCGCGCGCACCAGCTCGGCGACGTGGACACCGGCGCCTCCGTACACGTCCGGGGGGTACTCCTTGGTCAGCAGGTCGATGCGCACGAGGGCAACCTAGTGCGAATGACCGCGCGCAGACACCCCTCGCTTCGGCGCGACGCTGCCCCTAGGGTCGGCTCATGCCTGGTCGTCTGCGCAACCCCAAGGTCCTGGCCGTCGTCCTCGCGGGCGGCGAGGGCAAGCGCCTGATGCCCCTGACCGCTGACCGCGCCAAACCGGCGGTGCCGTTCGGCGGCATCTACCGCCTGATCGACTTCGCGCTGTCGAACGTCGTGAACTCCGGTTACCTGAAGATCGTCGTCCTGACGCAGTACAAGTCGCACAGCCTCGACCGGCACATCTCCAAGACGTGGCGGATGTCGAACATGCTCGGGAACTACGTCGCGCCCGTGCCCGCGCAGCAGCGGGTCGGCAAGCGCTGGTACTCCGGCAGTGCCGACGCGATCTTCCAGAGCCTGAACTTGGTGCACGACGAGCGGCCCGACCACGTGGTCGTCGTCGGCGCCGACAACATCTACCGCATGGACTTCTCACAGATGCTCGACCAGCACATCGAGACCGGTGCCGGGGCGACCGTCGCAGCGATCCGGCAGCCCATCTCGCTGGCCGACCAGTTCGGCGTCATCGACGTCGAACCCGCCGACCCGCGCCGGATCCGGGCGTTCCTCGAGAAGCCGACCGACCCGGTCGGGCTGCCCGACGCGCCGCACGAGATCCTCGCGTCGATGGGCAACTACGTCTTCGATACCGACGCCCTGATCGACGCGGTGACCCGCGACGCCGACCGCGAGGGGTCCAACCACGACATGGGCGGCGACATCGTCCCCGACTTCGTCGACCGCGGTCAGGCCGGTGTCTACGACTTCCGCGACAACGACGTGGCCGGGTCGACCGACCGCGACCGGGACTACTGGCGCGACGTCGGGACGCTGGATGCCTACTACGACGCGCACATGGACCTGATCTCGGTGCTGCCCGTCTTCAACCTCTACAACTACGACTGGCCGCTCTTCACCGACTACGGGCCGCTACCGCCGGCCAAGTTCGTGCACGGCTGGCACGGTCGGATCGGGCACGCCGTCAACAGCAGCGTCTCGCCGGGCGTCGTCGTCAGCGGCGCGACGGTCGAGAACTCCGTTCTCTCGCCTGGTGTCTATGCTCACTCGTGGTCCTCGGTGACCGACAGCGTGGTCCTCGACAACGTGCAGATCGGACGGCATGCCGTCGTCCGGCGGGCGATCATCGACAAGAACGTCGTCATCCCCGACAACGCCCGGGTGGGGATGGATCCCGAAGAGGACCGCGCCCGCGGTCTGACCGTCACCGAGTCCGGGCTCGTCGTCATCGGAAAGGGCCAGCTGATCGCCTCATGAGCAACCACCAGGACGCCCGTCCCGTGCGCGTCGGCGTGCAGATCCACCCGCAGCACGCCGAGTACGCCGACATCCGCCGCGCCGTCGCCGCGGCCGAGGAGCTCGGCGTCGACATCATCTTCAACTGGGACCACTTCTTCCCGCTGTACGGCGACCCCGACGGCAAGCACTTCGAGTGCTGGACGATGCTCGGGGCCTGGGCCGAGGCGACGTCGCGCGTCGAGATCGGTGCCCTCGTCACGTGCAACAGCTACCGCAATCCCGAGCTGCTGGCCGACATGGCCCGAACGGTCGACCACATCAGCGGCGGGCGCCTGATCCTCGGCATCGGTGCCGGCTGGTGCGAGAAGGACTACGACGAGTTCGGCTACGAGTTCGGCACCGCGGGCTCGAGGCTGGCCGACCTGGGCGAGGCCCTGCCGCGGATCGAGAAGCGGCTGTCCGTGGGCAACCCGGCCCCGACGCGCGACGTCCCGGTGCTGATCGGCGGCGGCGGCGAGAAGAAGACGCTGCGGCTGGTGGCCAAGCACGCCGACATCTGGCACGGCTTCGGGGACCCCGAGGTCGTCGAGCGCAAGGTGCGGGTCCTGGACGAGTGGTGCGCCACCGAGGGTCGCGACCCCGCCGAGATCGAACGGTCCGTGGGGATCGAGGGCTCGCCCGACGCCACCGGCGACAAGCTGTACGACCTGGGCGTGCGGCTGTTCACCATCGGGGTCAACGGACCCGACTTCGACCTCGCACCGGTGCAGGACTGGTTGCAGTTCCGCGCCGACAAGAACGCCTGAGCCGGCCCCGGCGGCGTGACTGAGCCACCCGCTCCGCCCACCCAGGAGCCCACGCTCCTGGTCACGCTGACCGGCCCGGACCGGCCCGGCGTCAGCGCGGTGCTGTTCGCCGCGGTCGCCCATCGCGACCTCACCGTGCTGGACGTCGAGCAGGTCGTCGTCCGCGCGCACCTGACCCTCGCCGTGCTGCTGACGGTCGGCGACGACCCCGTGGGCGTCGCCGCCGACGTCACCCGCGCCGGCGAGGCGCTGGGTATGAAGGTCAAGTGCCGCAACGGCTTTGGTGACAACGCGGCCCGGCTGGGCGGTCGGTTGCACGTGACCGTCCTGGGCTCACCGATCACGCCGGCGGCCCTCTCGGCGATCGCCGAGTCGATCGCCGGGCACGGCGGCAACATCGACCGCATCCGCCGGATCTCGCGCTGGCCCGTGACGACGATCGAGATCGACGTGTCCGGCGCGGCCGTCGGCGGGCTGCGCCGCGTCCTGTCGGCCGTGGCGGCCGCCCGCGGGGTCGACGTCGCGGTGTCGCCGGCCGGCCTGGCGCGACGCGGCCGCCGCCTCGTCGTCATGGACGTGGACTCCACGCTGATCCAGGACGAGGTCATCGAGCTGATCGCTGCCCACGCCGGTCGCGAGGCCGAGGTCGCCGCGGTCACCGACCGCGCCATGCGCGGCGAGCTCGACTTCGCCGAGAGCCTGCACGAGCGGGTGGCGCTGCTGGCCGGCCTGCCGGCGTCCGTCCTGGACGAGGTGCGCGCGCAGGTGCGCCTGACGCCCGGCGCGCGCACCCTCGTGCGCACCCTGAAGCGTCTGGGGTTCACTGTCGGGCTGGTCTCGGGTGGCTTCATCGAGATCGTGCGGCCGCTGGCCGAACTGTTGGGCATCGAGCACGCGGAGGCCAACCGGCTCGAGGTGCGTGACGGCGTCCTGACCGGCCGGGTGCTCGGCGCGGTCGTCGACCGGGCCGCCAAGGCGCAGGCGCTGCGCCGGTTCGCGAGCGAGGAGGGGATCGCCCTGTCGCGCACCATCGCCATCGGGGACGGCGCGAACGACCTCGACATGCTGGACGCCGCCGGGCTGGGCATCGCGTTCAACGCCAAGCCGGTGGTGCGCGCCCAGGCCGACACCTCGGTGACCGTCCCCTACCTGGACGCGGTGCTGTACCTGATCGGCATCCCTCGCGAGGAGGTCGAGGAGGCCGACGCCGCCGACCCGGACGCCTCACCCGCGGACGTGGCCGCGCCGGCCAGCTGAGCCCGCGGACCCGACGTACGGGGTCCGACGCCCCACCCTGGGTGCGATCACTGCACCACCCTGTTGTCGCGGGGGCACCCCACTACGGTCCGAGCGGAGCAGGGTGCCCCCGCGATCACCGGGCGCCGGAGGTCAGGGGGCGGCGAGCAGATCGGGCGGGACGGCGGCGAGGGCTGCCTGGATGGCGGCGACCAGGGACTGCGCCGAGGCGGCGGTGAGCTCGACGGCGACGCGGGCAGACGGACCGAGGTCGGGGTTGAGGAAGTCGATGTTCAGCGTGTGACCGGCCTGGGCGTGCACCGGGTGGTCGTAGTAGACCGTCGCGGTCGTCACCGGCAGCCAGCCCGAGGGCGCCTTGCCGCTGCCGGTGACCTCGATCCGCTCGGTGGCGTAGGTGCAC
>JBKJTJ010000105.1:0-15740 GCA_046590855.1 Actinomycetota bacterium
GCCGGGACGTCACAGCCGGGCCCACGCCTCCGTCAGCACCCCGCGCAGCCGCTGCTCGATGTCGTCGAACTCCGGCTGGCCGATGATGATCGGCGGTGCGAGCTGCACCACCGGGTCGCCGCGGTCGTCGGCGCGGCAGTACAGCCCGGCTTCGAACAGGGCCTTGGACAAGAACCCGCGCAGCAGCCGCTCGGACTCGTCGTCGTCGAACGACTCGCGCGTGACCTTGTCCTTCACCAGCTCGATCCCGTAGAAGTACCCCTCGCCGCGGACGTCGCCGACGATGGGCAGGTCGAGCAGCTTCTCGAGCGTGGCCCGAAAGCGCGGGGCGTTCTCGTGCACGTGGGCGACCAGGCCCTCGCGCTCGAAGGTGTCGAGGTTGGCCATCGCGACGGCCGCCGACACCGGGTGCCCACCGAAGGTGTAGCCGTGCGGGAAGTACGTCGTGCCCTTCTTGTACGGCTCGAACAGCCGGTCCGAGGCGATCATGGCGCCGATGGGGGAGTAGCCCGACGTCATGCCCTTGGCGCAGGTGATGATGTCGGGCACGTAGCCGAAGTCGTTGCAGGCGAAGATCTCGCCGATGCGGCCGAAGGCGCAGATCGTCTCGTCGCTGACGAGCAGGACGTCGTTCTCGTCGCAGATCTCGCGGACCCGTTCGAAGTACCCGGGCGGCGGCGGGAAGCAGCCGCCGGAGTTCTGCACCGGCTCGAGGAAGACCGCGGCGACGGAGTCGGCTCCCTCGAACTCGATCGCCTCGCCGATCCGGTCGGCGGCCCAGCGGCCGAACGCCTTGGCGTCGTGGCGCAGGTGCTCGGGCGCGCGGTAGATGTTGGTGTTGGGAACCTTGTGGCCCCCGGGCACCAGCGGCTCGAACGGGATCTTGGCCTCGGGGATGCCGGTGATCGACAAGGCCCCCTGGGGCGTGCCGTGGTACGCCACGCTGCGGCTGATCACCTTGTGCTTGGTGGGCTTGCCCATCAGCTTCCAGTACTGCTTGGCCAGCTTCCAGGCCGTCTCGACGGCCTCGCCACCACCGGTCGTGAAGAAGACGCGGTTCAGGTCGCCGGGGGCCTCGTGCGCGAGCCGCTCGGCCAGGTCGATCGCCGCCGGGTGGGCGTAGGACCACAGCGGGAAGAACGCCAGCTCGCTGGCCTGCTTGGCGGCCGCCTCGGCCAGCTCGGTGCGGCCGTGGCCGACCTGGACGGTGAAGAGACCGGCCAGGCCGTCGATGTACTCGCGGCCCTGGGCGTCCCAGATCTTGTGGCCCTCACCGCGGACGATGACGGGCACCTGCCCGCCCTGCTCGTACGTCGAGTGGCGGGTGAAGTGCATCCACAGGTGGTCGCGGGCGGCGTCGGTGCGCAGCGTCCCACGCGGAGTGGTGTGGCCGTTGCCGTGGCCGGAGATGTCTTGCGGTGCGGTGGTCATCGGGTTCCCCAGTTGTAGAGCTGCTTGCGGAGCTTGAGGTAGACGAACGTCTCGGTGCTGCGGACGCCCGCGATGGCGCGGATCTTGGTGCTGACGAGCTCGAGGAGCGCGTCGTCGTCCTCGCAGACGGCTTCGGCCAGCAGGTCGAAGCTGCCCGCGGTGATGACCACGTAGTCGACCTCGGTCATCTCGGCCAACCGGTCGGCGACCTCCTGCAGGTCACCCTCGGCGCGGACGCCGATCATGGCCTGGCGGTGGAAGCCGACCTGGAGCGGGTCGGTCACGGCGACGATCTGCATGACGCCCTGGTCGAGCAGCCGCTGCACCCGCTGGCGCACCGCCGCCTCGGACAGGCCCACGGCCTTGCCGATGGCGGCGTACGGCCGTCGGCCGTCAGCCTGCAGCTGCTCGATGATGCGCTTGGACACCTCGTCGAGCACGTGCGCAGGGCGCTCGCGTGTCGTCACGTCTCGATCCTGCCCTCTGTGCACCCGTGATGCAAGTGAATCCGTTGTTCACACCCGCTCCGAGTACCGATTCCAGCGGTTGTTCAGCACTTGACTGTCGATCCCGTCCACGGGGCCGGTAGGGTCCACTGGACGCCACCCGAGCACGTGACCCGATGGAGCCCCGCCCGTGAGCGAGCAGACCACCCCCCGGCAGCTGCGCAACTTCGTCAACGGTGGGTACGTCGACACCGTCGGCGACGCCGTCACCGACCTGGTAGACCCCTCGACCGCGTCCGTCGTCGCCCACGCGCCGATCTCGGGCGCGCAGGACGTCGACCATGCGTACTCCGCCGCTGCCGCCGCCTTCGAGACCTGGGGCCAGACCACCCCCAGCGAGCGCCAGCACGCCCTGCTCAAGCTCGCCGACGCGCTGGAGGCCCGTTCGGACGAGCTCGTCCACCTCGAGGCGCAGAACACCGGTAAGCCCTGGGCGCTGACGGCGAGCGAGGAGATCCCGCCGATGGTCGACCAGGTGCGCTTCTTCGCCGGCGCCGCCCGCGTCCTCGAGGGCCGCGCCGCGGGCGAGTACCTCGCCGGGCACACCTCGTGGATCCGGCGCGAGCCCATCGGCGTCATCGGCCAGGTGACCCCCTGGAACTACCCGATGATGATGGCGGTCTGGAAGTTCGCCCCGGCGCTGGCCGCGGGCAACACCGTCGTCCTCAAGCCGAGCGACACCACGCCCGAGACCACGCTGCTGATGGCCGAGATCGCCGCCGAGTTCCTGCCGCCGGGGGTGTTCAACGTGATCACCGGCGACCGCGACACCGGGCGCGCGCTGGTCGAGCACCCGACCCCGGCGATGGTCTCGATCACCGGGTCGGTTCGGGCTGGGATGCAGGTCGCCGAGATGGCCTCGCGCGACGTCAAGCGGGTGCACCTCGAGCTCGGGGGCAAGGCGCCGGTCGTGGTGTTCGACGACGCCGACGTCGAGGCCGCTGCCGAGGCGATCGCCGTCGCCGGGTACTTCAACGCCGGCCAGGACTGCACCGCCGCCACCCGCGTGCTCGTCGGGCCGCGCGTGCACGACGACTTCGTGGCCGCCCTCGCCGAGCAGGCGCGGTCCGCGCGCGTCGGTCTGCCGGACGACGAGGACGCGCTGCTCGGCCCGGTCAACAACGCGAACCAGCTGGCGCACGTCTCGGGGTTCATCGACCGCCTGCCCGACCACGCCCGCGTCGCCGCCGGCGGCGCTCGGGCCAGCGCGCTCGGAGCCGGCTTCTACTGGCAGCCCACCGTCGTCGACGGGCTGCACCAGGACGACGAGGCGATCCAGAACGAGATCTTCGGGCCGGTCATCACCGTGCAGCGGTTCACCGACGAGGCGCAGGCGCTGGCCTGGGCCAACGGCGTGCAGTACGGCCTGGCGTCCTCGGTGTGGACCAAGGACTTCGGCAAGGCGATGCGGATGTCCAAGAAGCTGGACTTCGGCTGCGTGTGGATCAACACCCACATCCCCCTGGTCGCCGAGATGCCGCACGGCGGGTTCAAGCACAGCGGCTACGGCAAGGACCTGTCGATGTACGGGTTCGAGGACTACACCCGGATCAAGCACGTCATGGCCAACCTGGACAGCTGACACCCCGTTTTGGTCACGATTTCGTCGCGCTCCGCGCTCGGCACGGACGAGATCGTGCGCAGTGCCTTGTTGGCACCGCGGTGCGGTGCGAGGATCGGCCCAGTCGGCGGCCAGCAGGTCGTCGGCACGTCACGAGCAGTCGGGAGGTGCGCGTGGACCAGCAGGTGAGCGGGCACCAGTGGATCGACGGAGCGCGCCGTCACGGGACCGGCGGTGAGCACGACGTCGTCGACCCGGCGACCGGCGAGCCCGTGGCCAGGGTGCGGCTCGCGACCGATGTGGACGTCGACGCCGCGGTCGCGGCCGCCCGTCGCGCCCAGCCCGGATGGGGTTCGGCCACGCCCGCCGAGCGCTCCGGGGTCCTGCACCGGCTGGCCACCGAGCTCGACGCGGCCGCCGAGCAGCTGGCCCTCACCGAGACCTCGCAGACCGGCAAGCCGATCCGGCTGTGCCGCGAGTTCGACGTCCCCGGCACGGTCGACAACGCGAGCTTCTTCGCGGGCGCGGCGCGGATGCTCGAGGGCCGGGCCACCGGCGAGTACTCGCCCGACCACACCTCCGGCGTCCGACGCGAGCCGGTCGGCGTCGTGGGGTCGATCGCCCCGTGGAACTACCCGCTGCAGATGGCCGGCTGGAAGGTGCTGCCCGCGCTGGCCGCCGGCAACGCCGTCGTGCTCAAGCCCAGTGAGCTCACGCCGCTCACCGCGCTCGCCCTGGCCGAGGCGGCCACGGCCGCCGGCCTCCCGGACGGGCTGATGGGCGTCGTCGTCGGCACCGGCCCGGACGCCGGCGAGCACCTGATCGCCCACCCCGACGTGGCGATGGTGTCGTTCACCGGCAGCTCGGCCGTCGGACGCCGGGTCATGGGCCTGGCGGCTGCGAGCTCCAAGCGGGTGCACCTGGAGCTTGGGGGCAAGGCGCCGTTCGTCGTCCACGACGACGCCGACCTCGAAGCGGCCGTGCACGGCGCGGTGGCCGGTGCCCTGATCAACAGCGGCCAGGACTGCACCGCGGCGACGCGCGCGATCGTGCACCGGTCGCTGGTCGATGACTTCGTAGGCGGCGTCGCCGACCTGATGGCCTGCGTCCGGCTGGGCGACCCCTACGACGAGGCGACCGACCAGGGCCCGCTGGTCAGCCACGCCCACCGCGACCGGGTGGCCGCCCACGTCGAGGCGGCACGCAGCTGGGGAGCCAAGGTCGTCTGCGGTGGCCGCGAGCCCGGCGGTGCGCTCACCCGCGGCGCCTACTACGAGCCCACCCTGGTCACCGGCATCGACGTCACGGCACCGATCTGGCGCGACGAGGTGTTCGGACCGGTCCTGGTCGTCCTGGCCTTCGACACCGACGACGAGGCGATCGACCTGGCCAACGACACGCCGTACGGGCTGGCCGCCTCGGTCTGGACCCGCGACGTCGTGCGCGCCCACCGGGCCACCCGCGACATCCGGGCCGGCTGCGTCTGGGTCAACGACCACATCCCGATCGTCAGCGAGATGCCGCACGGCGGCGTCAAGGCGTCGGGATTCGGCAAGGACATGAGCGTGTACTCGCTGGAGGAGTACACGAGCGTCAAGCACGTGATGACCGACATCACCGGCGTCGCGCGAAAACCCTGGCACCGCACCGTCTTCGGCCGTCCACCCGCCTGACCCGTCGTCACCCCACCGAGAGGACCCACCCCCGATGAGCGACCGCACCCGACCCCGCCTGTCACCTGAGGCAGCAGCCATCGTGCGCGCGCAGCTGTCCCGGCGATCCGTCCTCGGCGCCGCGGGCGCGCTCGGCCTCGGAGCGCTCGCTGCTTGCGGAACCGCCGGGACTCCTGGGACCAGCTCGACCGCCGGCGCGGGGGGTTCGGCCGGTGCCGCCGGACCCACGGCGGCCACCGACGCGTCCGACACCGACAAGAAGGTGAACTGGGCGAACTGGACCCTCTATCTGGACTACGACGACAAGACCAAGAAGTACCCGACGCTCGAGGCGTTCCAGAAGGAGTCGGGCATCACGGCGACCTACGCCGAGGACATCGAGGACAACGACAGCTACTACGGCAAGGTGTCGGGACAGCTGAAGAACGGCCAGGACATCGGCAAGGACATCATGGTCCTGACCGACTGGATGGCGGCCCGGGTCATCCGCCAGGGGTACGTCCAGAAGCTCGACGACGCCGCGATCCCGAACAAGAAGAACATCGCCAAGGCCTACGCGAGCCCCGACTACGATCCGAACCGCGAGCACTCGCTCACCTGGCAGGGCGGTTTCGCCGGTATCGCGTGGAACAAGGAGAAGGTGCCCGGCGGCCTCAAGAGCGTCGCCGACCTGTGGAAGCCCGAGCTCAAGGGACGGGTCGAGGTGCTCACCGAGATGCGCGACACGATCGGGCTGATCATGGGCTCGCAGGGCGTCGACTTCTCGGGCGACTTCACCGACGACCAGTTCATGGCCGGCATCGACGAGCTGCAGAAGCAGGTCAGCAGCGGTCAGATCCGCTCGGTGAAGGGCAACTCCTACAAGGAGGACCTCATCTCGGGGGACGCGCTGGCGGTGATCGGCTGGTCGGGTGACATCACCCAGATCAACTTCGAGAACGACGACAAGTGGGGGTTCGCCCTGCCCGACTCCGGCGGCACGCTGTGGGCCGACAACATGCTCATCCCGATCGGGTCGCCGCACAAGAAGAACGCCGAGACCCTGATGAGCTACTACTACGACCCGAAGGTGGCCGCCGAGGTCGCGGCCTACGTGAACTACATCTGCCCCGTCGAGGGGGCGCAGGCCGAGATGGAGAAGATCGACCCCGAGCTGGCCAAGAACCCCTACATCTTCCCCGACGCGGCGTTCCTCGCCGGCGCTAAGCAGTTCCGCACCCTGACGCCCCAGCAGGAGACGAAGTACGCCTCCGCCTTCCAGACGGTACTGGGCAACTGACGTGGCAGTGGACGAGCCGGCGGCCGGGGCGGACCTGCGGCTGGCCGACGTCACCAAGCGGTTCGGGGACTTCGTCGCGGTCGACGACCTGACGCTGACCATCCCGGCCGGCTCGTTCTTCGCCCTGCTCGGGCCCTCGGGCTGCGGCAAGACCACGACCCTGCGGATGGTCGCGGGACTCGAGGAGCCGACGTCCGGCAGCATCTTCCTGGGCGAGCGCGACGTCACGTACGCCAAGCCGTACCAGCGCGAGGTCAACACGGTCTTCCAGAACTACGCGCTGTTCCCGCACCTGGACATCTTCGAGAACGTCGCCTTCGGGCTGCGCCGGCGCAAGGTCAAGGACGTCACCGAGCGCGTCGAGGCGGTGCTCGAGCTGGTCGAGCTGGCGCACCTCGCGCGGCGCAGGCCCGGCCAGCTCTCGGGCGGCCAGCAGCAGCGCATCGCGCTCGCTCGCGCGGTCGTCAACCGGCCGTCGGTGCTGCTGCTCGACGAGCCGCTGGGTGCCCTTGACCTGAAGCTGCGACGCGGTATGCAGCTTGAGCTCAAGCGGATCCAGCTCGAGGTGGGCCTGACGTTCGTGCACGTGACGCACGACCAGGAGGAGGCCATGACCATGGCCGACACCATCGCGGTCATGAACGCCGGGCGGATCGAGCAGCTGGGTAGTCCGGCCGAGCTGTACGAGTCGCCCAACACGACCTTCGTCGCCAACTTCCTGGGCCAGTCCAACCTCGTCGCGGGCACCGTGACCGGCCGGTCCGGCGCTGACGTCGAGGTTGAGGTGGCCGGACGTCGGGTCGCGCTGGCGACACGGCGCAACCGGGCCCAGGGGGACGACCTGCTGATCGGTGTGCGGCCCGAGAAGATCGCGCTGCTGGCCGCGTCCGACCCGGTGCCGGCCAACCTGAACCGCCTTGACGGCGGGGTCGTCACCGACGCGAGCTTCACCGGGGTCTCGACCCAGTACCTCGTGCAGATGCCCTGGGGGCAGACGCTCACGGTCTTCAGCCAGAACCTCGGTGTGGGTGGGGTGGTGGCTCCCGGCACGCCGGTGACGCTGGCCTGGGAGCCGGCGCACACCTTCGCCCTCGAGGGCGATGCAGCGGCAGGCTCGCAGGTCGAGGACGCGCTGGCCGGGGTGGGCTGAGCCGTGGCCATCGCCAGCGCGTCGCACGCGCCCGGCACCGCACCCGTCGCGCCACCGCGGTCGGGGTTGCGCTCGCGCAAGCTCACGCCGTACCTGCTGATGCTGCCCGGGTTGTTGTGGCTGGGGGCCTTCTTCGTCGTCCCGCTGCTGACGCTGCTGGCGACCTCGACGCAGACGCCGGCGCCGAGCGGTGAGACCGGGGCGTTCCAGCAGACGCTGCGGTTCGCGAACTACTGGGACTCGCTGCAGGCCTACGAGGCGCAGTTCATCCGATCCTTCGGCTACGCGGCCATCGCGACCGTACTGGCCCTGCTCATCTCCTACCCGCTGGCGTACGCCATCGCCTTCAAGGTCGGGGCGCTGCGCAACCTGCTGCTCGTGCTCGTCGTCGCACCCTTCTTCTGCAGCTTCCTGCTGCGGACGCTGGCCTGGCGGCAGATCCTGGCTGACGAGGGCTTCGTCGTCCGCACCCTGAAGTCGTTGCACCTCATGGGTGACACCACGACGTTGACGGCCAGCGCGGTCGCGATGGTCGCCGGCATCACCTACAACTTCCTGCCTTTCATGACGCTGCCGCTGTACGCCAGCCTCGAGCGCATCGATCCGCGCCTGATCGAGGCCGGCGGCGACCTGTACGCCGGGGCGTTCACCACCTTCCGCAAGGTGACGTTCCCGCTATCGATGCCGGGCGTCGTCGCGGGCACGTTGCTGACATTCATCCCGGCGGCCGGCGACTACGTCAACGCCGAGCTGCTGGGCAACCCCAACACCCGGATGATCGGCAACGTGGTGCAGTCGCGGTTCTTCACGATCGTCGACTACCCCACCGCAGCGGTGCTCTCGTTCCTGCTGATGGCCGCCATCTTGATCCTGGTCACGTTCTACGTCCGCCGGGCCGGCACCGAGGAGCTCGTGTGACCGTCATCGACTCACCACCCCGCCGTCCCGCGGTCGCCGACGCTTCGCCGTCCGGCCCCAACGGGCTGCACCGCGCCCGTCGGTGGCTGGGCGCCAACGGCCTGCGCATCTACGCGGCGATCGCGTTCGCCTACATCTTCCTGCCGATCGCCTACGTCACCGTGTTCTCGTTCAACATCCCGGGCCGCACCAACCTGACCTGGCGCGGGTTCACGACGACGAACTGGGCCCACCCCTGCGATGCCCCCGACGTGTGCGCTGCGGTGGGCAACAGCCTCAAGATCGGTCTGGTCGCGACCCTCGTGGCAACCGTCCTCGGCACCCTGATCGCGTTCGCTCTGGCGCGACACCGGTTCCGCGGGCGAGGGACGACGAACCTGCTGCTGTTCCTGCCGATGGCGACCCCCGAGGTGGTTCTCGCGGCGTCCCTGCTGACGCTGTTCCTCAACTTCCGGGTCAACCTCGGGTTCGCGACGATCATCGCCGCGCACGTGATGTTCTGCATCAGCTTCGTCGTGGTCACCGTGAAGGCGCGCATCGCGGGCCTCGACCCGCGGCTGGAGCAGGCGGCGATGGACCTGTACGCGAACGAGATCGAGACGTTCCGGCGCATCACCCTGCCATTGGTCGCGCCGGGCATCGCCGGCGCTGCTCTGCTGTCGTTCTCGCTGTCGTTCGA
Organism: Actinomycetota bacterium; assembly: GCA_046590855.1. Classification (GTDB taxonomy): domain Bacteria; phylum Actinomycetota; class Actinomycetes; order Actinomycetales; family Angustibacteraceae; genus JACMOY01. The sequence goes on from JBKJTJ010000105.1 coordinate 9,198, forward strand.
CGACTTCATCATCACCAACTTCGTCAGCGGCAACGTCAACACGTTCCCCAAGTTCATCTACGTCTCGGCCGGCCGCGGGATCCCGGCTCAGGCCTACGTGATCGGCTCGGCCGCCTTCTTCCTGTCCCTGCTCATCGTCCTGGTGGCCGAGGTCGTGCGGCGGCGGCGGCCGACGCCGTGAGCCTGCTGCTCGAGGGTGCCAGCTCGACGCCGGTCTGGTTGGACTCCGAGCAGCGTCCGGCGCCCCGGCCCTCCCTGATGGGCGACACGACGGCCGACCTGGTCGTCGTCGGGGGTGGCTTCTCCGGGCTCTGGGCAGCGCTGCTAGCTCTGCAGGAGCAGCCGGGCCGGGACGTCGTCGTCCTCGAGGGTCATCGCCTGGGTTGGGCCGCATCCGGCCGCAACGGGGGCTTCTGCGCGGCCAGCCTGACCCACGGGTTGTCCAACGGCATGCAGCGCTGGCCCGGCGAGATGACCACGCTGGTGCGGCTCGGCCGGGAGAACCTCGACGCCATCGAGCAGACGATCGCCGACGAGGGCATCGACTGCGGGTTCGAGCGCACCGGTGAGCTCGACGTCGCCGTCGAGCCCTGGCAGGTCGAGGGACTCGAGCACGAGGCGTCCATCGCGCGCTCGGTCGGCATCGACGTGCGCGTCCTGGACGGTGCGGCGACCCACGCGTTGGTGAGCTCGCCGACGTACCTCGGTGGCGTCCTGGACCCGGACGGTGTCGCGATGCTCGACCCCGCGCGCCTGGTGTGGGGACTGGCGGCGGCGGTCGAGCGACGCGGTGGGCGGGTGCTGGAGTCCACCCGCGTCCTGGACCTGCACGAGCTGGGCGGTGGCGTCGTCGTGCGCACGCCCGGCGGCAGCGTGCGCGCCCGGCAGGTGGTCTTGGGCACCAGCGCGTTCCCCTCACCAGTGCGCCGGCACCGGCCGTACGTCGTGCCCGTCTGGGACCACGTCCTCGCCACCGAGCTGCTGACGCCGACCCAGCGCGACTCGCTGGGGTGGGCCGGACGCCAGGGTGTCGGTGACAGTGGCAACCTGTTCCACTACTACCGCCTGACCGAGGATGACCGCCTGGTGTGGGGCGGCTACGACGCCCTCTACTACTTCGGCAGCGACCTGGCCGGACGTCGGTCGCGCAGCGCCCGCACCGAGGCGATGCTCGCCGACCACCTGCTGACGACCTTCCCCGGCCTTGAGGGCGTCCGCGTCACGCACGCCTGGGGTGGGGCGATCGACACCTGCACCCGGTTCTGCGCCTTCTGGGGTCTGACCCACGGTGACAAGGTGGCGTCGGTCCAGGGCTATACGGGCCTCGGCGTCGGGGCGAGCCGGTTCGGGGCCCAGGTGTGCCTCGACCTGCTGGCCGGCCGACAGAACGAGCGAACCGAGCTCGAGATGGTGCGGCGCAAGCCGATAGCGTTTCCCCCCGAACCGGCACGCTGGGCCGGCATCCAGGTGACCCGTCGGGCGATCGCCCGCGCCGACCACCGCGAGGGCAAGCGCGGTCCGTGGTTGCGCACTCTCGACCGCCTGGGCCTGGGCTTCGACTCGTGACCCGGCTCGTTCGTGCGGACCCTAGGGTGAGCGCATGACCCGGTACGGCGCTCAGTACGGCCCAGACGTGACGTTCCTCGGCGTCGATCGCTGCGACCTGGACGAGCTCGAGTCCTACGCCGACGCCGACGTCGTCATCGTGGGGGCGCCCTTCGACGGCGGCACGTCGCACCGGCCGGGCACCCGCTTCGGACCTCAGGCGATCAGGACGACGGACTACCTGGCGCACAACGGTTCTCGGCCTTCGCTGGCGCTGCGCACCGACGGGCTGACCGACCTGCGCGTCGTGGACGCGGGCGACGTCGAGATGTACTCCGGTGACATCGAGCGGGCGCTGCCGGCGCTGGAGGCGGCCGTCGAGAAGGTCGCCCGGTCGGGGGCCATCCCCGTCGTGCTCGGCGGCGACCACTCGATCGCCTTCGCCGACGCCAAGGGCGTCGCGAACGTGCTGGGGCACGGGCGGGTCTCGATGGTGCACTTCGACGCGCACGCCGACACCGGTGACACCGAGTTCGGGTCGCTGTGGGGCCACGGGCAACCGATGCGCCGGCTGATCGAGTCAGGTGCCCTGCGCGGCGACCGCTTCCTGCAGCTGGGCCTACGTGGCTACTGGCCCGAGCCTGCGACGCTGGACTGGATGGCGCAGCAGCGGATGCGGTCGTACGAGATGACCGAGATCGGGCACCGCGGTCTGGGCGAGTGCCTCACCGAGGCCTTCGCGACAGCCGTCGACGACTGCGACGGTGTGTTCCTGTCCGTCGACATCGACGTCTGCGACCCCGGGCACGCGCCGGGAACCGGAACCCCGGAACCCGGCGGGTTGTCGGCGCGCGAGCTGCTCGACGCGGTTCGCCGCGCCTGCCTCGAGCTGCCGGTGGTGGGCGTGGACGTGGTCGAGGTCAGCCCGCCCTATGACCACGCCGACATCACCGCCGCACTCGCGAACCGGGTGGTGCTCGAGGCGCTCAGCGCGATCGCCCGTCGTCGCCGCGACGCCCGGGACGGCACGACCTGGGACCCGTCCAAGCCGCTGCTCACCGACCGGTGACTGGGCCCACTGAGGTGGGTCAGATGTGTTGCTGACGGTAGCGGATGGTTGCCTAAAGTTTTTGAAAGTCATTGTGGGAGAACAGGTCTGGGGGCCCTGGACTGTCGGTGGTGACCTCTAGCGTGTGAGGCATGGACAGCACCGGGACGTTGAGCGAGGCGCTGGTCGCCGTGCGCGACGCGGTGACCGGGTTGCAGTCCGAGGACCTGCACGCGGTGGATTCCGGCTCGCTGCTCACCGACGTCGCAGACCTGCGGCGCCTGGCGGACCAGGTCGAGGGTGAGTGGCTTCGGCGGGTGGGTGAGGTGCACGCCCGCGGGGCCGCCGATGTGCTGGGTGCCGGGTCGACGAAGGCGTTCCTGCGCGGCACGTGCCTGGTGTCGCCGACGGAGGCGTCGAAGGCGGTGGCCACCGCGACCGCCCTCCGCTCGACGTGCGAGGCCACGGCTGACGCCCTTGCCGCGGGGACGATCGGGATCGGTCAGGCGCAGGTGATCACCAAGGTCATCACCGACCTGCCGTCGGCCTTGCCCGAGGACACCCGCCAGGACGGTGAGCAGGTGCTCCTGACCCACGCCGCGGTGCTTGACCCGGCGCAGCTGGCCCGGGCGGGTCGGTACTTCGCGTCCCGGGTCGACCCCCACGGGGTGGCCCGGGACGAGTCCGAGCAGCGGGAGCGGTCCGGGATCACGTTCGCCTCCACCCTGTACGGAACCGGGATCGCCCGTGGCGACCTGGACCCCGAGTCGTTGGCGGTGATCTGCGCGGCGCTCGAACCCCTGTCCGCACCGCGACCGCCAACGCCGGATGGGCTCATCGACGGCCGCACCGCCGCCCGGCGGCGCCTGGACGCGATGGTCGAGGTGTCGCGCCACTACCTGGACTGCCAGCAGATGCCGGACGTCCGCCGCCCTGGTGCGCACCTGACGGTCGTCACCGGCGCCGGGACGCTCCAGGGTGAGCCGGGTGGGTCATCGTTGGACTGGGGCGGGGTCATCAGCGGCGAGACCACCCGAAGGCTGGCCTGCGACGCGACCGTCACCCCGGTCACCGTCGGGTTGTTAGGCCAGGTGCTGGACGTCGGACGGCGCACCCGCAGCGTCAACCCTGGGATGTGGGCGGCCCTGATCGTCCGGGACCAGCACTGCGCGTTCCCCGGGTGCGACACCCCCACCAGCCGCTGCGCCGCACACCACGTCAAGCACTGGGCCGACGGCGGCCCCACCACCCTGACGAACCTGGTCCTGCTCTGCCGGTACCACCACCAACGCGTCATCCACGACGACCAGCACGAGGACCGATGGCGCGTCCGGATCGACGAACCCACCGGCAGGCCCGTGTTCGACCCACCGCTCTGGACCGGCCGACGAGGGTTACCCCTGCCACCGCTGTGGCAACCTGACGACGGGAAACCACCCGGTGGGTGACGGGCACCTGGTGCGCCTCAAGGTGGCTGCTGTCGACGCCGATTGCAGGCCATGGCGTCACAGGGGGGACGAGCGCTCAGTGACGCGCTCCCGCCCACGGCGAGAGCGCCAGCCGAAGACCAAGCCATGGACCCGAGCCCGACGTCGGGAGGCGCCGTCCTCGTCCCGACGAGCGAGTACCGGCGGCTGCTGCGCGACGTCCGGATCTCCCAGGACGGGCTCGCCGAGGCCCAGAACAGGTTCCAGCGACTGGTCGAGACCATCCCCGGTGTCGCCCACATCGCCGAGCCGGGAGAGGACGGGGTGTGGCAGTACATCAGTCCCCGGCTGGTCGAGCTGCTCGGCTACGAGCCGCACGAGTGGCTGAGCGATCCCACCGCGTGGATCGGCCTGATCCACCCGGACGACCGGGAGCGGGTGCTCATGGACGAGGGGCAGTGGATCGAGCGCACGGGTGGCGTCCACGTCGGCGAGTACCGCATCCTCGCTCGCAGCGGCGAGTTCCGCTGGGTCCGCGACGCCGCGACCGCACGCCCGGGTCAGGGACCGGACGACAAGGCCCTGTGGTTCGGCGTCCTCTCGGACGTCACCGAGTCCAGGGAGGCGCAGGCGGCGGCGGTGCGCAGCGAGCAGCTGCTGCGATCGGTGCTCGAGACGGCGCAGGACGCCTTCGTGGCTCTGGACGCCGACGGCGCCGTCATCGAGTGGAACCGGCGAGCCGAGCTGGTGTTCGATCGTTCACGCGGGGACGCGGTCGGCTGCGACCTCGTCGCCTTGATCACCCCACCCCAGCTGCGGCCGGCCGACGCCACGCACCTGCGCGAGCTGCTCGCCGCCGGCTCGCAGGACGAAGCCGCCACCCGACGGGAGCTGACCGCGGTGCGGGCCGACGGGACCGCGTTCCCCGCAGAGGTGACCATCTGGTCGACGGGTGTCGCTCAGACCCTGCGCCACAACGCATTCATCCGCGACATCACCGAACGAACCCAGCTGCGCGACGAGCTGCGGGCTCTGGCCTTCCACGACGAGCTGACCGGCCTCGCGAACAGGGTGTCGTTCTGCGAGCACCTCGAGCGGGCTCTGACCGGCGGCCGTCCCGACCGGTCCAAGGTCGCGGTCCTGTTCCTCGACCTGGACGACTTCAAGACCGTCAACGACAGCCTCGGTCACCCCGCTGGGGACGAGGTCCTGCGCGTCGTCGCAGGTCGGTTGCACGCCCTGGTGCGACCGACCGACACCGTCGCGCGCTTCGGCGGGGACGAGTTCGCGATCCTGCTCCGCGGGATCCGTGGGCAGGAGGAGGCGATGGCGACCGCGCGCCGTGTGAGCGAGGTGCTGCGCGACCCGTTCCTGCTGCACGGGCGGCGCACCGTGGTCAGCGTGAGCATCGGCGTCGCGCTCCCCGCGACGCCCGAGGCGGCGTCGGTGACGGCCGTGCTGCGGGACGCCGATGCGGCGATGTACCAGGCCAAGCGATCGGGCAAGAACATCTGCGTCGTCTATGACCCGGTGATGCACGTGCAGGCCCTGGCGCGGCTGGACCTGAAGACCGATCTGGAGACGGCCGTTCTCCACGACGAGCTCGTCCTGGCCTTCCAGCCGTACTTCGCCCTGGCCGGTGAGGAGCTGGTGGGTTTCGAGGCCCTGGTCCGCTGGCAGCACCCAGCCCGCGGGCTGGTCAGCCCCACGCAGTTCATCCCGCTCGCCGAGGAGACGGGCCTGATCCACCGGATCGGGGAGTGGGTGCTGCGGGCCGCGTGCGAGCACGCCGCCGGCTGGGAGGTCGGCCGTTCCGGACGCCCGCCCGCGACGGTCAGCGTCAACGTCTCGGCGGTGCAGTTCCAGGACCCCGACCTGGTCTCCACGGTGTCGGCGGCCTTGCGCGACAGCGGGCTCGACCCGCACCGGCTGGTCATCGAGATCACCGAGGGCGTGTTGCTGCACCAGGTCGACCACGTCGTCACCCGGCTGCACGAGCTGCGGGCGATGGGTGTGCGGATCGCCATCGACGACTTCGGCACCGGCTACTCGTCGCTGAGCTACCTGCAGCACCTGCCGATCGACGTCCTCAAGATCGACAAGTCGTTCGTCAACCAGCTGGGGCTCGGGGCCGACGGGTCGTCGATGGTGAAGGTGATCGTGCAGATCGCGCGCCCGCTGGGGCTGCAGGTCGTGGCCGAGGGGGTGGAACGTCCCGAGCAGCAGGAGGCGTTGCGCCGGTTGGGCTGCGACCTCGTCCAGGGCTACCTGCTCGCCCGTCCCCTCGCTGCCGGTGAGGCTGCGGCGGCGTCCGCCCGTCCGCGGAGGCTCTAGCCGAACAGCTCTCGGGCGCACTCCGCGAACGCCGCCGTGTGCTGGTCGACGTCGGCCTCGGTGGTCGCGGGACTGAACAGCGCCATGTTGTGGAACGGGGTGAGCAGCAGCCCGCGGTTCAACGCGTGCAGGTGCAGGTACTGCTGCAGGGCGAAGTCGTCGGCCGCCGCGGCCTCGGCGCCGTCCCGC
>JBKJTJ010000159.1:0-16152 GCA_046590855.1 Actinomycetota bacterium
GTCGACCACGTCCGCGCCCACGCCGACGGCGGGCCGACCACCGCCGACAACGCCCAAGGACTGTGCGAAGCCTGCAACAACGCCAAAGCAGCGCCCGGCTGGGCAGCCACCACCACCACGAGCGACAAGGCGGCGCACACCGTCACCCTGACGACGCCGACCGGCGCGACGTACGACTCCACCGCACCACCAGCACCACGACCCCTGCCCCGGGGCCGACCCAGTCGCGACAGAGTCGACTTCTCGTGGGTCGAGTGGCACCTCGAGGTGCTGCTCGAGCACGCCAACTAACCGATCAGCGGTAGGCGGGGTGCTCGGGCCAGGGGGCATCGGCGGGTCGCAACGTCGACCACCCCTGCGCTCGGGCGGCGTGGGCGACGAGCACGCCGACCACCAACGAGGGGTTGTGCAGCTGTCCGGCGAGCACCGCCGCGTGCACCTCGTCGAGGTCGAACCAGTGCGTCGGCATGTCCAGCTCCTCACCCGACCGCTCGTGCCGCTCGGCCTCGGGCACCGGGGTGAGGTCGCGGGCCAGGAACAACCGGAAGGCTTCCGAGGTGCCACCCGGAGACAGCATCCAGTCCAGCAGCAGGTCCCACCGGCCGGCGCGCAGGTCGGCCTCCTCGGCCAGCTCGCGCGCCGCGGCCAGCTGCGGCGGCTCGCCTGGGACGTCGAGCAGACCCGCGGGCAGCTCCCACATCGACATGCCGACCGGGTGGCGGTACTGGTGCACCAGCGGCACCCGGCCCGCGTCGTCCAGCGCGAGAACGCCCACGGCACCGGGGTGTCGGGTGAACTCGCGCGTGACGACGCCCGCCGCGCCCAGGTCGACGTCCTCGCTGACGACGTCCCAGATCTTCCCCGCGAACGACGTCGACGACGTCCGCACCGGCTTGGTGGCGATGGTGTCGCGCAGGTCCGGGGTCACGCGGACGACGCGACCACGCGCTCGGTCTGCAGCGAGACGTCGTCACCCGGCGTCTTCAGGTCGTGCGGGCGGTCGACCTCGACCAGCCGCGAAGCGCGCTGAGCGTCCACGGCAGCCCGCACCAGACCGGCGAACAGCGGGTGCGCGCGGTGCGGCCGAGAACGGAACTCCGGGTGGGCCTGGGTCGCGACGTAGTACGGGTGCACCTCGCGCGGCAGCTCGACGAACTCGACCAGCGCGCCGTCCGGCGAGGTGCCCGAGAACACCAGACCCGCCGCCTCGAGCTGGTCGCGGTAGGAGTTGTTCACCTCGTAGCGGTGCCGGTGCCGCTCGTGCGCGGACGTCGACCCGTACGCGGCGCTGACGACCGACCCGGGCGTGAGCGAAGCCGGGTACAGGCCGAGGCGCATCGTGCCGCCCAGGTCACCGCCCCCGTCGACGATCGCCTTCTGCTCCTCCATCGTCGCGATCACGGGGTGCGGGGAGTCGTCCGAGAACTCGGTCGAGGACGCGCCCTCCAGGCCCGCCACGTTGCGCGCGAACTCGATCACCATGCACTGCAGACCCAGGCACAGCCCGAGCGTCGGCACCCGGCGCTCACGCGCCCAGCGCAGCGCGCCCAGCTTGCCCTCGATGCCGCGGATGCCGAACCCGCCGGGAACGCACACGGCGTCGACACCACCGAGCGCCTTCGCTGCGCCCTCGGGGGTGGCGCAGGTGTCGGAGGGCACCCAGCGAAGCCGCACCCGTGCGTCCTGGTCGAAACCCCCGGCCCGCAACGCTTCTGTCACCGAGAGGTAGGCGTCGGGCAGGTCGATGTACTTGCCGACCAGCGCCACCTCGACCTCGTGCTCGGGCTCGTGCACCCGGCGCAGCAACGTGTCCCACGCCGTCCAGTCCACGTCACGGAATGCCAGACCCAGGCGCCGCACGACGTACGCGTCCATCCCCTCCGTGTGCAGCACCTTGGGGATGTCGTAGATCGACGGCGCGTCGACGCAGCTGGCGACCGCCTCGAGGTCGACGTCGCACATCAGCGAGATCTTGCGCTTCATCTCGGCGGGCACCGGTCGGTCGCTGCGCAGCACGAGGGCGTCCGGCTGGATACCCACCTGACGCAGCGCCGCGACCGAGTGCTGGGTGGGCTTGGTCTTCAGCTCGCCCGAGGGGGCGAGGTAGGGCACCAGCGAGACGTGCAGGAAGAACACGTTGTCGCGCCCGACGTCGTGCCGCACCTGGCGTGCGGCCTCGAGGAACGGCAGCGACTCGATGTCGCCGACCGTGCCGCCGATCTCGGTGATGATCACGTCGACGGCGTCGCAGGCCTGCGCGCGCATCCGCTTCTTGATCTCGTTGGTGATGTGCGGGATCACCTGCACGGTGTCGCCGAGGTACTCACCCCGGCGCTCCTTGGCGATGACCTCGCTGTAGACGGTGCCCGTCGTGACGTTGGCGCTGGCGTCCAGGTTCGCGTCCAGGAAGCGCTCGTAGTGCCCGATGTCCAGGTCGGTCTCGGCGCCGTCGTCGGTGACGAACACCTCGCCGTGCTGGAACGGGTTCATCGTCCCGGGGTCGACGTTGAGGTAGGGATCGAGCTTCTGCATGGTGACCCGCAGACCCCGCGAGCCGAGCAGCAGACCGAGGCTGGAGGCCGTCAGCCCCTTGCCCAGGGACGAGGCCACGCCGCCGGTCACGAAGATGTGCTTGGTGATCGCCACGGAGAGCCAGGTTATCAGCCGCGGCCGGGCGCCAGGCCGGCGTAGACGGCGCGCACCTGCCGTGTCGTGGCCGCCTCGTCCGGCCACAGCGTGGATCTCCGGCGAGCGGCGCGACCCAGCCGCGCGCGTCGATCCGGGTCGCTGACGACGGCTGCCAGAGCCGCCGCGAGGGCCGCCGGGTCACCGGCCGGCACCAGCTCGGCGGCCCCCTCGACGAGATCGGGCACTCCCCCGACGTTCGTCGCGACGATGGCCACGCCCGCGCGGGCTGCCTCCTGGACGACCAGAGCCCTTGCCTCCCAACGGCTTGACAGCACGTAGACGTCGGCGGCGGTCATCAGGTCGGCGACGTCGGAGCGATGGCCGAGCAGCAGCACCGGCAGGTGGTGCTCGCGGACGCCGGCCTGCAGGGCCTCGCGCAGCGGACCGTCGCCGGCGATGACCAGCAACGGCCGCGCGACGCCGTCCGGCCACTCGCGCCCGAGCGCGGTGAGGAGCGTCGGGTAGTCCTTCTGCTCGGCGAGCCGACCGACCGCCAGCAGCACCGGCGTCGCCGGGTCGTCGACGTCCGCTTCGCGCAGCAGCTCGGACCGGACCTCGTCCCGGCTGCGCAGGGCGGCGGCCAGGGGCGGGGCCGCGACCGGGCCGAGGCGGGCGTCGCGAGCGCCCAGGGCGGCCGCGCGCACGACGAGGTCGGTGGACGCGCCGAGCGTCACATCGGCACCGCGCGCCACCACCTGCTCCAGGGCGACCAGCAGGCGACGCCGCGGCCCGACGCCCAGCACAGCGTTGTGCCAGGTGACGACCAGGCGCGTACCCGCGCCGCGCAGCGCCAGGACGGCGATGAAGCCCGCGCGCAACCCGTGCGCGTGCACCACGTCGCTGCCCGCCGCGAGCCGGCGCAACCGGCGGGCGGCGACCAGGTCGCGCCGCGGTCGGGGCGTGGTGCCGACGTCGACCACCTCGAACGAGGCTCCCTCGAAGCCGAAGGCCAGCCTGGTGGCCGCCGGCCCGGCGACCATCACCTCGTCGCCGGCGGCCACGAGGCCGGCGGCCAGTGACCGCACGTGCTGGCCGATCCCGCCGGTGCTGGTGCCGAGCACCAGCAGCACCCTCATCGAGGCGCCCGACGTCGGTCGACCATCGCGCGCAGCTCCCCGCCGTCGGCAACAGCCCAGCCCGCGGCGAGCAGCGCCGCAGCCGCGACAGCACCCGTGACGCCGGCGACCAGCGCCGTCGGGACGGCCGAGCCGGTGAGCAGCGCGTCGGTGACCCACCGGCCGGCCACCGCCGCCACGGACCCGGCAACGAGCGCGGTGAGGAGCGCTCGGGGCACCCCGAGCAGGACGCCGTCCGGTCGCGCACCGCCGACCTCCAGCCGTGCGGCGCCGACCAGCACGGCGACCCCGGCCGCCGTCATGCCGATGCTGCTCGCGACGCCGAGCGCGAGCAGGCTCGCGGCCGCGCCGTCAGCGAACACGCCCACGAGGACGACCGAGAGCGCAGCCGCGAGGAGCCAGCCGCCTGCGGTGCTCAGCGCCGCCCACCGCACGCACCCGGCGGCGAACAGGCCGCGCCCGAGGTGGGCGATCAGCGCCAGCCCCACCAGCCCGGGGGCGAAGGCGGTGAGCGCGTCGGCGAAGCCGGCCAGCGCCGCGGCACCCGGCCCACCACCCGGCCCCCCGGACCGGCTGGCGTCGACCGCGGTGAACACCTGGGCGACCGCCGGCGCGGCGGCGGCCAGCACAGCGGCACCCGCGGCGGCCGCCAGCACCACCAGCCGGGTCGAGCGCGAGAACGTCGACGCGTAGCCCGCCGCGTCGGCCGCGGCGGCCCGTTCGGACAGGCGGGGGAACGCCGCCGTCGCGATCGGGACCGCCAGCACGGCGTAGGGCAGCAGGTAGACGGCCTGGACGTAGGTGTAGACGTTGATCGTGCCGGCGCCGCGACGGGTGGTCAGCAGCAGCGCCGTGAGCACCACGACCTGCTGGGCCACCAGCCCGGCCAGCCCGGCCAACGCCAACCGGCGCGCCCGCGCAGCCACGCCGGACGGCAGCCGCAGCGTCGGACGAAGCCGCACGCCGGCCCGACGCGTCGGCAGCAGCAGTGGCAGGCTGAGGACGGCCACGCCGAGCGTGGTGCCGAGCGAGAGCACCAGCTCGGTACCCCGCGAGGGCACCCAGCCCGTGCCCTGGCGGCCGTTGGCGAGGTGGCCGTAACCGCCGTACGCGCCGATCACCACCAGGCTGGACAGCAGCGGCGCGAGGGCTGGCGCGACGAACCGCCGGTGCGCCTGCAGCACCCCGCTCAGCACGACGCCGACGCCGTACAGCGCGACCTGCGGCGCGAAGACCACGAGCATCCGAGCGGTCTGCGCGCTCTGGTCCGGGCAGCCGGCCCGGCCGAGCAGGCCCGCGACCGGGCCCGCGAGCGCTGCGAGCAGGACGGCGAGGGGCACCAGGGCCAGCACGGACCAGGTGAGCAGGCCGGACGCCGTCCGGTCGGCCTCGGCGCGGTCCCCGGACAGCACGGGGCCCGCCAGCAGCGGGACGACGGACGCCGCCAGCGCGCCACCCGCGACCACCTCGAACAGCACGTTCGGGACCGTGTTCGCCGCCTGGTATGCGGTGCCGGTGCAGGTCGACCCGACGGCCGCGGCGAAGACGAACCACCGGCCGAACCCCACGACGCGCGACAGCAGCGTCAGGACGGCGATCAGCCCAGCGGCGCCGGCGAGACCGGGGACGGCGCGGCGGGCGCTCACCGGGCGGGTCGGGCCGGTCGGCGTCCGAGCCGGTCGAGCTCGCGCAGACCGGGTGTGCGGTCGATCACCGTGCTGAAGCTGACCCGCTCGCTGGCCAGGGTCAGGGCGACCAGCGCGGCCACCGACGTCCAGCGTCCGCGCGGCCCCGTGCCGGCGACGGCGGCCACCCCGAGCAGCGCCCCGACCGCGTTGGCGCCGGTGTCACCGAGCATGCTGCGCTCGGCGAGGTCGTCGCTCAGCAGACCGGACGCCGCCCCGCCGGCGACCGCGGCCAGCGCCCACCCCGCGGACGCGCTCAGCGGGACGGCCAGCAGCAGCACCGCCTTCAGGGCCCGCCCGGGACGCAGGTCGAGCAGGTTCACCAGGTTCGCCGTCCCGGCGACGACGACGCCACCGACCAGCAGGTCCAGCGCCCGCGCGGCCCGGCCGCGGCCCGGGTCCCCCGGCGCCAGACCAGCAGCGGCCAGACCGGTCAGCGCCAGGCCGACGACCTTGACCGAGCCCGTGGTGACCTGCCCGCGACGCAGGGCGGCGAAGTGGCCGCGCAGGCCCTTGCTGCCCGCGTCGCCCGCGAGGTCGTCGTAGGCACCGAGCGCGGCGGCCCCGGCGACGGCCAGCGCCGCAGCGGCCCGCACCCGGCCCGGCCCGACGGGCAGGGCCAGCGCCACGAGGGTCCCGGCAGCCAGCGCCGGACCCTCGAGCAGGGTGACCGGCTCACCTCGGTGGTTGGTGCGCGACCAGCGGTCGGCGCCGCCGGGGGGGTGCTGCGCCAGGAGCCGCGCGCAGCCGCGGGCGGCCAGACCCGCCGCGCCCGCCAGGGCGACGCCGGCACCGGCCCGGGCCGCTGCGGTCGCCACGCCTCAGGGCCGGGTCGCGGTCGAGGCCGGCAGGACGGCAGAGGCTCCGGCGCCGACGCCGTACTGGCCGGCTGCGCCCGCTGCCTGCTCGCGCAGGGCGTAGACGGTGGCGATCAGCCCCATCGGCGCGCCCAGGTCGTCGACGGTGCTGACGACCTTTGCCGTGGCCGCATCGGCGCGCACCGCGGCCACGACCCCGCCGGTGCCGGCGCTGTCGGGGACGCCGACGACCGCGCTGCCGCGCCCGGCGGCGTCCAGGCCGCGGGCGAGCGCGACCCAGCCGGCCAGGTCGCTCGTGCGGCGGTCGTCGGTGACCTTGGCGTCCGGGGCCGGGGCCACGACGACGGCCAGGGTCGCCGCCACGGGTCCGTCGCCGTCGTAGGTCACCAGGTCGGCCGCCCTGAGCGCGGCCAGGGTCGCGGCTGCGGTGGTGTCCGGTTGGGTGACGTCGGTCAGCTTGGGCACCAGCAGCGCCGAGGCGAGCAGTGCGCCCAGCCGCCGTTCGGGCGTGGCCGCCGCGCCGGCGGACCCCGCCACGGTGGGCGCCAGGGTGGTGAGCAGCTCGTCGCGGACGCCGGCCTTCGCCGGGTCGGTCCAGGCCGAGGTGATGCCGACGGTGCCGCTGACGGTGCCACCCGCCTGCGCGAGCACCCCGGTCAGCGCCGTGACGGTGTCGGCGTCGGCGCCCGGCAGCGTGACGACGACGATCGGGTAGCCGCCCAGGCGCGCGGACACCAGATCGGGGGTGATGGCGGTCGCGAACACGTCACCCGCGTCCACCTGTCGCTGGGCGGCGTCGAGCTGGGTCCGCAGGTCCGACTTCTCCTGGCGCAGCGTCGAGACCTGGTTGGTCAGCGTCGTGCCGAGGTTCTCCTGAAGCGGCCCGGCACCGAGCAGGATGCCGACCGCGAGGGCCAGGAAGATCGAGACGATCGAGACGATGTGGTAGCGGAAGTCGATCACCTAGAACAGCCCTCGTGCCCACGACCACATGTCGTCCCAGCGCGCACCGACCAGCCCGAGCATGGCCGTGCCCGACGGTGTCACCGACAGCGCCACGACGACCGCGAACAGCCCGCACAGCAGCAGCACCGCCAGCTGCGTGCTCGAGATGCGGGCGCGGTACAGCCGACTCACGCCCTTGGCGTCGACCAGCTTGCCGCCCACCCGCAGCCGGGTCAGGAAGGTGCTGGCCATCCCCGAGCGCCCCTTGTCGAGGAACTCGACCAGGGTGGCGTGGCTGCCGACGGCCACGATCAGCTCGGCGCCCTTGTCGTCGGCGAGCAGCATCGCGACGTCCTCGCTGGTGCCCGTCGCGGGGAACACGACCGGCTCGATGCCTAGGCGCTGCACCCGCTCCAGCCCGGGGGCGCGGCCGTCGCGGTAGGCGTGGACGACGATCTCGGCCCCGCACGACAGCGCGCGGTCGCTCACCGAGTCCATGTCACCGACGATCAGCGCCGGGGTCAGCCCGACCTCCAGGACCGCGTCAGCGCCACCGTCGACGCCGATGATGACCGGGCGGTACTCGCGCACGTAGGACCGCAGCGCCTGCAGGTCCTCCTTGTAGTGGTAGCCGCGCACCACCACCAGCACGTGGCGACCCTCGAGCCTGGTGCGGATGTCGGGGACGCCGACCCCGTCCAGCAGCAGCTCGCGCTCCTTGCGCAGGTACTCCATCGTGTTGGTCGCGAACGCCTCGAGCTGGACGGCCAGACCGGCGCGAGCCTGCTCCATCGAGGCCGCCACGGTGTCCTCGGTCTGCAGGACGCCGGTGCCGACCAGGTCCTCGCCGAGGTAGACGTCGGCGCCGTCCAGCCGCACCCGGTCACCCTCGGTGAGCCGGACCATGACCTCGTGGCCGACGCCGTCGACCAGCGGGATGCCTGCGGCGAGCAGGATCTGCGGGCCGAGGTTGGGGTAGCGCCCGCTGGTGCTGGCGACCGCGTTCACGACCGCGCTCGGCCGCCGTGCCACCAGCGCCTCGGCCGCCACGGTGTCGATGTCGAGGTGGTCGATCACCGCGACGTCACCGGGCTGCAGGCGGGTGGTGAGGTTCTTGGTGCGCCCGTCCACCCGGGCCACCCCGACGACCCCGGAGCCGGTCGGCTTCGAGGCACGGCGGTGCAGCAGGGGCAGGCGCATCGCCGCTCATCGTGCCACGCGACGCGACCGCCCCGTGGCACGCGCGGCGGCCGGCGGCGGCGCCGCGACGTCCGCCCGCGCGGTCTCGAGCAGCTCGACCGCGTGCGCCCGCGCGCTGCTGGAGTCCTCCTGGCCGGCGAGCATGCGGGCCAGCTCGCGCACCCGCTGCTCCTCGTCCAGCACGCTGACGCCGCTCTCGGTGACCGCGCCGTCGTCGGTCTTCTCGACCAGCAGGTGCTGGTCGGCGTACGCCGCCACCTGCGGCAGGTGGGTCACCACGACGACCTGCGACCCCCGGGCCAGCCGGGCCAGCCGACGTCCGATCTCGACTGCGGCCCGGCCGCCGACCCCGGCGTCGACCTCGTCGAACACGAACGTGGGCACCGGATCGGCACCGGCCAGGACCACCTCGAGCCCGAGCATGACGCGCGACAGCTCACCGCCGCTCGCGCCGCGCGACACCGGCCGCAGCGGCGCCCCGGCGTGCGGTGCCAGCAGCAGCTCGACGTCGTCCGCACCCTCGGCCCCGACCGCGACGGTGCGGGTGCCGTCGGCGAACGGCACCGGCAAGCCGGCGGGGTCCTCGCGCCGGGTCACCTGCACCACCAGCCGGGCGTGCGGCATCGCGAGCTGCGCGAGCTCGGCGGCGACGAGGTCGCCGAGGCGGCTCGCGGCGGCCGACCGCGAGTCGCCGAGCGCGGCGGCGGCCTGCGCGAGCGCCGTCCGGCCGTGCTCGCGGTCCCGGCGCAGCTGCTCGAGCCGGCCCTGGTCGTCGTCCAGCTCGAGCAGTCGCAGCGAGGCCCGCCGGCCCCAGTCCAGGACGGCGTCGGCGTCCTCGCCGTACTTGCGGGCCAACGCCGTCAGCACCGCGCGACGGTCCTGCACCACGGCGAGGCGCGCCGGGTCGCCCTCGATGCCCGCGGCGTACGACGCGAGGTCGGCGGCGACGTCGGCCAGCAGGTACCCGACCTCGGCGAGCCGGTCGTCCAGGCCCGCCAGGCCGCTGTCGTGGGCGCGGACAGGGTCCAGCGCGTGCCGGGCGGCTGCGACCAGCGTGATCGCGTCGGCTCCCTCGTCCGAGCCACCCCCCTGGACGGCGGCGTGCGCGACCTCTGCGGCGGCGCGCAGCGCGTCGGCGTGCCCCAGCCGGGTGTCCTCGTCGCGCAGGGCGTGGTCCTCGCCCGGCTGGGGGTCGACCGCCTCGATCTCCTCCAGGCCGTGGCGCAGCAGGTCGGCCTCCCGCGCGCGCTCGCGGCCCCGGGTCGCCACCTCGTGCAGCTCGCTCTCGACGGCGGTGAGGGCGCCGTGCGCTGCCGAGACGGCAGCGAGCAGGTGGTGGTGGTCGGCGAACCGGTCGAGCGCGGCGCGCTGCCGGGCGGGCTGCAGCAGCCGCAGCTGGTCGGACTGACCGTGCACCGTGACGAGCTCGGCGGCCAGCTCGGCCAGCACGGCGACCGGCACCGCCCGGCCACCGGCGTGGGCGCGGGAGCGACCGGCGGACGTCACGGTGCGCGCGAGGAGCAGCACGTCCTCGTCCAGCTCGGCGCCGGCGTCCTGCGCCATCGCGGTCACCGGACTGCCGGCGGCGAGCACGACCCGTCCCTCGACCAGCGCCGAGGGGGCACCGCTGCGCACCGACCCGGCGTCGGCCCGGGCGCCGAGCAGCAGGCCGAGGCCGGTCACGACCATGGTCTTGCCGGCCCCCGTCTCGCCGGTGACGACCGTGAACCCGGGGTGCAGGTCGAGCACGGCGTCGGTGATCACGCCCAACCCGCGGATCCGCATCTGCTCCAGCACGGAGCCCAGCCTAGGAGCCGGTGGGCCCGTGACCGCGCCACCCGTGCACGGGCAGCCGGAACTTGGCGACCAGCCGGTCGGTGAACGGCCCGCGCACCAACCGGGCCAACCGCACCGGCAGCACCCCGCGGGTGGCCTCGACCCGCGAGCCGGGGCCGAGGTCGAACTTGCGGCGCCCGTCGCACCACATCACCGCACTGTTCGGACCGTGGGCCAGGACCTCGACCGCCAGCGTGGACGTCGGCGCCACCACGAGCGGGCGGGCGAACAGCGCGTGGGCGGCGTTGGGCACCAGCAGCAGGGCCTCGACCTGCGGCCAGACCACGGGGCCACCGGCGGAGAACGCATAGGCCGTCGAGCCGGTCGGGGTGGCGAGGACGACGCCGTCGCAGCCGAGGTGGCTGAGTGGGCGGCCGTCCACCTCGATCACCAGCTGCAGCATCCGCTCGCTGGTGGCCTTCTCGACGCTCGCCTCGTTCAGCGCCCACGACCGGGCCACGACCTCGCCCTCGACCAGGACGGTCACGTCCAGCGTCATCCGCTCCTCGACCTCGTAGTCGCGGTCGACGACCCGCTGCGCGGTGGCGGCGAGGTCGTCCCGCTCACTCTCGGCGAGGAAGCCGACATGCCCGAGGTTCACCCCCAGCAGGGGCACCTCGGTGCCGCGCACCAGCTCGGCGCCGCGCAGGATCGTCCCGTCACCGCCGAGCACGACGACCAGCTCGCAGCCGTCGACCGGATCGGCCAGGTCGGCCACGTCGACGCCGTCGCTGGTCAGCTCGGCGGCCTCGTCGGCGAGCACCGAGACCCGCAGCCCGGCGTCCATCAGACGGCTGAGCATCTCGCGCGCCGCGGCGACCGCCTCGGGACGTCCGGTGTGCGTGCACAGCAGCACCCGGCGGGTCACTGCGTCTGACCCGTCACTGGGGCCCCTGCTCGACGGCCCGCCGGACCATCTGGTCGAGGTCCGGCGGCACGGGCTTCGCACCCTCGTCGGGCCGGGTGAGCCATACGAAGTACTCGACGTTGCCGCTGGGGCCGGGCCACCGACTGGCCCGGACGGCACGCACCGCCAGCCCGTGGTCCGCGGCGGCGCGCGTGACCGACAGCACCGCGTCGACCCGACGGGGCACGTCGCGCACGACCCCGCCCGAGCCCAGCCGCTCGCGCCCGACCTCGAACTGCGGCTTGACGAGGACGAGCAGGTCACCGCCGCGGCGCACCAGGGCGACCAGGTCGGCGAGCACGACGGTCACCGAGATGAAGGACAGGTCCGCCACGAGCAGCTCGACCTGGCCCCCGACCTGCTCGGGCCGCAGCCCGCGGACGGTGACGCCCTGCCGGTCCTGCACCCGCGGGTCCGCGCGGAGCGGGGGCGCGAGCTGGTCGTGCCCGACGTCGACCGCGACCACGTGCGCCGCACCCTGCTCGAGCAGCACCTGGGTGAAGCCCCCCGTGCTGGCTCCGGCGTCCAGACAGCGACGGCCCGCCACCACGGGCGCCGCACCGGCGCCTGCGAGGTCCTCGAGGAACCCGGACAGCTTCAGCGCGCCCCGACCGACGTAGTCGGGGTGCTCGCCGGCTGCAACCACGACCTCGCTGCTGGCCCACACCTTTTGCGACACCTTGCCCGCGGGTCTGCCGTCCACCTGCACCCGCCCGGCGCGCACCAGCTCCTCGGCCTGACCCCGGGCGCGTGCCAGCCCACGACGCACCAGCTCGACGTCCAGGCGGCTCGCTGCGTCAGCTGGGTCGATCATCCATCGAGGTCGGCGAGGCGGTTCTGCATGCTGCGGTGCGCACCGACGTACGCCTCGACCTGGTCTGCAACCGGCTCCTGGGTGGCGCTCGTCAGCTCGGCCAGCGCAGCGTCGACCGTCTCGTCGCCCGTGGGCGGCGGGACGGGCCGCTCGTACGGCGACGGGGGCTGCTCGCTCATGCCGAGGTGGGCGTGGCAGCGGACCGCTTCGCCGTGCGCTTGGTCGCGGCCTTGCGGGTCGTGGCCTTGGGGGTCGTGGCCTTGGGGGTCGTGGCCTTGCGGGTCGTGGCCTTGCGGGTCGTGGCCTTCGTGGGGCTGCTCGTCTTCGCCGTCGCCGTCGACTGCTTGGCGGTGGTCTTTGGCGTCGCCTTCTTGGCGGTGGCCTTCGTCGTGCCAGTGGACTTCTTCGCCGAGGTCTTCCTCGCGGAGGCCTTCGTGGCGGTGGTCCCGGCCGCGCCGGTCTGCTTGGCGGCCAGGTTGCGCTCGAGCTCACGCACCCGGGCCCGGCTGGTCGCCAGCTCGGCCTCGAGATCGGACCTGCCGTCCAGGCCGAGGCGCGCGACGACGGTCTCGACCTCGGCGCGCACGAGCTGGCCGAGCATCTCCCGGTTCTGCCGGCCGGCGGCGAGCAGCTCGTCGGCCAGGGCGGACGCCTGGGCGGCCAGCCCGTCGACCCCGGCCGAGGCCACCGGGAGGACGGCGGCAGCCGGCGTCGCCGCCAGCGCCTGGCGGGCCGCCTCGAGGGCGCGCTGGCGGGTCAGGTCACCGACACCGCTGGCAACCTGCAGGTAGGCCTTCAGAACCTCGATCACGACTGACCTCCTCGGCGGTCGCCCGGGACGGCGAGCCTGCGGCCACGCTACCGGTCCCACCCGTGCCGCGCCGTCCAAGCCGACAGCGCGCGCGCCGCCTCGTCCACCAGGTGCTCATCGGCCCCCTCGGCACCGGCCACCACCCACACGGCCGAGCACGCCGCGCGCAGGGCCGCGAGCGCCTCGTCCGCACCGTCGGTGGCCGGCGACGCCGGGTCGAGCTCGACGAGGTGGCCGACGACCCGGGCCGCCGTACCGTCGCAGCGCCACCAGCCGTCGGGCTCGGCCGCGCAGCCCGGGTGCGGGGAGGCCAGACCGTCGAGGTCGGCCGCGACCAGCGTGGGCCGCAGACCGGCGGGCGCCGCCAGGAGGTCGCGTGCCGCACTGACCCCGGTGAGCACCAGCAGGCTCGGCAGCTCGGCGGCCGCGGCACCGGCGATGTCGGTGTCCAACCGGTCGCCCACGACCAGGGGTCGGCGCGCACCGGTGCGCCGCACGGCCTCGTCCATGATCGGCCGCCACGGCTTGCCGGTCACGGTCGGCGTCGCGCCGGTCGCCTGCTGCACCACCTGCACCAGCGCCCCGTTGCCTGGAGCCGGGCCCCGGGGGGTGGGGATGCTGAGGTCGAGGTTGGTCGCGACCCAGGCCACCCCGGCGCGCACGGCCACGCAGCCCTCGACGAGCTGGGCCCAGCCGATGTCGGGTGAGAAGCCCTGCACCACCGCCGCGGGGTCGTCGTCGGCAGAGGCGACCGGCACCAGACCCACCGCGGTGAGTGCGGCCCGCAGGCCCTCGCCGCCCACCACGAGCACCCGCGACCCGGGCGCCAGCCGGCCGGCGAGCACCGTGGCCGCGGCCTGCGCGCTGGTGACCACGTCGTCGACGTCGGCAGCGACCCCGATCCGCGTCAGGTGCTCGGCCACCGCGTCAGGTGTGCGGGACGCGTTGTTGGTGACGAAGGCGAGGCGGGCCCCCGCCGCGACGGCTGCAGCCAGAGCCGGGGCCGCCCGAGGGACGACCGCGTCGCCCACGTAGACCACCCCGTCCAGGTCGAGCAGCAGCACGTCGTGCTGCTCGTGCAGGGGACGCTCGGACGTCGACCACCCAGGTCCGCGGGTCGACGCCGGCAGCTCGGGGACGGGCAAGCTCACTGCGCTGCGTCGCGACCGGCGTCCGAGCCGGCCTCGGGTCCGGCGTCGGGACGGGCGTCGGTAGTCCGGGCCTCGCGGCGCGCGCGCAGCGTGGCTCGGGCCTGCTTGAGCCGGTCGACGTACTCGGGCCGGTCGGGGCGCATCGCGGCCGCCATGGCCAGGTGCTCGGTGGCGAGCTCGAACCGGTCGAGTCGGGTCAGGGCCAGCCCCAGGCCGAAGTGGCCGTAGTCCGAGGTCGGCACCAGCGTGAGCAGGCGGGTGAAGCAGGTCGCCGCCGGCTCGAACCGCCCCGAGTCGTAGTACGCCCGGGCGAGGGCCTCGCAGACGCTGCTGGAGTCGGGCTCGCGCGCGGCGGCGTGCTCGAGCAGCACGGCGGCGGCACCGGCGTCGCCGTGATCGAGCAGGTCGAGCCCGCGCCGCAGCCACTCGAACGGTCCCCCGTCCGGCACACCCTGACCTGGTTCGTCCCACCCGGCCGCTTGCGAGCTCACGCCGCCAGCCCACCTCTCGTCCGTCGGTTCCGCCATTGCTGACGTCCACCGTACGTCCCGGCCGGGGCGAGGTGCCTGCGGGCGGCCGCTACCCGCGCGTCAGGCGGCGCAGCGCCACCACCTCGACCTCGTAGCGGCTCGTCGGGCCACCGGCACTGCGCCAGAACCGTCGGCGCAACGTGCCCTCGACCTCGACCACGCTGCCCTCGGGGACCTTCAGCGCGCGCCGTCGCAGCTGCCCCGGCCACAGCGCGCAGTCGATGGTGTCGACCCCCGTGACCGCGCTGCCGCCGGGTGAGGGCGCGCCGCCGGCGCGCGGCACCACGAGTCTGGCGGTGACCAGCAGGTCACCGCTGGGCAGCTCGCGCTCGACGGCGCCGGTGAACCGACCGCGCAGCCGCACCTCGTTCAGCGGCTGCTGCGCCGCCACCTGCGTCTCCACCTGTGCTGCCACCTGTGCACTCCCTCCACCCGCGGACGACCCCCGCACCGGCGGCCTGGTCCAGGGTGCGACGCGGTTCCGCGCGGCGACAGTGGCGTCACGCGATCTGTGGACCGTGGGACCAACGAGCGACCTGTGGATCGCGGGTGGGTGGATCCAGTGGCGTCACTCCTGCGGCGGACCAGCCTCCACGGGGGCCGCGCGGTCGGAAGCGACGTCACCCTCGTCGCCATCGTCGCCATCGTCGTCCTCGAGCAGGTCCACGATCTCGAGCCCGGTGAGCTGGGCCAGCCGCTCGTCTGCGTCGGTGACCCCGTCGTGGTCGGTCTCGGCGGCGAGGGCGAACCAGCGCAGCGCCTCGTCCTCACGGCCCGCGGCGAGCAGCGCCTCGGCGTACCCGTACCGCAGTCGGGGGGTGAACGCGTGGGTCTGCGCGGCCGTCAGCTCGGGCAGCTGCAGGGCGAGCACCGCCGCGTCCACCTGGCCGAGGTCGCGGCGCGCACCCGACACCACGAGGGCCAGCTCGACCCGTTCAGCAGTCGCCAACCCCTTCGCCTCGTCCGAGGCCGCCAGCTCCAGCGCCCGCTCGGGGCGCCCGAGGCCCCGCTCGGCGTCAGCCATCAGTGCCAGCAGGTGCGAGGAACCGCTCATCCGCCGGGCCGCGCGCAGCTCGGACAGTGCCTCCGCCCACAGGCCGGCGTGGTAGGCGGCGACGCCGACCGCCTCGCGCACCACGGCGATCCGGCCGGCCCGCCGCTGGGCCGCCATCGCGTGCGCGTACGCGGTCTGCGGGTCGTCGGTGAGCAGCCGGGCGATCATCACCAGGTGCCGGCCCACCATCTCGGCGTTGGCCTTGGACAGCGACCGCAGCTCGGCGCGGACCGACCGGTCCAGCTCGGCTCCGGTGACGTCAGGCGGGACGACCGGCTCGGCTGGCGCGTCACGCCGCGGGCCCATCGGCCGGACGGTGCGCTGGTCGGCGATCCCGGACCCCGACCCCGCTCGCGGGGCACCGGGCCGGGTGGCCTTGCCCCCACGTGCGTTGGTGGAGGCCGGACGACCACCCGAACGAGGCGGTGTGCCGGGTCTGCGGCGAGGCGGCTGTTCGGTCATCGGGGCAGCCTTCGCGTCATGGGAGCAGGGTAGGGCGAGCCGGTCTGGGCGTGGACCTCAGGACGTGCAAATGCAGCAGCCGCGGCCCCCGGTGGGGGGTCGCGGCTGCTGTGAAAGGGTGTCCGGCGGCGTCCTACTCTCCCACGAGGTCCCCCTCGCAGTACCATCGGCGCTA
>JBKJTJ010000024.1:0-12775 GCA_046590855.1 Actinomycetota bacterium
GTGCGCGCTGACCGCGGCCGCACCCACCGCGGCGGACTTCGTCGACTGCACGTCGCCGAAGACCTACCCGGGGCTCGCTGACGGCACCTACACGTTCTCGGTGCAGGGCAGCGACCCCTCGACGGTGCCCGCGACCGCCCTGGGATCGGCAACCGCCTCCTTCACCCAGGCGGCCGCCGCACCCACGCTGACGAGCAACCCAGCCAACCCGTCCCTTACCTCGACGGAGACGTTCGCCTTCACCAAGGCCGAGCCGGGCTGGACCTTCCAGTGCTCGCTCGTCCCGAGCGGGTCGGGTGACGCGTTCGCTCCGTGCACGTCGCCGCAGGCGTACACCAACGTCGGGGACGGCACCTGGCGGTTCGCGGTCAAGGCTCTTGACGTCAACAACGCGGCGAGCGCCGTTCGCAGCTATGCCTTCTCGGTGACGGCCGGGGCGGCAGCACCGACCACGACCGCGCCCGAGCAGGCGTTCGTGGTGCCCAGCTCGGCCTCGACCACCACCGTGCCGGTCGCGCTGACCTGGACCGGCAGCACCAACGCGGTGGGGTACGAGGTTCAGCAGAGCATCAACGGGGGCGCGTTCTTCGACGTGGCTGCCTGCACGTCCGCGACTCCGTGTGCGGGCACCAGCTTGCAGGTGGGCATCCGGCCCAGCGCCACCAACCAGTCGACGGTGACGACGTACCGCTACCAGGTGCGGGCCGTCAACGCGGCGGGTGCCTTCGGGGCCTATGCGACGGCAGCAGCCTTCTCGCTGCCGGCCACGGACAACTCCGGAGGCTTCAGCTTCAACGGCGGCTGGAGCGGTGTGAACCTGTCAGGGGCCTACAACGGCTCGGTGCACCAGTCCAGCACCGTCGGTGCCTCCGCCCAGAACAGCAGCGGTCTGGTGGCGGCTCGGGTCGCCTTCGTCTCGACGAAGGGCCCGGACCGGGGCATCGCCCAGCTCACCCTGGACGGCACGGTCGTCGGCACCGTCGACCTTTACGCACCGTCGTTGCAGCCCGCCCAGGTGGTCTGGACCTCCGGCGCCCTCGGGGCGGTGGGGCACACCCTGCGGGTGAGCGTCACCGGCGCCAAGAACGCGTCGTCGACCGGCACCAAGGTCGACGTCGACGCCTACCTCGGGCTCAAGTAGTCCCGAACCGAAGAATCGTCGGGCCCGCCGCCAACCGCGGCGGGCCCGACGTCCGTCAGGTAACCCACAGGTGAGGTGAGCACGATCCCTTTCATGGTAGGAAGCCGGCGTCGGTGGGTGCGCCCTCTGGTGATCCTCGTCCTGGCGGTAGGAGCGACGCTGACCCAGGCCGGGCCCGCCGCAGCGCACGCCAGCCTGACGTCCGTCAGCCCGACGGACCGAGCCGAGCTCGCGACAGCACCGGCGACGGTCCTGCTCACCTTCAGCGAGGCGGTCGAGGTGGTGCAGGGCGGCATCCGGGTGCTGGACGAATCGGGGTCGCCGATGGCGGTGGGGGCCACGCACCACCCGAGCGGTCATCCCGAGCAGGTGGAGGCCCCGCTGCCGACGGCCTCGTCGCCGGGCACCTTCGTCGTGGACTGGCGGGTGGTGTCCGACGACGGCCACCCCGAGCAGGGGTCGTCCTCGTTCTCGGTCGGTGGGGTGACCCGTGCGATCCACAGCGGGGCGGGTGCTCGCGACATGACCCCCCGGGCCACGGCGGGGGCGATGCTCGTCGCGCGCTTCGTCGCGCTGGCCGGCCTGACAGCGCTTGTCGGCGGCCTCGGCTTCCTGTGGTGCTGCTGGCCCGCCGGCTGGGCAGAACGACGCTCGCGCAGGGTTCTCGTCGCAGCGGCCCTCGCGACCGCAGCGGCCAGCAGCACTCAGCTGCTGCTCCAGGGCGCGTACGCTGATGGTCACGGCCTGGCCGCTGCCTTCGACGTCACACAGCTCGACGCGACGCTGGGCACCCGCGCCGGAGCGCTCACTGCAGTCCGCGCGGTGTCCGCCTTGACGGTGGCAGCGATGCTCACCTGGTGGCCCTACGGGCGTCGGGGGCAGCGGTTTGGGTCGTCCGGCGGGGCCACCGTCCTCGCCGTGGCCACGGCGGCGAGCGGGCACGCCGGTGAAGGCCACGACCCGGTCGTCACCATCGCGATCGACGTGGTGCACCTGGGGGGCGCCGCACTGTGGTTGGGCGGTCTGCTGATGCTGCTGGTCGGGCCGCTGTCGGCACGGGCGAGCAGCGCGCAGGCCCGCACAGCCTTCGTGCGCTACTCACGGCTGGCGGCCACCTGCGTGCTGCTGCTGGTCGTCACCGGGGTGGTCGCCGGGGCCAGGCGCACTGGAAGCCTCGGCGCCCTGACCCAGACGTCCTACGGCGGCGTGCTGATCGTCAAAGCCGCTCTGCTGGCCACGATCTTGACCTTCGCGGTGGGGGCGCGGCAGGTGGTCACCCGGCGGCTCGCTCCACCCGCGGCCGCCACCGAGATGCCGACCCGGCCGGCGGCGGCGCGGGCCCGGGGCGGGGTGGGCACCCTGCAGCGCGCCAACCGCCGAGGGGTCTCGACGGTTCGCCAGCAGACGGTGGACGTCGGCGACCTGCGTCGGCTGCGGCAGTCGGTCGTCGTCGAGCTCGCCCTCGGGGTGGTCGTGCTGGTCGCGACCGCTTGGCTCATCGGGTTGCCGACAGCCCGCTCGGCCTACGTCCCCACGTCTTCCACCGGCACGACGGTCGGCTCGGTCACAGAAGGCGGCTGACCCGACCAAATGACCATGCTCGACCCGTGACGCCTGGGTCCCAATGACCATTGTCCGGGCGCGCTACGAGCGGCGACCATTGCTCATCAGCGACGCGAGCGCGACCAGGACGGCGGGGGCCATGACCACACAGGTGTTCGTCTTCGGCTCGCTGCGGGTGGTGGTCGACGGGCGCCGCCTGAGCGCGCGGGACTTCGGCGGCCGAAAGCCCAAGCAGCTGCTCGAGATCCTGGTGCTCAACAGCGGCCGCTACGTTCCCAAGGACCAGCTCGCCCACCTGCTGTGGGGCGAATCGCTGCCCAACTCGGCGTCCGGGTCGCTGGAGCACTACGTCTCGCTGCTGCGGCGCCGCCTCGCGCCCGAGCACAGCACCGGGCCCGGTGTCATCATGACTGGCCACGGCGGCTACCGCTTCGACCCGAGCGACTCCTGGGTCGACCTGACGCAGTTCGACCAGCTGTTCGAGCAGGCACTGGCGGCCCCGGACCGCGGCACCGTGGAGCGGGCTCTGGCCCTGGCCCGTGATGACCTGCTCGAGGACGAACCGTATGCCTGCTGGGCTCTGACGGCACGCTCGGCGCACGTGCAGCGCCGGCTGCAGCTGCACGTCGCAGCCGGCGAGCTCGCCCTGACCGACGGTGACTTCGGAGCTGCTGCCGCCCACGCCAGGTCCGCCGTGGCCATCGACGACCTCCACGAGGCCGGTGTGCGCCTGCTGATGACCGCGCTGTACCGCGGCGGAGAGCAGGCCGAGGCCCTGCGTGTCTTCGGGCGCCTGCGTCGGGCCCTGGCGGACGACGTCGGCGCCGACCCGATGCCGCAGACCGCAGCCGTGCACCAGGCAGTGCTCCAGCACGCCGACACGTCCCCGGCCGCCCGCCTCCCCACCCAGCGGGGGCCAAGGAATCTGGCTGGGCCGGATGAATCCCCGGCTGCCCCGCCGCTGCTGGGTCGCGACGCCGACGTCACCGCCTGTGTGGATCTCGTCCGGTCGTCTTCTGACGGTTCCGGCCTCCGGACCGCGCTGGTCGTCGGTGAGCTCGGCATGGGCAAGAGCGCCGTGCTGGACGAGGTCGGCCGACGGCTGTCGCCGTCTCCGGTGGTGCGGGTGTGTTGCACGCTTGCGACCCGACCGGTGCAGGGCTGGCTGCTCGAGGAGCTGTTGGCCCGCGCACTGGGGTCGCTGTCCCCTGTCGTTCGGAAGGTGCTCGACGAGGTGGCCGCAGACCAGCTCGGCGGCCGGCTGCTCGGCCTGCCAGCCCTGCGCGACCTGGACCTGCTGCTCGCCTCGGTGTCACCCTTCCACCTGCTGGTCGACGACGCGCACCTCGCCGACGAGCGCAGCCTCGAGGTGCTGGCGGCCCTGGCGCGGGGCCGCGGTTCGAGCCACGGAATGCTGCTGCTCGCCGCCGATGTCGCCAGATCGCCACTGGGACATCGGATCCGCGCCCACCCGGCTGACCTGACCGTCGTCCTCGCGCCCCTCGCCGCCGAGCACCTGCTGTCCCTCGGGGTTCCCGGACTGCGCGAGAGAAGTGGCGGGCTGCCACTGCTCGTGGCGGGCACGGCAGTCGCGGACGGTGGACGCAGACTGCCGTCCGCCGTCGTGCACGAGCGGGTGCTGGCTGCGCTGCGCCGCGACGGCGACGCGGTGTGGGCGGTCGTCGTCGCCTGCGCCCTGGCAGGTGAGCGCTTCGGGCCTGAAGAGATCGCCCGACTGGCCGGCAGGGACGTGCTGGACGTCGCTGACGTGCAGGATCGGTTGTGCGAGCTGCACGTGCTGGATGCCGTCGAGGACTCCTACCGGTTCCGGTACCCGATGGTCCGGGACATCGTCCGGGACTCGGTCTCGCCCGCGAGACGTCGCCTGCTCGAGCGCCACGTCCGTGCGCCGCTGCAGGAGACCGAACGGCGCCGCCGCACGCAACCGCCAGCGGCCGGGCACGATCGGCGGTCCGGCGGCGACCGCCGAGAAAGCTCGTTCGCCATTCGCACGCCTGCCGGCTTCGCTAGCCTCAGGGGCTCATGACCGAGCCGCCGAAGGTGACCGATCCGACCGCCGTGATCACCGTGCTGGTCGTCGACGACCACGCCATCGTTCGGGCCGGTCTGGCCCAGGTCCTCGGCACCACACCGGATCTGCGCATCATCGGTGAGGCCGAAGACGGCATGCAGGCACTGCGCCTCCTGACTGACATCCAACCCGACGTGATCCTGATGGACATGTCGATGCCGCGGATGGATGGCTTGGCGGCCACGGCCCGCATCGTGAAGGAGTACCCCGGCGCGTGCGTCATCGCGCTGACGTCGTTCGGTGACCAGTCGCGCGTGATGAGCATGCTCGATGCCGGGGCCCGGGGGTACCTGGTCAAGGACGGCGACCCGGACGAGCTGATCCGCGCCATCCGCGTCGCGGCCCGCGGTGGAGCACCTCTGTCACCGACCGCCGCGGCAGCCCTGCTGCGAGCCCGCGAGGCGCGCACGGACCTGAGCAGGTTGACGGCCCGCGAGAACGAGGTCCTCGGCCTGCTGGCGGATGGTCTGTCGAACCGGGCCATCGGCAACCGTCTGCAGGTCACCGAAGCCACCGTCAAGGCGCATCTCACCCGGATCTACGCAGCCCTCGGAGTGAGTGACCGGATGAACGCCGCCCTGCGCGCTCGGCACCTGGGGCTCGGCCCGCACCCCGAGGATCCGGGCCACTAACCACGTCCAGGGTCGACAAAGGTCGTACGACCTACGTCGCAGGAGACCGTCAGGTTTTCCAAGGGCCGACAGGACAGTCTCGACCCGTCCGGACCCCACAGGGTCCGGCGGATCGAGTTGGAGTGAGTCCCATGCCTGCACCAGCTGCCCCGTCGCACGACCGCCCCGTCCTGCGCAGCGACAGCGACGCCTCCCCGTCCTGGGTGCTGCTCACCAGCGTCGTGCTCGCCCTGGGCGTGACGGCGTGGACCACCGGGCTGCACAGCCTCCTTGCGGCCGGCGCCTCGGCGTCCGGGACGCTCACGGGGCTGTGGTTGCAGAACTCCGCACTCGCGCTGCCGGCCGTGACCGTCGCAGTGCGCCTGGCTGTCGCGCTCGGACGACGGGTCGACGGTTCAGTCGCATCTCGACGCTCGGCCCTGGTGCTGGCCGCGATCGGCACATCCGCCATCAGCACCGCGGTCGCGGCGCTGCATCGTGCCGCGGCCACCGGCGTACGGTTCGACGCCGGCCTCGCTGCCCGCGACACCCTGTTCGCGCTCGCCGTCGCCGCGCCGCTCGCCCTCGCGTGCGCCGCGGCCGGCCCGGCACTGACGGCGGCACGCCGAGGATGCACCACGCAGCACCTGCGCGGGCTCGCAGCCCGAACCCTCGCTGCCAGCATGGTGCTCACCGGGCTGGCTCTCGTGCCCGGGGGCGCCACCACGGCTGCGGCGGCGAGCGATCCGGGCAACCCGTGCCCGGCGAACCTCACCGCCAACCACCAGCGCACGTTCGACGTCATGGCCCTGGACGTCAAGATCCCGCTGAACCGCTACGGAGACAACGACCCCAAGGGGAAGATGTACCTGGCGACGGCGGTCGACGGTCAGCCGAACTCGATGCTCGTCCCCGGTGAGACGACGATGCGTACCGCTCTCGCGGCTGTTCGTGCCGAGGAGTCGAGTCAGAAGGTGTCGATCGGCCTGCGCGACGACCCGATCCAGCCGCTGTCGATCCGCGCCAACGAGGGCGACTGCGTCACGATCCAGTTCGCGAACCAGGCATCTGGCGGCAGCTTCGGTCTGCACATCGACGGACTGGCATTCGACAAGGGATCCTCGGGCGACAACATCGGCACGAACGGCAGCTCGGCCACGGGATCAGGATCCAGCTCGAGGTACCGTTTCTGGATCCCCAGGGACCGGCGCCTGGAGGGCTCGCACTACGTGCACCCCGGCCCGGGGTACCGCTCGGCAGTCGACCACGGGCTGTTCGGAACGCTCACCGTGGAACCGCCGGACTCGACCTACCTCGACGCCTCGACCGCGGGCCGGCCGCTGCTGTCGGGCTGGGAGGCCGTCATCGCGCCGGCCGGCGCCCCGTCGTTCCGCGAGGCCGTCAAGATGCACCATGAGGTGGGCAACGACAACGAGCCGATCTTTGACCGCACCGGGGCCGCGCTCCCGCAGGTCGACGCCCTGACCGGCAGCTACCGCCCAGGTGAGTTCGCGCTGAACTACCGCTCCGAGCCCTTCCGCAACCGGTTGCTGACCGCGGGCCGCGAGAAGTCGCACTCGTACTCGTCCTACACCTTCGGTGACCCCTCGACGCCGATGCCCCGCGGGTACATCGGTGACCCGACCAAGTTCCGCCTGGTGCACGCCGGCGGCGAGAAGTTCCACGTCTACCACCTGCACGGCGGCGGCGACCGCTGGCGGTACAGCCCGGTCGCCGACACGACCTACAGCTACGCGGACACGGCCCTGGACAAGCACCCGAAGACGGTCGACTCGCCGTCCAACCGGCTCGACGCCCAGTCCATCGGCCCGGGTGAGTCCTTCAACCTCGAGCTCGAGGGTGGCGCCGGGGGAGTGCAGCACAGCGTCGGTGACCTGCTCTTCCACTGCCACATCGCCAAGCACTACGTGTCGGGCATGTGGAGCTTCTGGCGGGTGTACGGCACCCTGCAGCCGCAGTCCCTGGGGCAGGACGCCCTGGCCGTGCTCCCCGGCCGCGTCGCCGCACCCGAGGCCGTCGACTCGACCCAGCTGCTGGGCCGCACGATGCCCGACGGCACCGTCCTCGACACCGCGAGCAAGCTCGACGACTGGCTGCGTCCCCAGCTGCCGCCGGCCGGCGTCCGGGGTGCGAACACCCAGGACCCGTCGGTCTGGAACTGGAAGATCGACGCGACCGACCCCGCGCGCCCCCTCTACCTCGGTGAGCCGGAGGACACCGCGTCACCGGTCCAGTTCCCGGACCTGCGCAGCGAGCTGACCGGCCACCCGGGGCTGCTGCCGGTCGACCTGGTGGACGGGCAGGGCGCAGCACGTCCGCTGAGCACGGACGGCCAGAACCGCCCCCGGCTGCTCTTCGACCCCGACACCGGCCGGCCGGCGTATCCTCTGCTGCGCACCCACGCCGGGACCCGACCCCCGTTCTCGCCCAACGGTCACAGCGGGTCGCCGTACCTCGGCGAGCGCGGTGATACGCCGACCACGAACGGCACCGTCAACCCCTGGGTGGCACGTCCTGACGGACTGTGCCCGCGGTACAAGGCGGACGGAGTCACCCCGACACCGGTGCGGCACTTCAACATCACCGCGGTGGGCACGCCCGTGCAGCGCGACAAGACGTTCACCGACCTCGAGGGGAAGCTGTTCGTCCTGGCGGGGACGCAGGATGCCGTGCGGGCCAAGCCGGCCGAGGCGACCCCGCTCGCGATCCGCACGAACGTCGGGGACTGCGACCGGGTGACCTTGACCAACGAGATGGCCGACCTCGACGCCTTCGACAGCTGGTCGAAGACCACGATCCACATCCACCACGTGCAGTTCGACGTCCAGGGGTCGGACGGCGTCAGCACCGGCTTCGCGTTCGAGCACTCGGTGCGGCCGTACAAGCAGGACCCGAAGCGGGCATCGGCACTGGACGCCGACCCGACCCTCACCGCATCCACCACGGCCGGCGACACGGTGCTGCACCTGTCCGACGTCCGCAAGCTGCAGCGCACCGACGCCAACGGCAACGCGTCCCACCCGTCAATCGCGATCGGCGAGGGCACCAACGGCATCGAGGTGCGGCAGGTGAAGACCGTGACGGTCACCAACACGGCGACCGGTGCCGGTGACGTGACGGTCGACGCCCTGGGGCTCCAGGGTCTGGCGCCCGGTGACACCGCGTGCGCCGACCCCGTCGCCGCCACGTGCACCGACAACCCGATCACGGGCGTGCACGCCCAGGGTGAGTCCGCCGGGATCGAGTTCATCCAGTACGAGTGGTACGCAGACGTGCTGCTGGACAACATCTTCTGGCACGACCACGTCGACGGCATCCACGGCTGGGGGCACGGGCTGGTCGGTCAGCTGGTGGTCGAGCCGTCCGGTTCGACCTACCACGACCCGGTGACCGGGGCCAAGGTCGACTCGGGCACCATCGTCGACGTCCGGGTCAACCCGAGCGACGCTGCGTACGTCCCCGTCGCCAAGGGGGTCAAGAGCTTCCGCGAGATGGCGCTGTGGACGATCGACGACAACGACCGCGGTGACTACTCGACGCTCAACCTGAAGTCCGAGCCGTTCGCGGGACGCCCGGACGCGGCCAACCGCTTCTCGTCGTACACGTACGGCGACCCGTTCACGCCCATGCCGCGCGCCTACGCCGGTGACCCGGTCGTGGTGCGGACGATCAACGTGGGCCCGTCGATGGACACCCTGCACTTCCAGGGCCAACGCTTCCGCAACGAGTGGCGGTACCAGGACCACAGCGGAGCGACGGAGGGGACCTTGCTCGACACCCTGCACTACGGGATCAGCGAGAAGTTCTCGGTGGTGCTCGACGGTGGGCCCGGAACGAC
The DNA here is from genome assembly GCA_046590855.1 of Actinomycetota bacterium. GTDB lineage: Bacteria > Actinomycetota > Actinomycetes > Actinomycetales > Angustibacteraceae > JACMOY01. Next base: position 9,267 of record JBKJTJ010000024.1, read on the forward strand.
GGCCACGCCGGGTGACTACCTCTACGGCAACGGTGACGCCCGCCGCACCCGTGATGGTGCGTGGGGCATCGTGCGGGTGCTCGACGGCAGCGACGCGACACTGCAACCCCTGCCTGGAAACAATCCCGTCGGTGTCGCGACCACGCACGCGGTCACGGGGGCCGCGCCACCGGCCACGACGGGCCCGGGTGACCCGTGCCCCACCGGCGCACCGTTGCGGACCTTCAGCATCAGTGCGGTCGACCTGCCCGCAGGAAACGGCACCGGGCGCGCCGCCTACGTCGCCACCAAGGACGTCGCTGCGGTCAAGGCGGGGTCGCTCAAGCCGCCACCGCTCGTCCTGCACGTCGCAGCGGGCGACTGCATCCAGGTGGCGTTCACCAACGACCGCGTCCCCGCGGTCGACCCCCTCACCGGGTTGCTCCTCGGCACCCCCCGGGCGTCCTTCGCGGCGGGTGAGCTGCTGCACGCTGCATCGTCGTCCGGCATCAACGTCGGGTGGACGAGCGAGCAGACCGCCCCCCCCGGCGGAGGGACCGCCTCCTACCGGTACTACGCGGACACCGACCAGATCGGCACCGCGGTGGTCTCGGACTTCGGCGCTGACGACGCCAACGGCACCAAGGCGGGCCTGTACGGCGCCGTCGTGGTCTCCCCGACCGGGGCGACGTTCGTCGACCCGACGTCCAGGCAGCTGGTCAGCCAGGGTGTCGGCGTCGACGTCCGGGTGCCGGGGCAGCCGAGCTACCGTGACTTCACCCTGGTGCTCGCTGACAACGACCCCCGCATTGGGCAGGACTTCATGCCGTACCCGACCAACGCCGAGCTGGGCGCGACCGGGATCAACTACCGCACCGCTCCGGTCGGGGACGGGACCAACTCGTTCGCCGTCGGCAACCCCGGTACGCCGGTGCTCTCGTCGTACGCCGGCGACCCCGTCGTGGTGCACCAGGTGGTCACGCCGGGCAGTGAGCAGGTGCACGTGTTCAGCCTCGGTGGCCCAGCCTGGCCACGCGACCCGTTCGTCACGGGCAGCGAGCTGACCAGCAACCAGGCGATCGGGCCCGGCGAGGCGTTGGACGCCCACGTCGACGGTGGCGCTGGCGGGGTGTCGCACAGCACGGGTGACTACTTCTACGGTGACCTGCGTCGGCCGTTCACCCAGAACGGCGTCTGGGGACTGCAGCGGGTGCGGCCGCCGCAGTGCCCGACGGCGGGTCAGGGCATCGAGTGCCTGGACGCCACCGCTCCGCAGGTGGGGGTACCGGTCGCCTCCCTGGCCTCGCCGGCCAGGCTGACCGTGGCGGCCCCGCTGTCGGCGAGCACCGCGCCCGTGTCCGTGACCTGGAGCGGCAACCAGTCGGCCGCGACCTACCAGCTGCAGCTGAGCACCAACGGAAGCAGCTTCGCCGACGTCCCCCGCACCGTCCCCTCGGCAACGAGCGCCGTGGTCGACGTCCCCCTCGGCACGACAGCGTCGCCGACGACCCTGCAGCTGCGCGTTCAGGCCTGCGTCGCAGCGTCCTGCAGCGGCTGGGTGACCGGCTCGGCCATGACCGTGTCGGCCGCTGACGACGGGCTCGCGTCCGCCGTCAGCTACTCCGGCTCCTGGTCGACGGCGCCGCTCGCGGGGGCCTACGGGGGCTCGGTCCACTGGGCCAACGGCTCCGGGAGGCGCAGCCAGCTCCGGCAGTCGTTCAGCACTGCTGGGAACGTGTCTCTCGTGTCGTCCTTGGGTCCTGACCGAGGCAAGGCGACGGTCTCGGTCGACGGCGGTCCTGCCGTCACGGTCGACCTGGGCGCGGCGACGTCCAGCCCGGCTCAGGTGGTGTGGTCTGCGACGGGCCTGTCCCCCGGGACGACGCACAACATCGACGTGACCACCCTCGGGCAGCCCGGCACGTACCTCAACGCCGTCGGCAACCGGGTGCCCGCGTCCGACACGCGCGTCGACATCGACGGTTTCGTGATGCTGCGATGACCGGCGCCGGCGACGCTGCCCGACTGGCCGGTCTCGCGGTGGCGCTCGCCGCCGTGGCCGGCTGCGCGGGGGCGACCGTGATCGGGGTGGCCCCCGACGCCCAGCCGGTCGCCTCACGCGCCCCGACCAGGTGGGTGCTGCTCGGCGCGGCCCAGGACGTCCCGGTGGCCAGCGCGTTCGGCCCTGGTCGGGTGGACGTCACCGCGGGGATCACCGTGTTCGCGGTGCGCGACCACGTGGCAGCCACCGTTCACCCTCGGGCGCTGTCCGCTCACTGGGCCAGTGCCGACATCCGCGTCTGCCGGACGGCGCCGGTGACGCTGGGCTTCCCCGCCTGGGTGCTCGGCGACGACGACGGGCGCACGGCCGAGGCAGCCAAGGTGGTGCTGCCCCAGTTCCCCCGGCCGGCACTGCGATCGGGGCCGGGCACGAGCGGGTGCTCTCGCGGGTGGGTCACCTTCGTGACCTCCGACGACCTGCACCCCACCAAGGTGACCTTCGAGCAGACTCGTCAGGTGCCCTTGCCGTGGCGCATCGGCGCGAGCGGCGGTGCACGGTGACGTCCCATGCCGGCGTAGCGTCCCGCCAGGGCCGCTGGTCGCCGGGGTCGGTCCTGCTGTCCGGCGTCGCCGTCCTGACGGTGGTGGGCGCGGTCACCGCGGTTGACACGGTCGTGGAGTCCCGCCGACTCGCCCGGACCTCGGCGTCGGCGAGCGCCGACCCGATCACGCGCGTCAGCTGGGGCACCGTCCAGGTGCACCAGTCCGAGGTGGTGAACGGCCTGAGCAGCGCCGCTCTCGGTGGCATGGCCCACGGCGTGCAGAATCTGGTCTCGGAGGGCAAGGCCCAGATCGCGGTGACCGTGACGTTGCACAACTCCTCGGGTCACGTCGTGCCGTACGACGCCACCGCCTTCCGGCTGCGTACCGGACGAACGGTGCCGTCGGGCGCCGCGACGGCGCCGATCGGCACCAGTCTGTCCGCCGGTCGGTTGCGCGACGGGGGAACGGTCGAGGGGACGGTCAGCTTCGTCACCACGGCCGACGGGTCACGGCTGTGGCTTCAGATGGCTGACACCCCGGGGCCGGTCCTTGTGGCGCTCGGCACCGCCACGGCGGCGACCGGGTCACCGGACGTCGGCGGCCCACCCGCACCCGGCGACGAGCACCAGCACTGAGCGGCGCCGGTCGGGGCAGACGACGAGGCCCCCACCTGGCCGGGGGAGCCTCGCGTCCTGTGCCTGGCGTGGATGCGGTCAGCCAGCGGCCGTCTGCAACGCCTTGATCTCCTCGCGCGACGCCTTGACGGCAACGGCCTGCTTCTCGACGACGGTACGCAGGTCGGGTGAGATGTCCTTGCTGAGTGCGTCCTCATACTCCGACACGGCGTGGTCCTCACCGGACACCGCAGCGGCCAGCACCCCGTCGGGGTCCGAGCCCGAGAGCTTGTCCTTGACGGCCATCCACCCTCGGTGGACCTTGGCGGCCACCGATCCGCTCTCGTCGACCTCGTCGCCGTACGCCGCGGC
>JBKJTJ010000132.1:0-32147 GCA_046590855.1 Actinomycetota bacterium
GAGGACCTCAAGGCCAAGACCGAGACCCTCGCCACGGCCAGCCAGCAGGTCGGGCAGGCGATGTACGCCGCCGCCGAGTCGGCGGGTGCGCCGGCCGACGCGCCGACCGGTGGGTCCGCGGCCGACGCCTCGGACGACGACGTGGTCGACGCCGAGGTCGTCGAGGACGAGCCGGCGGCCCCGAAGGACTCCGCGAAGGACGCCGGATGAGCGAGCCCACCCACGAGGTCGCGGACGACGGCAGCGAGCCCCCCGTCGTCCGCGACAAGCGGCGGATCGACCCCGACACCGGGCTGCTGCGCGAGTCGGCGGATGCCCCGGTCGAACCGGCAGTCGCCGACCTCCCGGTGCCGGAGGATCTGCCGGCCGAGACGGACCTGGCCGGCGAGCGGCTGGCCGACCTGCAGCGGCTGCAGGCCGAGTACGTCAACTACCGGCGGCGGGTCGAGCGCGACCGCGACGTCGCCCGCGACGACGCGACCGCCCGGGTGCTCGAGTCGCTGCTGCCGGTGCTGGACGACGTGCACCTCGCGCGCCAGCACGGCGACCTCGAGGGTGGCCCGTTCTCGGCCATCGCCGACAAGCTCGACCTGGCGCTGGGCCGGCACGGCCTGAGCCGGTTCGGTGAGGTCGGCGAGGCCTTCGACCCGGCCGTCCACGAGGCGCTGATGCACACCGAGGCCGAGCTGGCCCAGGGCACCACGGTCACCACCGTGGTGCAGGTGCTGCAGCCGGGCTACCGGGCCGGCGAGCGAGTGCTGCGCGCGGCCCGCGTGGCCGTCGCCGACCCGGCCTGAGCGGCGGGAGGCGCCGCCGATGGCCGGTCAGGACTGGTTCGAGAAGGACTTCTACGCGATCCTCGGCGTCGCCAAAGGCGCCGACGCGGCCGCGATCAAGAAGGCGTACCGCAAGCTGGCCCGCACCCACCACCCGGACTCCAACGGCGGGCAGGACGCCCGCTTCAAGGAGATCGGCGAGGCGTACTCGGTGCTGTCCGACCCCGAGCAGCGCAAGCAGTACGACACGATCCGCACGATGTCCGGCGGCGGCGCCCGGTTCGCCCCGGGTGCCGGGGCCGGCAGCGGGGCCGGGTTCGAGGACCTGCTCGGCGACCTGTTCGGGGGGGCGGGCGGTGCCCGCGGCAGCCGCGGACAGGGCCAGCGGGTGCGGTTCTCGACCGGCGCAGGCGGCGCCGGTGGGCCCGACCTCGAGGACCTGCTCGGTGGCATGTTCGGCGGTGGCGGCCAGCAGTTCAGCGGGTACGGCGCCCCCGCCGGCCCCCGCAAGGGAGCCGACGTCGACGCGACGACCAGCCTGGCCTTCCGCGACGCGGTGCAGGGCTCGACCGTGACCCTGCGCTCGTCGGACGGCGGTAGCGTGACCGCGCGCATCCCCGCCGGGGTGCGTGACGGTCAGCGGATCCGCCTGCGCGGCAAGGGGTCTGCGGGCGAGGCCGGTCCGGGTGACCTGATCGTCACCGTCCACGTCGAGCCGCACGCGGTCTTCACCCGCGCCGGCGACGACCTCGCGCTGACCCTGCCCGTCACCTTCGACGAGGCCGCGCTCGGTGCCCAGGTCGAGGTGCCGACGCTGGACGGCTCGGTGCAGATGAAGATCCCCCCGGGGACGCCGTCCGGCCGCACGCTGCGCCTGAAGGGGCGCGGGATCTCGGGCGGCGCCCACACCGGTGACCTGCGCGTCACGGTGCAGGTCGTCGTCCCGCAGCGGCTGGACGACGACGCCCGGGCGGCGGTCGAGGCGTACGCCGCGGCGACCGCGGGTGCCGACCCCCGCGCCGACCTCCTGTCGCGGGCACGCGGCTGAGGCGATGACCGAGCCCACCGCGCCCCGCGAACGGCTGGACGAGCACGCGCCGGTCTTCGTCATCTCGGTGGCGGCCCAGCTGGCCGGACTGCACCCGCAGACCCTGCGCCAGTACGACCGGCTCGGTCTGGTGACCCCCGGCCGGGCCCCGGGCCGCGGGCGGCGCTACTCGGCCCGCGACGTCGCCGTCCTGCGCGAGGTGCAGCGGCTCTCGCAGGACGAGGGCGTCAGCCTGGCCGGGATCAAGCGGATCCTCGAGCTGGAGCACGAGGTCGACCTCCTGCGCGCCCGCGTCGAGCAGCTCGGCGACGCTCTCGAGCGCAGCCGCGACTCGGCCGGCGGCTCGCGGCGGGTGTTCGCCGCCGGCCCGTCCGGCGAGGTGTTCGCCGTCCTGCCCGGACGCCGTCCGGCCCGCTCCTCGCTCGACGCCGGCGCCCTGGTCGTCTGGCGCCCCCTGTCCTGACCCGCACGCCCGGCCGGCTCCGGCGTCCCCATCGCCGGACGCACCGCCCAGGCACGTCGCGGGGGCACCCCACTCCGGTAGGAACGGAGCAGGGTGCCCCCGCGACCACCGGCGGGTGCAGTGATGGGACCCAGGGTGGGGCCGGTTGCTTCGCGGCTGGGCTCAGCGGGGGCTGCGCACGAGCCTGACGACTGTCGGTGGTGGGTCCTAGCGTGGCGTGCTCCAGGTCACACCGACCTGCAACCGACGCAGGAGGCACCCCATGAACGAGCAGGACGTCTTCATCCTGGCCGACCGGACCCTCCAGGGCGTCGTCGACCAGATCACCGACGACCAGTGGTCGATGACCATGCCGGACGAGTTCCAGACCGCCGCCGACGAGCCGGTCACGCTGCGCCAGGTCGTCGGCTACCACGCGTACGACGACGCCTGGGTGCCCGACATGCTCGCGGGCCGCACGATGGCCGAGGTCGGCGAGGACGCCTACCGCGACGACCTGCTCGGCGCCGATCCGCGCGCGGCCTTCGACGCGCTCGTCGACCGGGCCTGCGCCGCCGCCGCGATCCTCGACGACCCCCAGCGCCCGGTGCACTGCTCCTACGGCACGTTCCCGGCCGGCGAGTTCCTCACCCACGTCACCTCGTTCCGCGGGCTGCGCGCGTACGACATCGCCGCCGTCATCGGCGCCAGCACGACGCTCCCGCCCGACCTGGTCAGCGGCCTGTGGGACCAGATCGAGCCGAACGTCGAGCAGTGGCGGGCGATGGGCGTCTTCGCCCCCGCGGTCGAGGTCGCCGCCGACGCGTCCGCCCAGGACCAGCTCCTCGCGATGACCGGACGCCGGCCCCCGGGCTGACCGCGCAGCCCGCGCGGCCCGCGCCCGATGCAACCCACTCGACAGGCCGGCCCCCGGTGCCTGAGCATGATCATGATCATCGGAGCATCGTCCCCGGTGGGACTGCGCCCCGGGGAGTACGACGACCGAGCAAGTACCCGACCACGCCCCACGCCGACCCGCGCAGTGCGCCGACCCACGAGGAACCCGATGACCGACTCACGCACCGAGCCCGGTACCGCCCCGGACCGTGGCAGCTCGGGCGCAGCCCCGCTCGACCCCCGACGCTGGCTCGCGCTCGGCATCATCGCCGTCGCGCAGCTGATGATCGTGCTGGACGCCTCGATCGTGAACATCGCGCTCCCGCGCGCCCAGGCCGACCTGGGCATCAGCGACGCCAACCGGCAGTGGGTCGTCACGGCGTACACGCTGGCCTTCGGTGGGCTGCTGCTGCTCGGTGGTCGCATCGCGGACTTCGTGGGGCGCAAGCGCGCCTTCGTCATCGGGTTGCTCGGCTTCGCAGGCGCCTCGGCGCTGGGCGGCATCGCCTCGACGTCGGCCCTGCTGTTCGCGGCGCGAGGCCTGCAGGGTGCCTTCGCCGCGCTGCTCGCCCCCGCTGCGCTGTCGCTGATCACCGTCATGTTCACGCTGCCGAAGGAGCGCGCCCGGGCGTTCGGGGTCTTCGGCGCCATCAGCGGTGGTGGGGCGGCGATCGGGCTGATCGCCGGGGGCTTCCTGACCGAGTACTTCTCCTGGCGCTGGTGCCTCGGGGTCAACGTGCCGATCGCCTTGGCGACCGCGGTGGCCGCGGTGGCGGTGGTGCATGAGAGCAAGGCCAGCGGTGACACGCGTTACGACGTGGTCGGCGCAGTGCTTGCGACGGCCGGGCTGGTGTCACTGGTCTACGGGTTCACCGAGGCGGCCAAGGCCACCAACCCCGGCAAGAGCACCGAGGTGCTGGGCTGGACGGCGGCGCCGACCGTGGCGTTCCTCGTGACCGCCGTCGTGCTGCTCCTCGCGTTCGTCCTGTGGGAGCTTCGCGTCGCCAACCCGCTCCTGCCCATGCGGATCCTGCTCGACCGCAACCGGGGTGGGTCCTACCTGGTGTTCCTGCTGGTCGGTGCGGGACTGTTCGCGATGTTCTTGTTCCTCACCTTCTACTTCCAGATCACGCTCGGCTACAGCCCGCTGAAGTCCGGCTTCGCCTTCCTGCCGTTCAGCGGCGGGATCATCGTGTCCGCGGGGGTGGTCGCCCAGCTGCTGCCCCGACTCGGACCCAAGCCGCTGATCATCCCCGGGCTGCTCATGGCCGTGACCGGGATGCTGCTGCTCACTCGCATCCAGCCCGACACCAGCTACGTCACGCACGTCCTTCCGTCGCTGCTGCTGATCAGCATCGGCATGGCCGGCGTCTTCATCCCCACCTCGAGCACCGCGCTGATCGGCGTCGCTCCGCACGACGCCGGCGTGGCCAGCGCGGTGCTCAACACCTCGCAGCAGGTCGGTGGGTCGCTCGGGCTGGCCCTGCTGAACACGATCTACGCCGGTGCCGTCACGAGCTACGTGGCCGACCACGTGAGTGACTCGGGCGACGCCAAGCGGGTCAGCGCCCAGGGCTTCGTCGAGGGATACCACGCCGCGTTCACCTGGGGGGCCGGCCTGCTCGCGCTGGCCTGGGTCGTCGCACTGGTGCTCATCAACGCCAAGCGCCAGGACATCCCCTCCGACGCCGCGGCTGCCGTCGCTTGATCCGCGCGAGGCGTTAACGCAGCAGCGTTCCGGTCTTCACCCGGACGAAACACCGGGGTCGTCTTCTTGGTCCATGGCCGCGACCGAGGTGCACGACGCGCACCGCCACCTCGGGCTGCTGCCGGCTCACCCGTTCTACGGCGGCCCGGCGATCAACGCAGACCTCGGCGCCCGCGCCAGCCTCGAGCAGCTGCTCGACGACCTGGACGCTGAGGGCACCGGACGCGCGCTCGTCCTGCCCAACTACGGCGTCCCCGACGTCTCGATCTCGTTCGCGCACAACGACCTGGTGCTGGACGCCGCCGGCCGCGACGACCGCGTGCGTTGCGGGCTGTGGGTGTCGCCGCGCCCCCAGGACGCTGAGCTGACCGCGAAGGCGCTCACGCTGGCGGGCGAGCCCGGGGTCGTCGCTCTCAAGACGAGCTTCCTGCTCGGCGGCAGCCCCAGCGACGCCGCGTGCCGACCCCAGCTGGACGCGATCTTCGCCGCGGCGCGCGAGCACGGGCTCGTCGTCCACGTGCACACCTCGCCCGGCGCCGCGTCCGACATCGACCAGGTCGGCCTGCTCGTCGAGACCTACGGCGACGACGTCGCGATCCACCTGGTGCACCTCGGCGGCGGCATGAGCGGGCACATGAAGCTGATCGGGGGCCGCTTCTTCGACTGGATCAGCGCCGGCAAGCGCGTCTACACCGACACCAGCTGGGCGATCGGCTTCGCCCCCCGGTGGCTGGCCGCCGAGATCGAGAAGCGCGGCATCGGCCACGACCGCGTGCTGTTCGCCAGCGACGAGCCGTGGGGTGACCACGCGGGTGAGCTCGCCCGGCTGCGGGCGGCGCTCGGCGACGGCGAGCTGGCCGACCTGGTGCTGCGCGAGAACTTCGCGTCCCTCTACCTCTGACGACACCCGTGACGACACCCCCGACGGCCCTGCCACCACCCACCAAGGAGACACCGTGACCCAGACCATGAGCAGCATCGACGAGCAGCTGGCCGCCAACATGGCCGCCAGCCTCGCCGAGATCCCGCACCCCTCGCTTCCAAAGGGCACCAACATCTACGGCTCGACCAAGCTGTTCCCCGACTACCAGGCCGAGGCGGGGGAGACGTACTTCACGCTCGTGCACGGCATCGCCCACGAGTCGTCGGTGAGCTTCGTCGCGGTGCTGCAGGCGACCCGGGCGCTGCGCAAGGGTTTCGAGTCCGCGATCTACTTCTACGGCCCCGGCGCCATGAACTGCATCGCCACGCGCGGGTTCCCGACCACGGGCGACTCGGCGTTCCCCGGCGAGCAGAACATCAACGGCGCGCTCGAGACATTCATCGGCGAGGGCGGCACCGTCTACTGCTGCCGGTTCGGCCTGGCCCTGCACGGTCTGCGTGAAGAGGACCTGATCGCCGGGGTCATCCCCGCGCACCCCCTCGACGTCCAGGACGCCGTCATCCACTACGCCCGCAAGGGCGCCATCATCAACAGCACGTACAACCTCTGAGATGACCGCCTGCACCGCGCCCGGTGGCGACACGCTGCGCACCCGGGTCGACGTCGCGATCCGGGGCGTCCGCGTCGACGCGCCCGTGCGCCGCACCGGGGGCGCCGGGCCGAGCGACGACGGCCACCTCCGTCTGGCCGGGCGCGGTGCGGCGGTCCGTCGCGACGCCGACAGCCCCTACTCGGTGCAGGACGGGCGCCTGCTGCTGGATGGCGCCGACCTGGGGTTGGACGCCGAACCCGTTGCGCGGCCGAGGTTCTACGACCTGACCACCGCTGACGGCGTGCCCTACGAGAAGCTCGCGCGACTGCACGGCACCGACGTCCTCGCCACCACGGTGGTCCAGACGTGCATCCGGTACGACGCGGCTCAGCGCTGCCGGTTCTGCGCCATCGAGGAGGCCCTGGCGGCAGGGTCGACGACGGCCGTGAAGTCGCCTGCCCAGCTGGCCGAGGTGGCCGAGGCTGCGGTGCGGCTGGACGGCGTCCGCCAGATGGTCATGACCACCGGGACGTCAGCCGGTGGTGACCGGGGGGCCCGTCACCTCGCCCGGTGCGTGCGCGCGGTCAAGGCAGCGACGCCGGGGCTCGCGATCCAGGTGCAGTGCGAGCCGCCCGCCGACCTGGCCACCATCGGTGAGCTGCGCGCCGCGGGCGCCGACTCCATCGGCATCCACGTCGAGTCGATGGACGACGAGGTGCGCCGCCGCTGGATGCCCGGCAAGGCGAGCGTCCCGCTCGACCAGTACCGGGCAGCCTGGGCGCAGGCGGTGCTCGTGTTCGGCCGCAACCAGGTCTCGTCGTACCTGCTGGTCGGGCTGGGCGAGCGCCCGGACGAGCTCGTGGCGGCGGCGACCGAGCTGGTCGCGATGGGCGTCTACCCGTTCGTCGTCCCGTTCCGACCGCTGGCCGGCACCCTGGCCGCCGACGAGGCCTCGCCCGACCCCGGCGTCGTCGAGGACGTGACCCGCCGGGTCGCCGCGGTGCTGCTGGCCGAGGGCATGCGAGGGTCCGACCAGCGCGCCGGGTGCGCCGCCTGCGGCGCCTGCAGCGCGCTGTCAGCGGCGGGGGCCTAGCGGTGGCAGGCACCAGCACCCTGGACGGCAACGTCCTGCTCGGCCGGTCGCACGCCCGCTCGCACGCCCAGGCCGCGTTCGGCGTGCGGGTGGCCGACGGCGCAGACCCGGCCGGGCCCGACCGGCGGGCCTACCGCGCCCTGCGGCACGCGGCGTTCGTCCTCGAGCAGGGGCTGTTCACCGGTGACGACGGCGACGACCTGGACGACGACCCGCGGGCCGTCGTCCTCGTCGCCCACGACGGCGCCGGTCAGGTGGTCGGCGGGGTGCGGCTCGGCCCGGTGACCGCCCACGCGGGGCCCGACATCGGCTGGTGGGCCGGCAGCCGGCTGGTGGTCGACCCGCGGGCCCGCCGGCTCGGCGGGGTCGGGGCCGCCCTGGTGCGGGCCGCCTGCGCCCACGCCGAGCAGGCGGGCGTGCTGCGCTTCGAGGCGACCGTCCAGCCGCAGAACGCGGTGCTGTTCGCCCGACTGGGCTGGGCGCGCGTCGGCGAGGTGTCGGTCGCCGGCCACCCGCACCTGCTCGTGCGGTGGCCGGTCGACCGGGTGGCCCGGCTGGCGGCCGCGACCAAGGCGCCGCTCGGCCCGCTGCTGGCCGGCCTGCACCTCGGCGGGGCGGGCTTCGTCGGCGACGACGGCGCCCCCGTGCCGGGCACCGACGTCGTCGCTGCCTGCGACGCGATCCTGCCGTCCCTGGTCGAGCGCGACCCCGAGTGGGCTGGCTGGTGCGCGGTGCTCGTCAACGCCGGGGACCTCGCCGCCATGGGGGCCGCGCCGGTCGGCCTGCTCGACGCGCTCGGCGCGCGCGACGCCTCGTTCGCCGCGCGGGTCCTCGCCGGCCTGCGCCACGGCAGCGCGGCGTACGGCCTGCCCGTCCTCGGCGGCCACACCCAGCTCGGCGTGCCCGCCGCGCTGTCGGTGACCGCGCTCGGTCGCACCACCACGCCCGTGCCCGCCGGTGGCGGACGCCCCGGCCACGTCATCAGCCTGACCGCCGACACCGGCGGCCGCTGGCGCCCGGGCCACACCGGGCAGCAGTGGGACTCCACGACGCACCGCACCGCAGAGGAGATCGCCCAGATGACCAGCAGCGTCGCCCGAACCCGGCCGGCCGCGGCCAAGGACGTCAGCATGGCCGGCATGGTCGGCACCCTCGGCATGCTGGCCGAGGCCAGCGGCTGCGGCGCCGTCCTGGACGTCGCCGCCGTCCCGCGTCCCGCGGGCGCCTCGGCCGGTGACTGGCTCACCTGCTTCCCCGGCTTCGCGATGCTCACGTCGGACGTCGCGGGCCGGCCGGTGGCTCCCGCCGGGCCCGCCGTCACGGCGGCCTGCGGCCGGCTCGAACCCGGGTCCGGTGTCCGGCTCAGGTGGCCCGACGGCGTCACCACGGTCGCGGTCGCGGACGCCGTCACCGGGCTGGGGTCGGCATGAGCGCCATCACGGTCGCCGCCGTCGCCGACAGCTTCGGCCGCGACCTGGACGCCGCGTACGCCCGGATCGGCCAGCTGCTGGACGGGGCACGGCGGCGCGGCGTCCGGCTGCTCGCGCTGCCCGAGGCCACCCTCGGCGGCTACCTGGCCGACCTCGACGGGCGCGGCGACGTCAGCCTGCCGCCCGCGCTGGACGTCGACGGGCCCGAGGTCGCCCGGCTGGCGGCCCTGGCCGGTGACGTCGTGGTGACCGCGGGGTTCTGCGAGTCCGACGGCACCCGGCGCTACAACTCGGCGGTGTGCGTCAACGGGGACGGCGTGCTCGGCGTCCACCGCAAGGTGCACCAGCCGCTGGGCGAGGGAGTGTCGTACGACGCCGGCGAGGGGTTCGGCGCCTTCGACACACCGGTCGGCCGGGTCGGCATGATGATCTGCTACGACAAGGCGTTCCCCGAGTCGGCGCGGGCCCTCGCCATGGACGGGGCGTCGGTCGTGGCGTGCATGTCGGCCTGGCCCGCGGCGCGCACCGCCGGCGCCGACGACATCGCCGCCGACCGGTGGACCCGGCGCTTCGACCTGTTCGACCAGGCGCGGGCGCTGGAGAACCAGGTCGTGTGGCTGTCGGCCAACCAGAGCGGCACGTTCGGATCGCTGCGGTTCGTGGCCAGCGCCAAGGTGGTGGGCCCGGGCGGCGACGTCCTCGCCACGACCGGCGTCCGGGCCGGGGTCGCCGTGGCGGACGTCGACGTCGACGCCCAGCTCGAGACCGCGCGACGGGCGATGTTCCACCTGCGCGACCGCCGGCCCGACGCGTACGGGGTGCCGGCCCGTGCGTGAGACGACCTGCGTGGTGATCGGCGGCGGCCAGGCCGGCCTGTCGATGAGCTGGTGGCTGGGCCGGCTCGGCGTCCAGCACGTGGTGCTCGAGCGCGAGCGCGTCGGCCACGCCTGGCGCGAGCAGCGCTGGGACTCGTTCTGCCTGGTCACCCCCAACTGGCAGTGCCAGCTGCCCGGGTTCCCGTACACCGGGGCCGACCCGGACGGCTTCATGGTCAAGGACGAGATCGTCGCCTACGTCGAGGCGTACGCCGCGTCGTTCGACCCACCGGTGCTCGAGGGCGTCGAGGTCACGTCGCTGGTCCGGGCCGGTGGGCGGTTCGTGGTGTCGACCACGGATGGCGACTGGTCGGCGGCCAGCGTCGTCGTGGCCACCGGCGGCTACCACCTGCCGGTCGTCCCGCGGCTGGCCGAGCGGCTGCCGGCCGACGTCCTGCAGCTCACCGTGGACCGCTACCGCGGCCCCGACCAGCTGCCGGCGGGCGAGGTGCTCGTCGTCGGCACCGGACAGTCCGGGGCCCAGCTGGCCGAGGACCTGCACCTGGCCGGTCGCCAGGTGCACCTGGCCGTCGGCACCGCTCCCCGGTGCGCCCGGTTCTACCGCGGCCGCGACGTCGTGGCGTGGCTGCACGACATGGGGCACTACGACGTCCCGGTCACCGAGCACCCCCTCGGCGAGGCCGCCGGCGAGCGCACCAACCACTACGTCACCGGGCGCGACGGCGGCCGCGACATCGACCTGCGCGCCTTCGCCCGGGACGGGATGCGGCTGCACGGCCGGCTCGAGTCGCTGCAGGACGGCGTCCTGCGGTTCGCCGACGACCTCGCCGACAACCTCGACGGTGCCGACGCGGTCAGCGAGGGCATCAAGGACGCCATCGACCGCTACGTCCTCGACCGCTGCATCGACGCCCCAGCCGAGGCCCGCCCGGGCCCGGTGTGGACCCCGCAGCCCGGGCCGAGCAGCCTTCCCGTCGACCGGATCAGCACCGTGCTGTGGTGCACCGGCTTCCGCAGCGACTACTCCTGGGTGCGGCTGCCGGCCTTCGACGGTCGTGGCCGCCCGGTGCACCACCGCGGCGTCACCCCGGTCGAGGGGCTGTACGTCCTCGGCCTGCCGTGGCTGCACACCTGGGGGTCGGGGCGCTTCTCCTCCGTCGCGCGCGATGCCGAGCACCTGGCCGAGCAGATCGCGGTGCAGGTCGTCGACCTGGGTACTGCGTCGCTGGCCCGCCAGTGACGCCCTGACCCGCGGTCGACGCCGATGAGCCTGGTGCGGGTGGCAGCGGTGTCGGCGCACTTCGGTCGCGACCTCGGTCAGGGGCTGGCCCGGATCGCCGGTGTGATCGACGACGCCCGGCGCGACGGCGTCCGGCTGCTGGTGTTCCCGGACGCCGCGCTCGGCGGCTACCTGGCCGACCTGCGTCACCCCGACCCCGACGCGCTGCCGCCCGCCCTGTGCCGGGACGACCCGCTGCTCGCCCGGATCGGCGTCCTGGCCGCCGAGATGGTGGTGTGCGTCGGGTACGCCGAGCAGGCCGGCCCGGACCGCTGGAACTCGGCGATCTGCCTCAGCGGCGACGGCGTGCTCGGGCACCACCGCAAGGTGCACCAGCCGGCGGGCGAGGCGCTCGCCTACCGGGCCGGCGACGCGTTCGCGGCCTTCGACACCCCGCTCGGGCGGGTCGGCATGCTGATCGACTACGACAAGACGTTCCCCGAGGCGGCCCGCACCCTCGCCCTGGACGGTGCGCAGCTGCTGGCGTTCCTGTCCGCCTGGCCGGCGAGCATCACGAACCGCGCGGCGCGGCTGGTGCAGGACCGCCAGTCCCGGCTGTTCGACCTCTACGACTGCGCGCGGGCGGCCGAGAACCAGGTGGTCGTCGTGTCGGCCAACCAGACCGGGGTCATGGGCGGCCTGCGGTTCCTCGGCCAGTCCAAGGTCGTCGGCCCCGGCGGCGAGGTGCTCGCCCGCACCTGGGCGAAGGCCGGCCTCGCGGTCGCCGAGGTGGACGTCGGAGCCGAGGTCGCGCGTGCCCGCCGGGTGCTGCACCACCTGGCCGAGCGCCGACCGACGACGTACGCGGGCGGGGTGACCGGGTGCGGGTCGCGCTGCTGACGTACTCGACCCGCCCGCGCGGTGGCGTCGTCCACACCCTGGCGCTGGCCGAGGCGCTGGCCCGGGCGGGCGCCGACGTGACCGTGTGGTCGTTGGCCCGGGGCGGCGACACCGGGTTCTTCCGCCCGGTCGACCCCCGGGTCGAGCTGGCGCTCGTCCCGTTCCCCGACCTGCCCGACGAGGGCGTCGGGCCGCGCATCGTGCGCTCGATCGCGGTGCTGCGGGCGGCGTTCGACGCGACCGGTTTCGACGTCGTTCACGCCCAGGACTGCATCAGCGCCAACGCCGCGGGGCGCTGCGTCCGCACGGTCCACCACCTCGACGCGTTCACCACCCCCGAGCTCGCCGCCTGCCACGAGAAGGCGATCGTGCACCCCTACGCGCACGTGTGCGTCTCGGCGTCCGTCGCCCGCGAGCTCGAGGCCGGCTGGGGTCTGGTGCCGACGGTGATCCCGAACGGCGTCGAGGCCGCGCGGTTCGCGGCGGCCGCGGACGCGGCCGGCCACGAGCCCTGGCGTTCGAGGTTCGGCCGGTTCGTCGTCGCGGTCGGGGGCATCGAGCCGCGCAAGGGCACCCTCGATCTGGTCGAGGCGATGGCGCTGCTGCGGCGCCGACGTCCGGACGTGCGACTGGTGCTGGCCGGTGGCGACACCCTGTTCGACTACCGCGACTACCGCGCCGCGTGCCTGGCCCGCGCCGACGAGCTCGGCGTCGAACCGGTGCTGCTCGGGCCGGTGGATCACGAGGCGCTGCCCGGACTGGTCGCCGCTGCAGCGGCGATGGCGTTCGTGTCGACCAGGGAGGGGTTCGGGCTGGCCGCGATGGAGGCGCTCGCAGCCCGGGTGCCGGTCGTCACGCGCGGCCTGCCGGTGCTGCGCGAGGTGCTGCGCGACGCCGCGCTGTTCGCCCACGACCCGCCCGGGTTCGCCGCTGCGCTGGAGCGGGCGATCGACGTCCCGGACACCGACCGCACCGCCGCAGGCGCGAAGCTCGCGGCTGCCCACACCTGGGACACGGCGGCGGCGGCCCACCTGGCGTTCTACGCCGGTCTCGGCTGAGGCACCGGTCGTACGCTCGACCCATGCAGCGGATCCACCTCGAGCGCGACCTCGCGCTGCCCGTGGCCCGGGCGCACACCCACCTGGCCGAGCACGAGAACCTCGGGCCGTTGTTCGGGGCCAGGGTCACGCGCGTGCGCGACGGCGACGCCGAGCGCAACGGGGTGGGCTCGGTGCGATCGCTCCGCGTCGGCCTGCTGCCGGCGTTCGACGAGACGGTGACGGCGTTCGTGCCCGGCGAGCTGATCGAGTACCGCATCACCCGCGGCGGCGTGCTGCGCCACCACCGCGGGCGGATGCGGTTCTCGCCGAACGCCGGTGGAACCCGGCTCACGTACGACGTCGAGTTCGGCGCCGTGGTCCCCGGACTGGACCGGCTGGTGCGTCGCCGGCTCGAGCGCAGCCTGCGCCGTGGCCTGGACGACGTCGCGCGGCTGGGCTGAGGTCGGCGACTCAGTCCGGGATGTAGTCGAACTGGTCGGGGTTGGGGCCGGTGCGACCGGCCTCGCCCCGGTCGAGCGCGCTGATCGCGTCGACGTCGTGCGCCGACAGCTCGAAGTCGAACAGCGCGAAGTTCTCGGTGATGCGCGCCGGTGTCGTCGACTTGGGGAAGATGATGTCGCCGCGCTGGATGTGCCAGCGCAGGGTCACCTGGGCTGGGGTCCGGCCGACCTTCTCGGCCACGGCGGTGATGACCGGGTCGTCGAGCACCCCGCCCTGGGCGATCGGTGACCACGCCTCGGTCGCGATGCCGTGTTCGGCGCCGTACGCGCGCACCTGCTCGTTGGTGAAGTAGGGGTGCACCTCGATCTGGTTCACCGCGGGCACGGTGTCGGTCTCGGCGGCCAGCCGCTCGAGGTGGGCAACCTGGAAGTTCGAGACGCCGATCGACCGCGCCTGGCCCGACTGGTGCAGCTCCTCCAGCACCTTCCAGGTCGAGACGAAGTCCCCGTCGTATTGCGTGGGCAGCGGCCAGTGGATCAGGAACAGGTCGACGTATCCGAGGTCGAGGTCGGCCAGGGTGGCGGCGAAGGCCTTGCGGGCGTCGTCCGGACGGTGGAAGCCGTTGTTCAGCTTGCTGGTGACGAAGACGTCCGAGCGGTCCAGCCCCGAGGCGCGCACGCCCTCGCCGGTGCCCTTCTCGTTGCCGTACATCTCGGCGGTGTCGATGTGGCGGTAGCCGGCGTCCAGTGCGAGGCCGACGGCCTGCGCGGTCTCAGCCGGGTCGATCTGGAAGACGCCGAACCCCAGCTGGGGGATCGTGGCGCCGTCGTTCAGGGTGATGGGGGGGACCGTGTTCATGGCCCGACTCTGTCACCGCTCGCGGGCACACGCCGCCCGAGCGGGCTCCGGGCGCCGCATCATCGGCCTGCGCCACCGGCCCAGGGGAGGGGCTCGGGCGGCTGCTGGTCGTGCTGCTCGGCCAGCGCCAGCGACCACCAGCCGAGGTCCCGCCAGGCACCGAGCTTGTGGCCCACCCGCGGCACCAGGCCGACGTCGGCGAAGCCGAGCGACTCGTGCAGCGCGACGCTCGCCGGGTTGGGCGCCGCGATGCAGGCCATCGTGACGACGTAGCCGAGGTCGCGCAGGTGCTGCAGCAGCTGCAGGTACAGCGCGCGCCCCGCGCCGCGCCCGCGCTCGTCCTCGCGCAGGTAGACCGACGTCTCGACCGTCCAGCGGTAGGCGGCGCGCGGCCGGTGCACGCCGGCGTAGGCGAAACCCACGACGGTGCCCTCGCCCTCGCCCTCGGCCACCAGCCATGGAAGTCGCGGCTCGGAGTCGATCCGTCGAGCGATCTCGGCGGGCGTCGGCGGCTGCTCCTCGAACGTCGCCCAGCTGGTCCGGACGTAGTGCCCGTACACGTCGGCGACGGCCTTCGGCGTCGGGACGCACGGCCGGGCGGACGACGACCCCCGGGTTCACCGCGCGCCTGCCGCTCATCAGGTCGCGGGCCGCACGAGCACGGACGCCAGGGTGGCCATCAACGGGCGGGTCGCCTCAGCCGGGACGATGCCCTCGATCAGCAGCGACGAGAACCCGTGCACGGCCGACCAGATCATCAGGTCCAGGCCGGCGCGCGGGGCGGTGAGCAGCCCCAGTCGCTCGAGGTCGTCCAGGCACCGGCCGAGGGTGCGGTAGCTGGCGCTGTCCTTGACGAGCTCATCGGTCGGCGCGCTGCCCGCGCAGTCGGGCCCGAAGGTGTGCCGGAACAGGTGCGGCTCGTCCTGCGCGAAGCCGATGTACGCCTCGCCGCAGGCCCTCAGCCGCTCGGTCGCCGCCCGCCGTCCGCGGCCGCGCACGGCGTCGGCCGCCAGCAGCGTCCGGCGGTCGAGCTCGAGGCTGCCCCGGTGGCCGACCTCCTGCATCAGCGCGGTCTTGTCGGGGAAGTGGTGGTAGGCCGCGCTCGCGCTGACGCCCACCGCCTGGGCCACGGCCCGCAGCGACACGGCATCGCCCCCCTTGGCCCTGACCTGCTCGAACGCCTCGACGGCCAGCGCCTCACTGAGGTCCCCGTGGTGATACGGCGCTGCAGTCGTCACGACCCGATCGTAGTCCAGGTCTTGACAGTGTTCACATCGACTGTCAGGGTCTACATATGAACAGTGTTCAGATCACGCGCCGGCCCACCAACGCACCCGACCTCGAGGCCCTGCCGCCGTCGGCGATGCACCGCTTCGGGGCCCTCGTGGCCCGCCGCCCCCGGCGGGTCGTCGGCCTGTTCGTCGTGGCCGTGGCCCTGATGGGCGCCCTCGGCGCCGGGCTCTTCCCCCGCCTGCAGAGCTCCGGGTACGACGACCCGGGCAGCGAGTCGGCCCGGGCCCGCACGGCGCTGGCGCAGCGCTTCGGTGTCGTCGACCCCGTGGCCGTCCTGGCGCTCGAGCTGGCACCAGGCGTCGACGACGTCTCGGCCGCGGCCGGCGCCACGGGTCTGGTCGACCGCATCGGTCAGGTTCCGGGCGTCGAGTCGGTGGTGTCGTACTGGACGTCGGGCCGCCCGGCCGCGCTGCGCGGCACCGACGGCCGCACCGGCCAGGTGCTCGTGCAGACCAGCGCGCGCACCGACGCCGACCGTGCGGCGGTGGCTGAGCGGGTGCGCACCGTCGCCGCCGCAGCCGACGCCGCGGACCCGGCCCTGCGCAGCTACGTCGGCGGCGCCGAGACGGTCAACGAGGCCCTGAACACCCAGATCACCGGCGACCTGGCGCGGGCCGAGTCGGTCGCCGTCCCGGTGACGTTCGTGCTGCTGCTGCTCGTGTTCGGCGGGGTGGTGGCCGCCGGGCTGCCCTTCCTGGTGGCCCTCGGGTCGGTCATCGGCAGCTTCTTCCTCGTCTGGCTCGTCTCGCTCACCACCGACGTCTCGGTCTTCGCGCTCAACCTGATCACCGGCCTCGGCCTCGGGCTCGGCATCGACTACGCGCTGCTCGTGGTCACCCGCTATCGCGAGGAGCTGCGCGACGGCCACGAGCCGGACGCCGCCGTGGCGCGCACGGTGGCCACCGCGGGGCGCACCGTCCTGTTCTCGGGCGCCACGGTCATGGTCGTGCTGGCTGCCATGACGTTCTTCCCGCAGTACTTCCTGCGGTCGTTCGGCTACGCCGGCATCGCGGCGACCGGGATGGCAGTGCTCGCTGCCCTGACCGCACTGCCCGCCACCCTCGTGCTGCTCGGACGCCGGGTCGACCGGTGGCGCGTCGTGCGCCGTGACCTGGCCCCACGCGACGTCGGCGCCTGGTCGCGGATCGCCACCTCGGTGATGCGCCGTCCCGTCGCGGTCCTGACCGTCGTGGTCGCCGGCCTGCTGGTGCTGGCCTCACCGGTGCTGTCGGTGTCGTTCTCCCAGCCCGACCAGCGCATCCTGCCGGCCGACCACCCGGTCGCCGTCGCGGCCCAGGTGATGTCGCAGCGGTTCACGGGCCAGGAGGGCAACCCGGTCGACGTCGTCCTGCCCGGGGGCGCGAGCGACTCCGCAGTGACGTCGTACGCGCAGACCCTGTCACGGCTGCCGCACGTGGCCACGGTGACGACCCCGACGGACGTCCTGGTCGACGGTGCGGTCCGGGCGTCGAACCGTGACCCCTCGACGTACACGGCGGGGGCCGACGTCCGGGTGCGAGTGGTGGGTGACGTCGACCCGCGCACCCGCGCCGGTCGTGAGCTCGTCAGCGACGTCCGGGCGGTGCCTGCTCCGGTGAGCGGACGTCTGGTCGGCGGCGTCGCCGCGCAGTTCGCCGACTCGCAGTCAGCCATCGGTCGCGCGGGTCGCTGGGCGCTGGTGTGGGTCGCCGCCGCGACACTGCTGTTGCTCTTCGCGTTCACCGGCAGCGTCGTGATCCCGGTGAAAGCCGTGCTGCTCAACGTGTTCAGCCTGATGGCCACGTTGGGGACGCTCGTGTGGATCTTCCAGGACGGGCACCTGAGGTGGCTGGTCGGCGACTTCACCGTCACCGGCTCGGTCGACACGTCGATGGCGGTGCTCATCGCGGTGACGGCGTTCGCGCTGTCGATGGACTACGAGGTGTTCCTCATCTCGCGGATCGCCGAGGAGCACCGTCGCGGCAGCGACACGCAGACCTCCGTCGTGCTCGGGCTGCAGCGCTCGGGTCGCATCATCACCGCCGCGGCCGTCCTGCTGGCGGTGGTGTTCGCCAGCTTCGTCAGCAGCGGGGTCACCAGCATCAAGCAGCTCGGCTTCGGCGTCGCCTTCGCCATCCTGCTGGACGCGACCGTGGTGCGCGGGCTGCTCGTCCCGGCGCTGATGCGGCTGATGGGCCGGGCCAACTGGTGGGCCCCAGCGCCCCTCGTCGCGCTGCACCGACGGATCGGCGTCCGCGAGGAGTGACCCCCTCGTTCCCGCACCTTCGCCACAAGGTGCCGCTTTTCGGCCGCCCAGACGGCACCTTCGCCACAAGGTGCGTCGCGGGGGCGGGTCAGACGGCACTGTGTGGCGAAGGTGCGGTCGAGGGGTCAGTGCGGGTGCGGGTGGGGGTGGGACGTCGGTTTCGGGACGGCGTCCCCGGCCCGCAGCGGCGCCTTCTCGAACTGGCCTTCGTGCGCCAGCACCGGTCTGGTGTCGCCGCGCAGCTCGGGGTGGCGGGCCTCGAGGTCGCGCCGCTGGTCGGCGGTGCGGCGCAGGGAGGTCACGTAGTCGCGGTCACCGCGGTGGGTGCCCTTCCAGGTCTGCGGCATCATCTCGGCGGACGGCGGCAGCCGGCTGACCGCCGCGCCTCCGATCCCGAACGACGACGGCACCTTGCGGGTCTCGCCACCGCAGGTGCACGCAGGAAGCGCGGCGGTGAACGACTGCACCACCTCGAAGCGGTGGCCCTGGTCGCACGTCAGCTCGTAGATCGGCACGCGGTCACCAGTTCTCGATCGACCGGTGGAAGATCCCGGCGAGGTCGTCGGCGTCCACCGGGCGCGGGCTGGTGGCCAGCAGCCGCTGCTGCTTCAGCGATCCCTCGACGAGCGAGCCGACGTCGCCCTCGTCGTACCCGACGGCCCCGATCCCGTTGGGGATGCCGATGTCGCGCATCACCGCCGCGAGGACGTCGGGCAGCTGGTTCGCGGGGTCCTTGGATGCCGGGGCGTCGGGCGCGAGCAGGCTGGCGGCCCGCAGGTGCCGCTCGGGCGAGGCCTCGAAGGTGAACCGGAACGCCTCGGGCGCGGTCAGCGACACCGACATCCCGTGCGGCACCATCGGCTCGTGGTGCGGGTAGTCCTTGGGGTAGAAGTCCTTGACCTGCCCGGCGATCGGGTAGGCGTTCGAGTGCGGGATGTGCACGCCGGCGTTGCCGAACCCCATGCCCGCGAACGTCGCGGCCATCGCCATCGCCGCGCGCGACTCGCGGTCGTCGCCGTCCTGCACCGCCAGCCGGAAGGCCTTCGACATCAGCTGCAGCGCCTTCTCTGACCACATGTCGGCGATCGGGTTCGAGCCGCAGTACGGCACGCGCTCGGCCGGCTGCTTGCGCTCGAACGAGGTGTAGGGCCGCGCGGTGTAGCTCTCGAGGGCGTGGCACAGGATGTCCATGCCGGACGCCGCGGTGACCCCGGCTGGTTGGGTCATCGTCAGGTCGGGGTCGATGACCGCCATCACCGGCCGCAGCCGCGCGTGGCTGATCCCCGTCTTGACCTTCAGGGCCAGCACGTCCAGGACGCAGATGGTGGTGGACTCCGAGCCGGTGCCGGTGGTGGTGGGTACGGCGACCAGCGGCTTGAGCGGCCCGGTGGGCGCCTTGCCGCCTCCGACGGGCTTGTTGATGTAGTCCATCAGCTCGCCCTCGCACGAGGTCATCAGGTTGATGGCCTTCGCCGTGTCGATGGCCGAGCCGCCGCCGACGGCGACGAACCCGTCGAACGGACGGCGCGAGCGGGCGTCGTCGATCGCCGCCTGAAGACTCGTGTCAGTGGGCTCGACGTGCGCCTGGTCGTACACCTCGGCCTCGACGCCGAACCCGCGGATCCGCTCGGCGACCCGCTCGGGCAGGCCGGTCGCGGCGACCCCGGGGTCAGTGACGACGAGCACCCGGGTGACCCCGAGCTGAGCCAGGTCGTACCCGATCTCGTCGCTGGCCCCGGCGCCGAACTTCAGCTGCGGCGCGCCGTACGTGAAGATCGTCTCGCTGCTCACGCGTAGAAGCCTTCCGGGCTCGTGCGCAGGGTCTGCATCTGGGCGGCGTCGTGGCCGAAGACCACTGTGGCGTCCGACTCCTGCGCGATGCCGCGGATCTTCTCGACCGAGGCGTACCAGGCCGACAGGTCGTTGACGATCGCTGCGGGCGTCGCGGGCGGGCCGTAGGAGTCGCCCATGTAGACCGCGTCCGAGGTGAAGATCATCGAGCCGGTCTCGGGAAGGTCGACCTTCATCGACATGGTGCCGACCGTGTGACCCGGCGCCTCGATCAGCGTCACGCCCGGCAGCAGCTCGGTGTCGCCGTCGACGGTCTGCCAGTCGATCCCGTCGTAGTCCGCCAGCAGGTGGGCTCCGTTGAACTCGCCCTCGTAGCCGAAGGCGAACTCCTTCTCCTTGGCGTTGACGACCATCTTCGCGTTGGTGCCCCTGAACAACCCGGCGTTGCCCGCGTGGTCGAAGTGCAGGTGCGACAGGACGACGTAGTCGATCTCGTCGAGGCCGACGCCGAGCTGCTGCAGCCGCGAGTCGAGGTACTGCTGCTCGGTGACCCGGTCGTAGGGGAAGAAGTCCTGCAGCCCGGTGGGCACCCAGCGGGTCTGCCAGTCGCGCGGGCAGCTGGTGTCCCACAGCAGCTTGCCCTCGGGCGTCTCGACGAGCACGCAGTGGGTCGTGCACGGGTACCACTCGACCGGCTTGTCCTTGTCGGCGACGGGCCGGATGCTTCGACCGGGCTTGAGCAGCAGCCAGGTCAGGTCGCAGCTCATCGACCCGCAGTCGAGCACGTGCAGCTTGCTGGGCCCAGCGCTCACGAGACTCCTCCAGACGTCGGGGCGCCGCTCTGCGCCCGGTGCCCGCACCGTGCCCCGACGCCCTCGTTCGTGTCAATAGCCGCGTACGAGACGTGACGACCGCGCCGAGGACGCAGCCCACGCGAGCCCACTGCGTACGCTCGAGGACGTGACCGCCTCCGTGGCCCTGCCCACCGTCGAGGGTGTGGCGACCCTGCCCGAGCTGGCCTCCGCGCTGCGCGCCGCGGGCGTCAGCGGCGTCGACGACACCCCGCTGCGGCGCTCGCTGTACGCCTCGGACGCGTCGCTGTACCGCGTGCAGCCGCAGGTCGTCGTCGTCCCGCGGCACGTCGACGAGCTCGACGCCGCGCTCGCCGTCGCGCGTGCGCACGGCACCTCACTCACCGTGCGCGGCGCCGGGACGTCGATCGCCGGCAACGCGGTCGGCCCCGGTGTGGTCGTCGACGTCAGCCGACACCTGCACCGGATCCACGAGGTCGACCCCGAGGCGGGGACCGCACTGGTCGAACCCGGCGTCGTGCAGTCCTCGCTGCAGGCCGCGGCATCGCGTCACGGGCTGCGGTTCGGCCCCGACCCCTCGACCCACAACCGGGCCACCATCGGCGGGATGATCGGCAATAACGCCTGCGGCTCAAGGGCTCTGGGCTACGGCCGCACCAGCGACAACGTGCTCGGCCTGGACGTCGTCACCGGGGGTGGCGAGCGGCTGCTGGTCGGCCAGGTGCCCGGCGCGCGGTCGACGTCCGGGCTGGCCGGGGGGCTGCTGGACGCGCTGCGCGGCGTCGTCGACGCCGACCTCGCGGTGATCCGCACCGAGCTCGGCCGCTTCGGGCGCCAGGTCTCGGGCTACTCGCTCGAGCACCTGCTGCCCGAGCGCGGGTTCGACGTGGCCCGGGCCCTGGTGGGCAGCGAGGGCACGCTGGCGCTGACCAGGCTGGCCCGGGTGCGCCTGGTGCGCGACGCGCCGGTGCGGGTCCTGGTCGCCCTCGGCTACGGGTCGATGATCGACGCTGCCGATGCCGTCCCCGCGGTGCTGCGTCACGGGCCGGTCGCCTGCGAGGGCCTGGACGCGCGGATCGTCGACGTCGTGCGCGAGCGACGCGGCGCCTCGGCCGTCCCCGCGCTGCCGCGCGGGTCGGGCTGGCTGATGGTCGAGCTGGTCGGGGACGACCCGGGCGCGGTGGCCGACGCCGGACGCCGGTTGGCGGCCGACGCCGGGGCGCTGGACTCCGCGGTGGTCACCGACGCCGCCCACGCCGCCGCGCTGTGGCGGATCCGCGAGGACGGCGCGGGGCTGGCCGGCCGCACGCCGGCGAACGAACCAGCGCACTCCGGCTGGGAGGACGCCGCCGTCCCGCCCGAGCGGCTCGGCGCCTACCTGCGCGAGTTCGAGGCGCTGATGAGCGCCCACCGGCTGACGGGGTTGCCCTACGGGCACTTCGGGGACGGCTGCGTGCACATCCGGATCGACTTCCCGCTCTCGGCGCCCGGCGGCACCGGGGTGTTCCGCGCGTTCCTGCTCGAGGCGGCGGCACTCGCGGCCCGGCACGGCGGGTCGATGTCGGGTGAGCACGGCGACGGCCGGGCCCGCGGCGAGCTGCTGCCCTTCATGTACACCCCGGCCGCGATCGCGCTGTTCGAGCGCGTCAAGGCGGTGTTCGACCCGGACGACGTGCTCAACCCCGGCGTCATCGTGCGGCCCGCTCCGATGGACGCCGACGTGCGCGTCGCGGCGGCCCCGGCGTACCGCCACCAGCTGGCCCTGGCCTACCGGCACGACCGTGGCGACCTGTCGATGGCCGTCCACCGCTGCACCGGGGTCGGCAAGTGCCGCGCCGACACGACCGTCAGCGGCGGGGTGATGTGCCCCTCGTTCCTCGCGACCCGCGACGAGAAGGACTCGACCCGCGGCCGGGCACGCGTGCTGCAGGACGTCGTCGCCGGGCACCTGTCGTGGGACGCACCCGCGGTCGCCGACGCCCTCGACCTGTGCCTGTCGTGCAAGGGCTGTTCGTCGGACTGCCCCACCGGCGTCGACATGGCCGCCTACAAAGCCGAGGCGCTGCACCAGAGGTACCGGGGCAGGCTGCGGCCGCGCTCGCACTACAGCCTCGGGCTGCTGCCCCGCTGGATGCGCATCGCTACTGCCACACCGGGTGTGGCCCGTGCGACGAACACCGCCATGCGCCTGCTGCAGCCGCTGGTCACGGCCGTGGCCGGCGTCGACAGCCGTCGCGCGCTGCCGGCCTTCGCGCCGGTCACCTTCCGCCGGTGGTTCGCCGGACGACGTCCGGTCGCCGCGGGTGCGCACGGCGAGGTCGTGCTGTTCGTCGACACGTTCACCGACGGGTTCTCGCCCGAGGTCGGGCAGGCGGCGGTGCGGGTGCTGGAGGCGGCCGGGTACGGCGTCCGGGTCACGGACGAGACGACCTGCTGCGGCCTGACCTGGATCTCGACCGGCCAGCTGGACGGCGCCCGGCGCGAGGTTGGCGCGACGGTGCGGGCGCTGCTGCCGCACGTGCGTGCCGGCGCGCTCGTGGTGGGGCTCGAGCCGTCGTGCACCGGCGTGCTGCGCTCGGACGCGCTCGAGCTGCTGACCGGTGACGATCTCGCGGGGGCCACCGAGGTGGCCGCGGCGACGCGCACCCTGGCCGAGCTGCTCGCCGCGACCCCCGGCTGGGTGGCGCCGGACCTGTCCGGCGTCCGAGGCGTGGCCCAGCCGCACTGCCACCACCACGCCGTCATGGGTTGGGCCCCGGACGCGGCCCTGCTGCGCGACGCCGGCGCCGACGTCCAGCGCCTCGGCGGCTGCTGCGGGCTGGCCGGCAACTGGGGGGTCGAGCGCGGCCATCACGAGGTGTCGGTCGCGGTGGCCGAGCAGCAGCTGCTGCCCGCCGTCCGTGCTGCCGCGCCCGACGACGTCGTGCTGGCCGACGGGTTCAGCTGCCGCACCCAGCTCGACTCGCTCGCCGACCGCCCCGGCGAGCACCTGGCCCAGCTGCTGGACCGCCACCTGCCCCGGACCTGAGCCGGCGCCGCGACGGGCGCCCGACGGGTCGGCGTGCCAGGCTGAACCCATGCGGACATACCGGGCGCCCCGATGAAGGCGCTCACCTGGCAGGGCAAGCGGTCGGTCAGCGTCGAGCAGGTGCCCGACCCGATGCTGCAGGCTTCGACGGACGCGATCATCCGGGTCACCTCGGCGGCGATCTGCGGTTCGGACTTGCACCTGTACGAGGTGCTCGGCCCGTTCCTGACCCCCGGTGACGTGCTCGGCCACGAGACGATGGGCGTGGTCGAGGCGGTCGGGGCCGACGTCACCCACATCGCCCCCGGCGACCGCGTCGTGGTGCCGTTCAACATCTCGTGCGGCCACTGCTGGATGTGCACCCGCGGGTTGTTCGCCCAGTGCGAGACCACCCAGGTGCGTGACCAGGGCAAGGGGGCCGCGCTGTTCGGCTACACCTCGCTGTACGGCGCGGTGCCCGGTGGCCAGGCCGAGCTGCTGCGCGTGCCACAGGCCCAGTTCGGCCCGATCAAGGTGCCCTCGCACGCGAGCGACGAGCGCTACCTGTACCTGTCCGACATCCTGCCCACCGCCTGGCAGGCCGTGGCGTACGCCGACGTGCCCGACGGCGGCACCCTCGCCGTGCTGGGCCTGGGGCCGGTCGGTCAGCTCGCCTGCCGCATCGCGCGGCACCTGGGCGTCGAACGGGTCATCGGCGTCGACCTGGTGCCCGAGCGCCTGGCGCTCGCGACGCAGTACGGCATCGAGGTGCTCGACCTCAGCGAGGTCCAGGACACCGCGGCGGCACTGATCGACCTCACCGACGGTCGCGGCCCGGACGCCGTCGTCGAGGCGGTCGGCATGGAGGCGCACGGCTCACCGAGGGCCAAGCTCGCGCACGCCGCCGTCGGGCTGCTGCCCGACGTCATCGCCCAGCCGCTGGCCGACCGGTTCGCCGTCGACCGGCTCGACGCACTGCACACCGCGATGAAGGCGGCCCGCCGCGGCGGCACCGTGTCGATCAGCGGCGTGTACGGCGGCGAGATGGACCCCATGCCGCTGATGGAGATGTTCGACCGCGGACTGCAGGTGCGGATGGGCCAGTGTCACGTCCGGCGCTGGACCGACGACATCGTCGCGGTGCTGGAGCAGGACGACGACGTGCTCGGTGTCGAGACCCTCGCCACCCACCACCTACCGCTCGAGCAGGCGCCGCACGGGTACGACGTGTTCCAGCGCAAGGCCGAGGGCTGCATCAAGGTGGTGCTGCAGCCATGAGCCTTCTCGTGGTGGTGACGGGTGCTTCCAGCGGGATCGGCCGGGCCGCCGCCCATCGTCTGGCCAAGCGCGGTGACCGGCTGGTGCTCATGGCCCGGAGCCCAGAACCGTTGCAGGACACCGTGGACGAGTGCGTTGCGCTCGGCGCGGCAGCCGTCGAGGCGATCAGCGTCGACGTGACTGACGACAGGGCCGTCGCAGCGGCGTTCGCCCGTGTGCGACGCCAGCACGGTGCGATCGACGCGGTCGTGCAGTCGGCCGGCGTGGCAGCGTACGGTCGCTTCGACCAGCTGCCCGCCGAGGTGTTCGACGGCGTCATCCGCACCAACGTCCTGGGCGCCGCCAACGTCGCACGGGCTGTCCTCGCCGACATGCGCGAGGCCGACCACGGCACCATCCTCATCGTGGGGTCGGTCATCGGCGCGATCGCGGTGCCGCAGATGTCGGCGTACACCGTCAGCAAGTGGGCGATGCGCTCACTGGCGCGCGAGCTGGCGATCGAGAACCGCGACCGCAGGGGCGTGCGCATCGTGCACGTCGCGCCGGGCGGGGTCGACACCCCGATCTACCGCCAGGCCGCCAACTACCAGGGGTACGTCGGACGCCCGCCGCCGCCGGTCTACTCACCCGAGCGGGTGGCCGGCATCATCGTGCGGGCGATCGACCGGCCGCGTGACCGCGTGCAGGCGGGGTTCGCCAACCCGTTCATGGCACTGGGTTTCGCGCTGCTGCCCAAGGTGTACGACGCGCTGGTCGGGCCGCTGTTCGCCGTCGCCGCGACGGACGACGAGCTGGTCGCGCCGCACCCCGGCAACGTCACCGGGACGACGTCCGGCTGGCACCAGCTGCACGGGCGTCAGGGCAGCGCGACCGTCGCCATCGCCAAGGCGCTGGGCCGCCTCGCCCGCTAGTGATGTGTCTCAGTTCTGGCTGACTGGTCCTCGTCCACCTGAAGGGCGACTCGTCGCCGATGGCTGATCGGGGCAACGGGTCGTCACCGCTGACGCCTGGTTGCCCCGGTCGTCGCGCTTCACCCGTCGGGTTGCCACAGGGGTGGCAGGGGGGTGCCTCGGCGCCCCGTCCAGATGGGTGGGTCGAACACGGGTCGGCCGGTGGGTTCGTCGATCCGGACTGACCACCGGTCTTCGTGGTCGTCGCTGTGGATCACCCGTTGGTGGTGGTAGCGGCACGGCAGCACCAGGTTCCCCAGGCTGGTCGGGCCGCCGTCGGCCCAATGGACCACGTGGTGCGCGTCGCACCGGGACGTAGGGGCGTCGCAGCCGGGGAACGCGCAGGAACGGTCCCGCACGACCAGCGCCGCCCACATCGGGCCGAGACGGTGCGGGCGCGGCGCCCGACGTCCAGCACCTGACCTTGCGGGCTGACGGTGACCGGGGTGATGGTGGCGTCGCACGCCAGGCGCCGGGTCGTCTCACCGGAGATGACGCCGCCCCAGTCCAGGGAGGAGCCGCCAGGCTCACCGGCCAGGGTCCCCGCGCCGGTGACGACGGTCAGGTGCGCACCGGGCCGGCGGACGTCGGGTGCCTTCTGGCAGTCCAGGTAGTGGTGGCTCACCTCCACCAGGGCGTCCAGGCGGCGTCGGGCGGCGGTGCGGCCGTCGATGAGCCCGTCCGGCGTCGGCGGCCGTGGTGCGGACAGCGGTTCGAGCGCCGCGCAGATCACCGCCAACGACTCGGGGTCCAGGTCACCGCGGGCGATCCCTGCCCCGTACAAGGTGGACGCGAAGGTGATGCCCGACCGCTCACGTTGTTCGGCCTCGTCGCGGGTGATCCCGTGGGGGTCGACCCGGGACGCGAGTACCGGCCCGCCCGGGCCAGCTGCGCCGGGTCAAGCACCCGCGCGTGCTCGACCAGGGTGGCCTCACCCGCGGTCCGGACGTCCTCGGGCAATGCCGATGGCAGGTCGGTGATCACCTTGGTGACCACCTGGGCGTGGCCCAGTCCGATCGTCCCAGCGGCAAAAGCGTCAGCCGTCGCCTCGCACGTCGAACGAAGGGCGGTCGCGGTGGCCACCGCCCTCGACGCCTCAGCCGGCGACACCAGGCAGGTCCCGCGCAGGAACGCCTTGGTCGACCCAGCCCCATGACATCGGCCGCCCCGCGGGCGTGCACCTCACCCACCCGCCGCAACCACTCGCCTTCGACCTGGTCGACCAGGCGCCGCAGGTCCGCGACATCCGTCAGCAACGACCCGGAGTCCACCCCGTGCAGGTCCTCGGACTGCAACGACACGACCGCGTCCCGAACGAGCACCAGCGCCTCGCTCAGCTGCCCGCCGGTGGTGTCCATGCCTCACACGCTAGAGGTCACCACCGACAATCCAGACCCCCCAGACCCGTTCTCCCACAACGATTTTCGAGAACTTTGGGCAACCGACCGCTACCGTCGGCGACGCCGGCGAGGGGTCGTCGCGCGGTCACCCGCACCCACGCCCTCCTTCTCGCTCAACGCGTGCTAGGACGTCGCGCCGTACCGCTCGACCCGGATCGACCCGGCGGGAACGCCCAGGTCGACGAGCAGCTGCGATGCGTGCTCGGCGAACCCGCTGGAGCCGCAGACGTACGCCGTCGCGTCCGGCACGAGCAGCGGCTGCAGGTCGGTGGCGGCCAGGCGCCCCGGTGGGCGCCCGCCGGCCGCGTGACGGGAGTAGACGACCGTGGTCTCGTCGCCGTACTCGCCGGCGAACGGCAGCGCGTCGGGTGAGCGCACTGCGACCACCAGCCGCAGCGGGACGGTCGACCCGGTGTTCCGGCGGTGCCGCAGCATCGACATCAGCGGGACGACGCCGGAGCCGCCGCCGACCAGCAGCACCGGCGAGCGACCGTTCCAGACGAACCACCCGCCGAACGGCCCGCGCACCTCGAGCGGGTCGCCGACGCGCAGCTCGTCGTGCAGGTACCCCGAGACCTCGCCGCCGTCGAGCTGCTCGACCATCAGCTCGATCTCGGTGCCGGGCCGATCGCCCTGGCCGGGTGCCGAGGCGATGCTGTACGAGCGCGAGGCGGTGTAGCCGTCGGGTGCGGTGAGCCGGATCGTCACGTGCTGGCCGGGTGTGTGCTCGAGCGGCTCGGGCAGCCGCAGCCGGTAGGTGCGCATCCGTGGCGTCTCGTCACGCAGCCCGACCACGGTCGCCGTCACCCATTCCTTCCGGGTCCCGCCCGGTGGCGGGCGGCGGCTGACGGCGCCGATGGTGGGCAGGGGCGGCAGGGGCGGCTGTGTCGGCGGGGTCGGACGCGACCGCTCAGTCACCGGCGTAGCGCTGCTCGAGCCACGGGTCGCCCCGGTCGTGGTAACCGCGCTGCTCCCAGAAGCCGGGCTCGTCGTGGTCGAGCAGCCGCAGGCCGCCGACCCACTTGGCCGACTTCCAGAAGTACAGGTGCGGGACGAGCAGCCGAGCGGGCCCGCCGTGCTCCAGCGGCAGCGGTTGGCCCTCGTGCTCCCACACCACCCAGGCCTTGCCGCCCGTGACGTCGGCGAGCGGAAGGTTGGTCGTGTACCCCGAGTGGCTCCACGCCACGACGTGCGTCGCGGACGGCAGCGGCCCCGCCGCAGCGAGCAGGTCGTCGACGCTGACACCCGCGAACGAGGTGCCGAGCTTGCTCCACGTCGTCACGCAGTGGATGTCACCGGCGTACGTCGAGACCGGCAGCCGCTGGATCTGCTCCCAGCGCCACTCCTGCGCCGACTCGACCAGGCCGTCGACGCGCAGGCTCCAGGTCGCGAGGTCCAGGCGCGGGCTGACCTCGGCGGTGAGCACCGGGAACCCCGACCCGGTGTCGTACTGGCCCGGGGGCAGCCGCGGGTCGCGGGCGGTGGCGGTCTCCGGACGGCGGAACGGGCTGGCCATGGCTCCCAGCATGCCATCGGCGCAGAGTTGAGTCGACTCGACTCAAGTCCTGGAGTAGGCTGGCGCCACCCCCACGAGGAGCACCGCATGGACATCGCGTTCACCACCCGCAGCCAGGAGGCCCTGAGCGAGGCGGTCCGCCGCGCCGCCACCGCCGGGCACACCGAGGTGCAACCGGCCCACCTGCTGCTCGCCCTGCTCGGCCAGGACGACGGCACCGCGCGCCCGCTGACGACCGCCGTCGGCGCCGACCCGGCGGCGCTCGCACGGGCCGCCGAGGCCGAGCTCGGGGCCCTACCCGCCGTCAGCGGTGCCACGGTCGGCGGGCCCGGGCTCAGCCGGGCGACGTACGCGGCGCTGTCGACCGCCCAGACCCAGGCCACGGCGCTGCAGGACGAGTTCGTCTCCACCGAGCACCTGCTGATCGGCCTCGCGCAGGGCGCGGGTCCGCTCGCGGACGCCCTGCGCGGCGCGGGGGTCACCGAAGACGCGCTGCGGGCGGCGCTGCCAGGTGTTCGGGGCAGCGGGCGGGTCACCAGCCCCGACCCCGAGGGCACCTTCGACGCGCTGACGAAGTACGGCGTCGACCTGACCCAGGCGGCGCGGGACGGCAAGCTCGACCCGGTGATCGGCCGCGACACCGAGATCCGTCGCGTCGTCCAGGTGCTGTCGCGTCGCACGAAGAACAACCCGGTGCTGATCGGCGAGCCCGGTGTCGGCAAGACCGCCGTCGTCGAGGGTCTGGCGCAGCGGATCGTCGCCGGCGACGTGCCGGAGTCGTTGCGCGGCAAGCGGTTGATCGCGCTCGACCTCGGGTCGATGGTCGCCGGCGCCAAGTACCGCGGTGAGTTCGAGGAGCGGCTCAAGGCGGTGCTGGCCGAGATCAAGGCCTCGGACGGCCAGGTCGTGACGTTCATCGACGAGCTGCACACGATGGTCGGTGCCGGGGCGAGCGGCGAGGGGGCGATGGACGCCGGCCAGATGCTCAAGCCCATGCTGGCCCGCGGCGAGCTGCGCCTGGTGGGGGCCACCACGTTGGACGAGTACCGCCAGCGGATCGAGAAGGACGCCGCCCTCGAGCGCCGCTTCCAGCAGGTCTTCGTCGGCGAGCCGAGCGTGCCCGACACGATCGGCATCCTGCGCGGGCTCAAGGAGCGCTACGAGGCGCACCACAAGGTCTCGATCGCGGACGCCGCCCTCGTCGCGGCCGCGACGCTGAGCCACCGCTACATCTCGGGCCGCCAGCTGCCCGACAAGGCGATCGACCTCGTCGACGAGGCGGCGTCCCGGCTGCGGATGGAGATCGACTCCAGCCCGGTCGAGATCGACCAGCTGCGTCGCGGGGTCGACCGCCTGAAGATGGAGGAGCTGGCGCTGGAGCGCGAGGACGACCCCGCGTCGCTCGCCCGGCTGGCCACCCTGCGCAAGGACCTCGCCGACCGCAGCGAGCAGCTCGGCGCACTCACGTCCCGCTGGGAGCAGGAGAAGGCCGGCCTGAACCGGGTCGGCGACCTGCGCAGCCAGCTGGACGACGTCCGCGGCCAGGCCGAGCGGCTGCAGCGCGAGGGCGACCTGGGGGCGGCGTCAGCCCTGCTGTACGGGCGGATCCCCGAGATCGAGCGCGAGCTCGTCGCCGCTCAGGCGGCCGAGGCCGACTCGGCCGCGGGCGACCCGATGGTCAAGGACGAGGTGGGCCCGGACGACGTGGCCGACGTCGTGGCCGCCTGGACCGGCATCCCGGCCGGTCGCCTGCTCGAGGGCGAGAGCGCGAAGCTGTTGCGGATGGAGGACGTGCTGGGGGCCCGCCTGATCGGCCAGCGCACGGCCGTCGCGGCGGTCAGCGACGCCGTCCGGCGGTCCCGGGCCGGCATCAGCGACCCCGACCGTCCGACCGGGTCGTTCCTGTTCCTCGGCCCGACCGGGGTGGGCAAGACCGAGCTGGCCAAGGCGCTCGCGGACTTCCTGTTCGACGACGAGAAGGCCATGGTGCGCATCGACATGAGCGAGTACGGCGAGAAGCACAGCGTCTCGCGCCTGGTCGGGGCACCGCCCGGGTACGTCGGCTACGACGAGGGCGGCCAGCTCACCGAGGCCGTGCGCCGGCGTCCGTACTCGGTGGTGCTGCTCGACGAGGTCGAGAAGGCGCACCCGGACGTGTTCGACGTCCTGCTTCAGGTGCTGGACGACGGCCGGCTGACCGACGGGCAGGGCCGCACGGTCGACTTCCGCAACGCGATCCTGGTGCTGACGTCGAACCTGGGCTCGCAGCATCTCGTCGACCCCGCCCTGGACGACGCCCAGCGACGCACGGCGGTGATGGGCGCCGTCCAGGCGGCGTTCAAGCCCGAGTTCCTCAACCGGCTGGACGAGGTGGTGCTCTTCGATGCCCTCGGGATCGGCGAGCTCACCCGGATCGTCGACCTGCAGGTCGCCCAGCTCGCGGCCCGGCTCACCGACCGACGGCTGGTGCTGCAGGTGACGCCGGCGGCGCGGGAGTGGTTGGCGCTCACCGGGTTCGACCCGGCGTACGGCGCGCGGCCCCTGCGCCGGCTGGTCGCCAAGCAGATCGGCGACCAGCTGGCGCGGGCCCTGCTCGCGGGGCAGGTGCGCGACGGTGACGACGTCGTGGTCGACCGGGCGGTCGACGGCGACGGCCTCACCGTGCGCGCGGGCTGAACCTCAGCCCAGCTGGCCGCGGACCGCTCCGCCGGGGAACTCCCCGGTGTGGACGTTGACGTAGTAGCCGGCCGGGTCGGTCAGGATCCCCTTGAGCAGGGTGCGCGTCACGGTGACGCACCCGCTCGAGGTGCCGTCGGCGCCCGGCGCCTTCAGCGCGATGATCACCGGCCCGTTCGCGCCGGCGTCACCGTCGTGGACGTGGGCGGCGACCGCGGGGGCCAGGCCGCTGACGGCGATGCTGAAGCACAGCCGGCTCTGGCCGTAGTTCACGCTCACCCACGCGGTGCCGCTGCCGTCGGTGTCACCGCCACCGATCTCGTTGGCGCCGGACAGGGACGCCGTGAGCGGCCGGCCCGCCGTGGGTGCGGCGAGCGCGGGGGCGGCGGTGCCGCCCACCAGGGCCGCCGCGGCGGTGGCGGCGAGGACGGTCGCTGTGCGGATGCTGCGCATGCTTGCTCCTTGCGGACGCGGGCGCGCACGGTCGGCGCACCCTGAGGCCACGCCTCCCAACGTGAGCCCCCACCCTGCGACGGCGGCGGTGAGGCAGCGACCCGACGGCGCGATCACCGCGGCGGCGGCGTCAGTCCAGGTCGACGACGACCGGCGCGTGGTCGCTCGCGCCCTTGCCCTTGCGCTCCTGGCGGTCGATGGCCGCGCCGGTCACGCGGGCCGCCAGCGCGGGCGAGGCGAGCACGAAGTCGATCCGCATCCCCTCCTTGCGGGGGAATCGCAGCTGCGTGTAGTCCCAGTAGGTGAACTGGTCGGGGGTGTGCGGCCGGACGACGTCGGCGAACCCCGCGTCGACGATCGCCGCGAACGCGTCCCGCTCGGGCGGTGAGACGTGCGTCGAGTTGGCGAAGACGCCCATGTCCCACACGTCCTCGTCGCGCGGGGCGACGTTCCAGTCCCCGACCAGCGCCACCTGGGACGTCGGGTCGGCGGCCAGCCAGTCGGCGCCGGCCGACCGCAGCCGGGCCAGCCACTCGAGCTTG
>JBKJTJ010000171.1:0-4094 GCA_046590855.1 Actinomycetota bacterium
GCGGCGCGACGAGCCCACTTCACCGACTCCTCGGCGTTGACGTCGATGACCTCGTCGTACACCGTCGTGTCGAGGATCTCGGGGACGAAGTTGGCGCCCAGGCCCTGGATCTTGTGCGGGCCGGGCTGCCCGCCATTCAGGATCGGCGACTCGGCGGGCTCGACGGCGATGACCTTGACGCTGGGCTTCTTCTCCTTGAGCACCTGCCCGACGCCGGTGATGGTGCCGCCGGTGCCGATGCCCGCGACGAGGAAGTCGACCTCGCCGTCGGTGTCGGCCCAGATCTCCTGCGCGGTGGTCGCGCGGTGGATCGCGGGGTTGGCCTCGTTGGCGAACTGGCGGGCCATGACGGCGCCGCGCTCGGCGCCGATCTCGTTGGCCTTCGCCACCGCGCCGGACATCCCGCCGCTGCCGGGGGTGAGGATCAGCTCGGCGCCGAACGCGCGCAGCAGGGCGCGGCGCTCCTTGCTCATCGTCTCGGGCATCGTCAGGACGACCTTGTAGCCGCGGGCGGCGCCGACCATGGCGAGGGCGATCCCGGTGTTGCCGCTGGTGGCCTCGACGATGGTGCCGCCGGGCTTGAGCTGACCGGACGCCTCCGCGGCGTCGATGATCGCGACGCCGATGCGGTCCTTGACGCTGTTCGCCGGGTTGTAGAACTCCAGCTTCGCGAGCACCGTCGCGCCTGCGCCGTCGGTGATCCGGTTGAGCCGGACCAGGGGGGTGTTGCCGACCAGCGTGGTCACGTCGTCGTAGATGCGCACGGTGCTGTTCACCTCATGGTGTCGAAGCGGTCTCGGGGCGGGTGCGGCCACAGCATGCACCGCTCCACCAGCAGAACACCATCCACGGTCCGTCGTGTTCCAGCACGGATCCAGCGTCCAGATGATGAGACGACCCCGCACGACGAGGGGCCCGGTCCGCGTGGACCAGGCCCCTCGTCGTCCCGGCGTCAGACGGTGGCGCCCGCCGTGCCGGGGGTGTCCTTCAGCGTCATGGCACCGGTCATGATCCCGACGCCCTCGGTCATGGTGTGGCTGCGCGGGGTGATGACCCCGGCGCGCCCCCCGAGCCGCTGGATGTGGATGCGGTCGGCGACCTCCCACACCTGCGGCATGTTGTGACTGATCAAGATGACCGGAAGACCCCTCTCGCGCAACGACTTGATCATGTCGAGCACCATGTTCGACTCCTTGACCCCCAGCGCGGCGGTCGGCTCGTCGAGCACCACCACCTTGCTGCCGAACGCCGCGGCGCGGGCCACGGCCACCGCCTGGCGCTGACCGCCCGAGAGCGTCTCGACCGTCTGCGCCATGTTCTGGATCGTCGCGATCCCGAGCCCGCTGACCGCCTCACCGGCACGCTGGCGCATGCCCTTCTTGTCGAGCATGCGCAGCACCGAGCCGAGCGGGCCGGGGCGCCGCTCCTCACGGGCGAGGAACAGGTTGCTGGCGATGTCGAGCGCCGGTGCGACGGCGAGCGTCTGGTAGACGGTCTCGATGCCGGCGTCGCGCGCGTCCTGCGGGCGCTTGAACTGCACGGGTTCGCCGTCCAGCATCAGCTCGCCCGCGTCGGGCACGACGGCGCCGGTCAGGGCCTTGACCAGGGTCGACTTGCCCGCGCCGTTGTCGCCGATGACGGCGAGGACCTCACCGGGGTACAGGTCGACGTCGACGCCGTCCAGGCCGACCACGCGCCCGTAGGTCTTGACCAGCCCACGGGCCGACAGCACCGGACGGCGCGCGTCGGACACCTCGTCCTGCGTCTGGTCGCTCAGCTGGGTGCTCATACCTTCACCTTCCGGATCCACTGGTCGACCGCGACGGCGAGGATGACGAGGACGCCGACGGTGAGGACGCGGTACTGGTCGTCGACGCCGACGATCGACAGCCCACTGGTGAACACCTGGACGATCAGCGCCCCGAGCAGGGTGCCCAGCACCCCGCCCCGGCCGCCGAACAGGCTGGTGCCGCCGATCACGACGGCGGTGATGCTGCTGAGGTTGCCGTCCGTGATCGCGTTGGGGGACGCCGTGCCGGAACGACCGATCTGGATCCACGCCGCGACGCCGTAGATCAGCCCGGCGACCGCGTACACGCTCAGCAGCACCCGCTTGACCTGGATGCCGGCCAGGCGCGAGGCCTCGGCGTCGTCCCCGACGGCGTACACGTGCCGCCCCCAGGCGGTCTGACTCAGCGCGAACCCGACCACGACGTACAGCAGCAGCATCACGAGCACGCCGGTGGTGATCTTCAGTGGGCCGATGCTGATGTTGGTGCCGGTCCACAGCAGCAGGCTCGGCAGGTCCGCGCCCACGATGGCCTGCCCGCTGGAGTACAGCAGCGCCAGTGCGGTGAACACGCTGAGCGTGCCCAGCGTGACGATGAACGGTGGCAGGTTGAGTCGGGTGACCAGGGTGCCGTTCAGCGCGCCGGCACCAAGCGCCAGGCCCAGGCCGATCACCAGGGCCAGCACCGCGGGGACCCCGTTCTTGGCGAAGAGCGTGCCCATCACCAGGGTCGACAGGATGGCGATGGCACCCACGGACAGGTCGATGCCCGCGGTCAGGATGATCAGGGTCTGGCCGATCGCCAGGGCCGCGATGACCGCGGTCTGCTGCATCAGGATCGAGAGGTTCGCCGGGCGACCGAACGCCGGCTCGATGGACGTGAACACCACCACCGCCAGCACGAGGATGACGGCCGGGCTGATCGCCGGGTGGGAGTGCAGCAGGTGCTGCACCCGTTGGGCCGGCGACTGCCGGCGACGCGAGAGCGCTTCTGCCGCGCTCGGTGGGGCGGTGACGGTGGCCACGGCTGGACCTCATCTCTACGTGCGGCCCCTCGTCAGTGAGGGGCCTCGGCCGGACTGGGTCAGCGGCGACGGCCCGGTGCCACGTGTCTAGCACCGGGCCCCCGCCGTGGGAAGGAGCGCTCGGGTCAGCCCCAGCAGATCTTGCTGCCCTCGTCCGTGGTGATGCTGGTGACACCGTCCGCGGGCTTGTCGGTGACCAGGGCCACGCCGGTGTTGAAGAAGTCCAGGCCGTCGGACGTCGTGGGCTTGGTGCCGTCCTTGGCGAACTTGGCGATGGCCTCCATGCCGAGGGTGGCCATCTTCAGCGGGTACTGCTGCGAGGTGGCGCCGATCATGCCGTCCTTGACCGACTTGACGCCGGCGCACCCACCGTCGACCGATCCGATGATCGCCCCGGACTCCTTGCCGGCCGCCTTGAGCGCGGCGTAGGCGCCGTTGGCCGACGGCTCGTTGATGGTGTAGACCACGTTGATGGCCGGGTTCTTCGCCAGGCACCGCTCCATGGCCGTGCGCCCGCCGTCCTCGGCGCCACCGGTGGGCTCGTTGCACACGATCGTGTACGAGCCACCCGAGTAGCTACCCGTCTTGGCCTCGTCGCCGTTCTTCTTGGGGTCCTTGACGTCGATCCCCATGCCGGTGAGGAAGCCCTGGTCGCGGTTGTAGTCGACCGAGACGATCTTGTCGTTGAACAGGTCGAGCATCGCGATCGTGGCGGGCTTGCCGCCGAGGGTCT
Source organism: Actinomycetota bacterium (assembly GCA_046590855.1). Taxonomy (GTDB): domain Bacteria; phylum Actinomycetota; class Actinomycetes; order Actinomycetales; family Angustibacteraceae; genus JACMOY01. The sequence goes on from JBKJTJ010000171.1 coordinate 3,548, forward strand.
TGGCGGCCCACGCGCCGATCAGCTTGCCGGCCTCGAAGTTGTCGGTGGCGAACGTGATGTCGACCGTGCTGGGCGGGTCGGGCGGGGTGTCGAGGGCGATGACGAACAGACCGGCCTTGCGGGCCGCCTCGATCGCCGAGTTCACGCCCGGACCGTTGGGCGTGATGAGGATGCCCTTCTGCCCCTTGGCGACCGCGTTCTCGATCGCGGTGACCTGGCCGGCCTCGTCGCCGTCCTGCTTGCCAGCGGCGATCGTCAGGTCGACACCGTCCTTGGCCGCGTCGGCCTTGGCGCCCTTCTGCATGGCCACGAAGAACGGGTTGGTCGAGTCCTTGGTGATCAGCGAGACGCCGACCTTGTCGCCGCCACCGCCACCGCCGGCGCCGGACGTGCTGCTCGACCCGCCGCAGGCGGTCAGGAGCAGGGCGGACGAGGCGGTGAGCACGCCGAGGGTGAGCAGCCCGCGGCGTCGCGCGGAGCGTGAGCTGGTGATGCGCATGGAGTACGTCCTTCGGGTGTGGCGCCGAAGCGCTCGACAACGTTGTCG
>JBKJTJ010000174.1:0-8489 GCA_046590855.1 Actinomycetota bacterium
CTACGAGCAGACCTACACCCTGGCCCCCTCGCAGCTGCCCAGCGAGTCGCCCACGGCCGTGACCACGGTGCTGCTCGCGGCTGCGCTGGGCTTCCTGGCCACGGCGCTGCTCGGGCCGCGGGTGGTGCAGGCCCGCCAGAGCGAGCACGCCGCCGGTCGGCCGACGCCCCCCCGTACACCCGACGCTGCCCTGCTCCCGGACGAGGCCCTGTGGCCATGCCGACCCGCACCCGCACCCGCACGACCCGCGCCCGCCGACTGGCGCTGACGACCCTGGCCGTCCCGGCGTCGGTGGTCCTCGCAGCCGGCCCGGCCCTGGCCGCGGACGGCGTCACCGTCGTGAGCAACGAGACGGTGCAGGCGCACCTGGACGCCACCGGCCGGGTTCTCGACGCCCGCGTCTACCAGCAGCTGGACCTGACCGGCACCGGCACGGTCACCGTCACCGACCCCGTCTCCACCGACCACCTTCGCAACCTTGACTCCTTCGGCGGACTGGACGCGCGCAGCGGCACGGTCGTCAGCACGGTCGCCGTCAGCGGCGACAAGCGGCTGCGGACCGTCAGCAACCACACCAAGGCCCTGCCTCTCACCGTCGGTGTGACCTACCTGCTGAACGGTCGCGAGGTCGCCCCGGCGAAGGTCGTCGGCGCCACGGGTGACCTCGAGGTGAGGTTCGACGTCCGCAACACCACGCGGCGCACGACCCCGGTGTCGTACGACGACGGCACGGGGACCACGGTCACCAAGGACGTCGAGGTCGTGGTCCCGATGGTCGCCTCGCTGACCACGACGCTGCCGTCGACGTTCACCGATGTCAGCTCCGGCCAGGCGAGCGTCGCCGGTGACGGACACGGCGCCACGTCGCTGAGGTTCACGCTGACCCTGTTCGGGCCCATCGGGTCGCCCAGCGCCCAGGTCGGCTACCGGGCGCGCATCACCGACGGCGTCGTGCCCCCGGCCACCCTCGCCGGCCTGCCGGTGAGCCCGCTGGACAACCCCTCGTTCAAGGGTGGGGCAGCCAGCTACCAGGCCGGAGCCGCCAGCGGCGTGCAGCTCACGGGCGGCGCCAGGACGATCGACGCGAACCTGCTGAAGCTGCGCGACGGCGCAGGACAGCTCCTCGCCGGGCTGATCCAGCTGCGCGACGGCGCCACCCAGCTCAACACCGGCCTGGCCGGCACCGCGGTGCCGGGTGCCGCCGCGCTGGCTGACGGCGCGAACCAGGCCGCCACCGGCGCCGGGGCGCTGCGTGCCGGTCTGGTGCGGCTGGACGACGGCGCCGCGCAGCTGCGCGTCGGCACCGGGACCCTGGCCCGGGGCACCGGTGCCCTCGCCGTGGGCGCGACCAAGCTGGCCGTCGGGGCGAAGAGCGCGTCGACCGGCGCGCAGCGGCTGGCTGATGGCTCGACCCAGGTGGCCGACGGCCTCGACGCGGTCAACGCCAAGGCCCCCGCCCTGGTGGGTGGCCTCACCCAGGTGCGCACCGGACTGACGAACCTGGACGCCGGGCTCGTGCAGCTCTACGGCGGCATCGGCGGCCTGCCTGCCAAGGCCCAGCCCCTGCACGACGGCATCGGCCAGCTGGTCACCGGCATCGGCAGCACGACGACGGCCGACAGCCTGCTCTACGGCGTCGACCAGGTGCGCTCGGGGCTGGCGGCGGCGGCCGCGGCCGGGGGCTCGCTGGACCAGCTCAAGGGCGGCACCGACCAGGTCAAGGCCGGGCTGGACGCGGCCACCGCGCCCGGTGGCTCGGTCGACCGGCTGGCCGGGGGCGTCAAGGCCGCTCAGGCGACGGTCGGCTGCTCGACCGACCCGGTCTGCTCCGGCACGCTCGCCCAGGTGTATCCCGGGATCAACACCAACCTGCGGCAGAGCACCACGGCTGCCTCGGCCGGCCTCGGTCAGGTGTCCGGTGGCCTCGGGCAGCTCAAGACCAGCCTCGGCACGGCGTCGAGCGGACTGGCGCGGGTCGAGTGCGGACTCTCCAGCGCGGCGCTCCCCGGTGCCTGCGACCCCGCCCGCCCGGGCCTGCTGCAGGGGCTGGGCGCCGTCGACGCCGGCGTCACCCAGCTCGTGAACGGCGTGGTCAGCCAGGTGCAGGGGGCCGTCGGCCAGGGCGACGACACGGCCGCCGACCAGACCCTGCGCGGCGGCACCCACAGCCTGGGTGACGGGGTCGACCAGATCTCGGCCGGGGGGCAGACCCTGATCGCCGGGCTCACCCGGCTGGGGGCCGGTGCGGGCCAGGTCGCCGACGGCAGCGGATCGCTCGCCACCGGGCTCGGGACGTTGTCGACGGGAGCCACGGCGCTGGCCACCGGCGCGGGCGCCGCGGACGACGGAGCCGGCAGGCTGGCGGCTGGTGCCGGTCAGCTGGCCGACGGCACGAGCACCGCTTCGACCGGTGCCGCCGCGCTGGCGGAAGGCAACCAGCAGATCGCCTCGGGCGCCGGCCGGCTCTCGTCCGGCCTGCAGACGGCGGCGGACGGCTCGGGCCGGCTCGCCGGCGGCCTGGTCACGGCCGCTGGGTCGGCGCCGGCGCTGCGTGACGGCGCGCAGCAGCTGTCGACCAAGGGCAGCACGGCACTGGTCGCCGCGGGCAAGAAGACCTCGGCCGACTACGGCGAGAAGTACGCGGTGATCGTGGCGGGTGCCCAGCGGGCCAAGACCGAGGCGATGGCCTACGGGCTGCCGGCCGGCGCCACCGGCGCGACCGCCTACTCCCTGGAGCTGGCGGGCATGGACGGCGGCGCGAGCCGCAACCTCGGCCGCGGGCTGGGGGCGCTGGTCGTCTTCGCGCTCGGCACCGGCCTCGCCGCAGCCGTGCGGCGCCGGCTGGTCTGACCCGTCAGGACGGGCCGCTCACCCGGGACGGTGACAGCAGAAGATCGCCGTCCCGGGCACGAGCCGTCCCCGCGTGGGGCTCCAGCCGCCCCACACGCCGCGGTGGTCGGCCGGCCACTCGGGCTCGACCACGTCCGCCAGCACCAGCCCGGCGGCGGTGATCTCGCGCACCCGGTCTCCCAGGGTGCGGTGGTGCTCGACGTACACCGCCGTGCCGTCCTCGGCCTGCTCGACGTACGGCGTGCGGTCGAAGTACGACGAGCGCACCACCAGGCCCTCGGGCCCCGGGTCGTCCGGCAGGGCCCAGCGCAGGGGGTGGCTGACCGAGAACACCCACCGGCCGCCGGGTCGTAGGACCCGGGCCACCTCGCGCATCAGCCTGGCGGAGTCGGCGACGAACGGCACCGCTCCGTACGCCGAGCAGGCCAGGTCGAAGACGGCGTCGGCGAACGGCAGCTCGAGCGCGTCGCACTGCGCCAGCGGGACCTCTCGGGGCCGTTCGCGGTCGATCGTGGCGGACTGTCGCAGCATGCCCATCGACAGGTCGGTCGCCACCACCTGCGCCCCCTGCGCCAGCAGCCAGCGCGAGCACTGCGCGGCGCCCGCGCCGATCTCGAGCACCCGCCGACCCCGGACCTCCCCGAGCAGCCGCGCCTGTTCCTCGTCAAGCCGCTCGGGGCACCACACGAAGCGGTCGTCGCCGAGGAACCCACCGTGCTCGGCGTAGTACGCCGGCGCCTCGGCGTCCCACCACGTCCGGTTCGCGCGCCCGGTCTCGCGGACGTCGGTGGGGCGCCGCTGGACGCCTGCGACCGGGGCGCGGGTGGGCTGGGGATCGACGTCCATGCCCCGATCCTGCCGTCCCCGCGTCGGCGGGGCAGCCCGGTGGGGTCAGCGGCGGTGTGGTTGCATCTCATCGTGGTCGCCACCGATGCCCTCGCCCTCGCCGGGCGGGTGCTGCACGACGTCGCGCCGGCGTCCGGCGGGTACAGCGGCGAGACCTTCGCCGGGCTGTGGTTCCGCCAGCGCGCCTACGTGCGGCTGTACCTGCGCGACCCGCAGCGGGCGGCCGTCGACCTCGCCCTGATGCGCCGGCTCGAGGGCATCCTGCCGCTGGCCAAGGTGCTGGCAGCGGTCACCGAGCCGCCGACGTCCGCGAGCGCGCTGCCGGTGCACATCGTCACCGCGGCGGTCCCGGGGCAGCGTGGTGACGCGCTGCTCGAGGCGGGGGCGCCGCTGCCGGCGGCCCGGGCCATGGGGCGCCAGAGCGCGCGGGTCGTGAGCATCCTGCGGGCGGTCACCTTCGACGCGGCCGGCCCGTTCACCGACCGCCTGTTGACCGTGGGGGAGTGGCCTCCGTCCTTCGACACGCTGGTGGGTCTGGCCCACCACCTGCGCCCGGGGCTGCTGGCAGCGGGCCTGGACACCTCGGAGGGGTCACCGCTGATGGCGGCCCTGGCCGCGGCCGACGCCCGCCGCGCGGCCGGTGAGGCCCAGCGACCCTCGCTGGTGCACGGCGACCTGAACGGCAAGAACCTGGTGCTGGACCCCAACACGGGTCGGCTGCGGGCGGTGCTGGACTGGGAGCACGCGCACGCCGGCAGCTGGCTCGCCGACGCCGGCAACCTGCTGCGCGGCGTCGGGCCCTCGCCCACGCCCCCGGCCCTGGCGTTCCGCGAGGGGTTCGTCGACGCGCTGCACGAGGGGCTGGTCGCCGAGCGTGCTCCACGGTCGAGCCCGATGCCGGACTGGCCGGCCAGCGCACGTGACCACGACCTGTTCGCCGTGCTCGACCTCGCCGCCCGGCCCACCACCGGCCGCGAGCCGGCGGCTCCGGTCGCCGCGGCGCGCGACCTGCTGCGGGGTCTGCGCACCGCCGGCTGACCCGCGTTGACCGGTGCTCGCGGGGGTCGATACCCTGGCACGTCGCACATCTGTGCGGTGGGCACACGCGTGCCCGCACGATCCCTGCCCCCACGATCCCTGTCCGCATCGGAGCCCCCCCTACATGACTGCCAGCATCATCGAGACGGCCCGTCCCCAGGTCGCCGTGAACGACATCGGCACGGCCGAGGACTTCATGGCCGCGATCGACGAGACGATCAAGTACTTCAACGACGGCGACATCGTCGAAGGCATCATCGTCAAGGTCGACCGCGACGAGGTCCTGCTCGACATCGGCTACAAGACCGAGGGCGTCATCCCCTCGCGCGAGCTGTCGATCAAGCACGACGTCGACCCCAACGACGTGGTGAAGGTCGGTGACGAGGTCGAGGCTCTGGTCCTGCAGAAGGAGGACAAGGAGGGTCGGCTGATCCTGTCCAAGAAGCGCGCGCAGTACGAGCGCGCCTGGGGCAAGATCGAGAAGATCAAGGACGAGGACGGGATCGTCACCGGCACCGTCATCGAGGTCGTCAAGGGCGGCCTGATCATCGACATCGGGCTGCGCGGCTTCCTGCCGGCGTCGCTGGTCGAGATGCGCCGCGTGCGCGACCTGCAGCCCTACGTGGGCAAGGAGCTCGAGGCCAAGATCATCGAGCTGGACAAGAACCGCAACAACGTCGTCCTCTCGCGCCGTGCCTGGCTCGAGCAGACCCAGTCCGAGGTGCGGCAGAACTTCCTCACCACGCTGCAGAAGGGCCAGGTCCGCTCCGGCGTGGTCTCGTCCATCGTCAACTTCGGCGCGTTCGTCGACCTCGGCGGCGTGGACGGTCTGGTGCACGTCAGCGAGCTGTCCTGGAAGCACATCGACCACCCGAGCGAGGTCGTCGAGGTCGGCCAGGAGGTCACCGTCGAGGTCCTCGACGTCGACATGGACCGCGAGCGCGTCTCGCTGTCGCTCAAGGCCACCCAGGAAGACCCGTGGCAGCAGTTCGCGCGCACCCACGCCATCGGCCAGGTCGTGCCCGGCAAGGTCACCAAGCTGGTCCCGTTCGGTGCGTTCGTGCGCGTCGACGAGGGCATCGAGGGCCTGGTGCACATCTCCGAGCTCGCCGAGCGCCACGTCGAGGTGCCCGAGCAGGTCGTGCAGGTCGGTGACCCGATCTTCGTCAAGGTGATCGACATCGACCTGGAGCGGCGGCGGATCTCGCTGTCGCTGAAGCAGGCCAACGACGCGGGCGCCTCGCCGACCGCGGAGTTCGACCCCACGCTGTACGGCATGGCGGCCGAGTACGACGACGCCGGCCAGTACAAGTACCCCGAGGGCTTCGACCCGGAGACCAACGACTGGCTCGAGGGCTTCGAGTCCCAGCGCGAGGTCTGGGAGAAGCAGTACGCCGAGGCGCACGAGCGCTGGGAGGCGCACAAGAAGCAGGTCGAGGAGGCCGCCAAGGCTGACGCCGAGGCCCGCAGCGGTGGTGGCGAGTCGCCCACCTCCTACTCCTCGCAGTCCGGCGACGCCGCGGACGAGGACGCGGACTCCGACGCGGCCCCGGCCGCGCCGGTCGAGGCCGAGGGCACGCTGGCCTCGGACGAGGCGCTGGCCGCACTGCGCGAGAAGCTCACCGGCGCCTGACCAGGCGCTGACGCGAGGCCCCGCACCCGTCCCGGGTGCGGGGCCTTCGTGCGCCTAGGCTGGCTCGATGCTGCGCGTCGGGTTGACCGGGGGCACCGGGTCCGGCAAGTCCACCGTCGCTCGCCGGCTCGCCTCTCTCGGCGCCGTGGTCGTCGACGCCGACCTGCTCGCCCGCCAGGTCGTGGCGCCCGGCGGTGCGGGGCTGGCCGCGGTCGTCGCCGAGTTCGGTGCCGACGTCCGGGCGGACGACGGGTCGCTCGACCGGGCGGCGCTGGCCCGGGTGGCCTTCGCCTCGGACCAGCGGCGCCGCGCGCTCGAGGCGATCACCCACCCGCTGATCGCCGCGCGCACCGCCGAGCTGGTCGCCGCGGCTTCCGACGACGCGATCGTGGTGCACGACGTGCCGCTGCTGGTCGAGAAGGCCATGGGCGCCGCGTACCACCTCGTCGTGGTGGTGGACGCGCCCGTCCAGGTCCGTGTGGACCGGCTGGCCGGGCGGGGGATGGCCCCGGACGACGCCCGCGCCCGGATCCGCGCCCAGGCCACCGACGAGCAGCGCCGGGCGGCAGCCGACGTCTGGCTCGACAACGGTGGCTCGGACGCCGACCTCGCTGCCGCCGTCGACGCCCTGTGGCACGAGCGGCTGGTGTCCTTCGAGCGCAACGTGCGCGCCGGCGTCCGGGTGCAGCGGCCCTCGGTGCTGACCCTGGTGCCGCCCGACCCGACGTGGCCGGCGCAGGCCGCGCGCCTCGCGGCGCGAGCAGCTCGGGCGGCGGGGGAGCGTGGCCGCGGCGTGGAGCACATCGGGTCGACGTCCGTGCCGGGGCTGCTGGCCAAGGACGTCATCGACCTGCAGCTCGGCGTCGACACCCTCGCCGATGCGGACGCCGTGAGCGCGGCGCTCACGCAGGCCGGCTTCCCGGTCGTGGCCGGGAACGTCACCGACGACGTGCATGCCGAGGTCGAGCCCGACCCGCTGCGTTGGGGCAAGCGGTTCCACGGGGGAGCCGACCCGGGGCGCGTCGTCCACCTGCACGTCCGCGAGGTCGGTGGTCCGGGCTGGCGGACCGCGCTGCTGCTGCGCGACTGGTGGCGGGCGGTGCCCGCCGAGCTCGCGGCGTACGAGGCCGAGAAGCGCCGGCTCGCCGCCCTGGGCCTGTCCGCCACCGACTACGCCGCCGCCAAGGAGCCGTGGTTCGCGCAGGCGCTGCCCCGGGCCCTCGCCTGGGCCACCCACCCCCTTCCTCCCCCCGACCGCCGTTCCTCCCCTCAGCCGGGGACAGATCGGGTGAATCGGACGTCGAATCCCGGCTGAGCGGAGGAACGCGGGGTGGGGGGAGGAAGGGTGCGGGCGGGGGAATGGCGTTGTCGGTGGTGGCCTTTACCGTGGTGACATGCGACCGACGACCGACCTGCAGCGCCGGGTGGCCCCCTTCGAGGTCATCTCCGACTTCTCGCCCTCCGGTGACCAGCCGACGGCGATCACCGACCTGGCCCAGCGCATCCGCGCCGACGAGCAGGACGTCGTGCTGCTCGGCGCCACCGGCACCGGCAAGTCGGCGACGACCGCCTGGCTGATCGAGCAGCTGCAGCGCCCGACCCTCGTCATGGCGCCGAACAAGACGCTGGCCGCCCAGCTGGCCAACGAGTTCCGCGAGCTGCTGCCCAACAACGCGGTCGAGTACTTCGTCTCGTACTACGACTACTACCAGCCCGAGGCGTACATCGCCCAGACCGACACCTACATCGAGAAGGACTCCTCGATCAACGAGGAGGTCGAGCGGTTGCGGCACTCCTCCACCAACTCGCTGCTGACCCGTCGCGACGTCATCGTGGTCGCCTCGGTGTCGTGCATCTACGGCCTCGGCACCCCGCAGGAGTACGTCGACCGGATGGCCCGGCTGAAGATCGGCGACCGGATCGAGCGCGACGACCTGCTGCGCAGGTTCGTCGGCATGCAGTACTCCCGAAACGACCTGGCCTTCACCCGCGGCACGTTCCGGGTGCGCGGCGACACCGTCGAGATCATCCCGGTGTACGAGGAGCTGGCGATCCGGATCGAGTTCTTCGGCGACGAGATCGAGCGGATCTACACCCTGCACCCGCTGACCGGCGAGGTCGT
>JBKJTJ010000194.1:0-7380 GCA_046590855.1 Actinomycetota bacterium
TCGAGGTCGGGGTCGAGGATGACCATGAGCTCGTAATGACGCATGCGGAAACCCACCTCCTCTGGACTCAGGCGGCCACGGTCTCTCCGTGACAGGAGGGCTGATACGTCGTCACCGGGGCGCCCGGTCGCCGGTCCGGCCGGCCGGTGGAGCCACGATGACGAGCCAAGGCTACCGTGCGCCGCCGACGGCGCCGCCCGTCGTCCACAAGCCGTCAGTCGACGCGGACGACGAGCGCGTCCGGGGCGTGCTCGAGCGGTCCACCGAGGGGGTCGTCCTCACCGTCGCGGCGGACGACGTCGCGCACCGGGTCGCGGACGTCGCGCACCACGCACCAGACCAGCCACAGCAGCCCCGCCGCGCGGGCGACCACGAAGACCGAGTACCAGGTGGCCGGCAGCGCGCGGTTGGCGTTGGTGCCGGCCGCGACGTACAGCCAGACGGCCATGAAGTAGGCCGCCTCGGCGCCCACCCACACCAGGTGGTCGCGCCACCGCGGCCGGGCCAGCGCGGCCAGCGGCAGCAGCCACAGCGCGGCCTGCACCGGCCACGCCTTGCCGGTGACCATGACCACAGCCAGCACGACGAACGCCACCTGGGGCACCCGGGGCCGGCGGTCCGTGGCGAGAGCCAGGTAGGCGCCGAGGAGCAGCGCGGCCAGGATCCCCACCACCGCGAGCGCCGTGACCAGGCCGGTCGGGACGGTGACCGCGTGTACGCCGGCCCGCACCATCCACCGCGGTCGCGGCTCCGCGAACAGCGTCTGCGGGAGCAGCCACAGCGACCCGTACCCGGCCGGGGCCCGGCCCCACGCGCGGTACGCGGCGAGCACCCCGTCCGCCTGCACCACGAACCACGGAGCCAGCACCGCGACGCAGGTGGCCGCAGCGACCCCGGCCGTGCGCGCCCACTCGCGCAGGCGTCCGGCGCGCAGCGCCAGCAGGCCGAGCACCAGCACCAGCAGCGCCGGGTAGGTGCGGGCCATCACCGCCAGGCCGAGCAGCAGCCCGGCCAGCGCCGGACGACGGCGCGCCCAGGCCAGCAGGCCACCCGCGGCGAGCGTGACGCCCAGCAGGTCCAGCGACACCAGCGCCGACAGGGCGAGCAGGGGACACAGGGCGACCAGCGCGCCGTCCCAGGGTCTGCGCCGTCCGGCGCCGGCCGCCGTCAGGGCCACGAGGGCGACCAGCAGCAGGGCGACCACCGCGGTGCTGATGTCGAAGTACCACCGGGTCTGCTCACGGACGCCGCCGTCCGGCACGACCGTGGCGATGCCCCACAGGGCCAGGCCGGTCAGCACCGGCTGGTCGAGCCGGGCCGGGTCGTCGCCGGCGTACGGCGTCAGGCCCGATCGCAGGCCGGCGCTCTGGTAGACGATCGGCAGGTCGCTGTAGCAGGCGTGGAAGAACTGGTCGGGCGAGCTCCACCCCTGGGCGCGGCAGTGCTGCTTCTCGGCCACGCCCAGCGCGAGGACGACCATCGCGAGCACCACCAGGACGCGTGCCGCGGTCCACCAGCCGTGCCGTCCGGCCCGCACCCGGCGTCCGCCCGGACCGCCGACGACCGCCGACAGGGTGGCCACGAGCGGGTCCTCGCGGCTGGGGGCGACGACCCCGGGCGAGTCCATCAGCCCTGGCCGGTCGGCGAGGCGGCCGGGTTCGCCCCCTGGGTCACCGGCGGGCCGGTGATGGACGTCGGCGCCGTCGGCACCACGGTCGGGGTCGGCACCGGCGGTGCGACGGTCGGCGGCACCGTCGCGGTGTCCGTGGGCGTGTCGGTGGGGGTCGCCGTCGCCGTGTCGGTGGGCGTGCTGCTGGTGCTGCTGCTCGACGACGGCGGGGGCGTGTAGACCGGGGCGTTCGACGACCCGCCGTAGACCGGCGGCGGGAAGTCCTCGACCTTGGCGCCCTCGAGCGCGCCCTTGATGAACGCCGTCCAGATCCGCACCGGGAACGACCCGCCGGTCACCTCGCTGCGGCCACCGAGGCCCTTGAGCGAGACCGGGCTGCCACCCTGGTCGCGGTAGATGCCGACGGACGCGGCCAGCTGCGGGGTGTAGCCCGAGAACCAGGCCGACAGGTTCGAGGACGACGTGCCGGTCTTGCCGGCGACGGGCCGGTCCAGGTTGCTGCCGGCGTACGCGCCCGAGCCGCTCCGGGTCACCTGCTGCAAGGCGTAGGTGAGGTCGGCGGTGGTGTCCTTCGCGAACACCCGCTTCGCGTCGACCTTGACCTTGTACTTGACGGCGCCGTCGGCCGAGACCGCCGAGCGGACGACGTACGCACTGGCGTGCACGCCCTGAGCGGCGAACGTGGCGTAGGCGTCGGCCATGTCGATGACGTGGGGTGAGGCGGTGCCGAGGACGTTGGCGATGTTGGGCTCCAGGCCCAGGGTGCCCTTGGGGACGCCGGCGGCGATGGCGGCGTCCAGCGTCTTCTGCGGCCCGGTGTCGATGTTGAGCGCCACGTAGACGGTGTTGACCGAGTTCTCGGTGGCGGTGACGAGGTTGATCCGACCGAAGCTCTCGTTGCCGAAGTTGTTCACCGGTGCGTCCACACCGGGAAAGCTCTGGTGGTTCGACCCGGAGTACCGCGACCTCAGCGAGCCGCCGTCCTCGAGCGCGGCGGCGAGCGCGAACGGCTTGAACGTCGAGCCCGCCTGCATCACCGACTGGGTGGCGGCGTTGAACGGCTGCTTGACCTGGTCGGGGCCGCCGTACATGGCGATCACCGCGCCGTCGCCGGGCTTGATCGCCACCAGGCCGGCGCGCACGCCCTTCGAGTTCTCCTTCGGCAGCTCGTCCTTGACGGCCTGGACGGCGGCCGCCTGGGCGCGGCGGTCAAAGGTGCTGATCACGCGCAGCCCGCCCTGGTCGATCTGGGCGTCGGTGAGACCGACCTTGGAGCGCAGCTCGTCCTGCACCGCCTTGAGCAGGTAGCCGGTGGTGCCCCCCTTGGCGTTAGCGGTCTTTCGCGGCAGGACCTTGGGGTAGGTGACCTTCGCGCGCTCGGCCTGGGTCAGCCAGCCCTCGCTGACCATGCCGTCCAGGACGTACGCCATCCGCGCCTGGGTGCGCGTCTTCTGCGAGATCGGGTCGTACAGCCCGGGCGAGCGGATGACCGAGGCGAGCACGGCGCCCTCCGCGACCGTGAGCCTGCTGGCGGGGTGGCCGAAGTAGGCCTGGCTGGCCGTCTCGATGCCGTTGGCGCCGCGCCCGAAGTAGATCGTGTTCAGGTAGTTCGCGAGGATGACGTCCTTCGACTCCTGCTGCTCGATCTTCAGCGAGATCACGAACTCCTTGAGCTTGCGCGTGTAGGTGCGGTCCTGGGTCAGGAAGTAGTTCTTGACGTACTGCTGGGTGATCGTCGAGCCGCCCTGGGTCGAGCCGCCGCGCACCTTGACCCAGACCGCCCGGGCGATGCCCTTGGGTGAGACGCCGGAGTTGGAGTAGAACGAGCGGTCCTCGGCGGCGAGGACGGCGTGCTGCGCGGTCTTCGGCACCTGAGTCAGGGGGATGGACTGACGGTTGGCGTCGACCTCGTTGAACCGGCCGATCTCGGTCTTGCCGTCGGAGAAGTAGACGACCGAGGCCTGGGCGGTCACGAGCTTGTTCGGGTCGGGCACCGAGACCTTCGCGTAGACCACCGACAGGGCGATGACCCCGAGCAGCACGACGGCCGCGCCGAGGCCGAGCACCTGCCGCCAGGAGGGGACGAAACCGCGCACACCGGTGTAGCGGCGGCGGGGGTAGTCCACGATGCGTCTCACGCGGGCAAGTATGCGGTGCCGGGCCGGGCCGAGCCTGCGCAGCGACGGCGGTCACCGTCGGTTTGCCGGACGCACCTGACAAAGGCTAGGTTCGTCATATCGGCGCGATATAGCGCCACTGACACCCGGCCGGGAGGTGCACGTGGCGCGACGTGACGTCCTGGACTTCGCCGTCCTCGGCCTGCTGCACGACGCTCCCTTGCACGGCTACGAGCTGCGCAAGCAGCTGGCCGGTGTGCTGGGCCCGTTCCGGGCGCTGAGCTACGGCACGCTGTACCCGTGCCTGCGCCAGCTGCTGGACCGCGGGTGGGTCGCCGAGCAGGCCGGTGACCCAGCGGCCGGACGGCGGGCCCGGATCGTCTACGAGCTCACCGCCGCCGGCAAGGAGCACTTCGACGCCCTGGTCGCCGACGGCGGGCCCACCAGCTGGGACGACGACAGCTTCGGCGTCCGCTTCGCCTTCTTCGCCCGCACCGAGGCCACCGTGCGGCTGCGGATCCTGGAGGGTCGGCGCGGCCGGCTCGAGGAGCGCCTCGACACCATCGGCGCCTCGCTGGCCCGTGGCCGCGAGCGCGCCGACGCCTACACCCTCGAGCTGCAGCGGCACGGGCTCGAGAGCGTCCAGCGCGAGGTGCGCTGGCTCACCGAGCTGATCGACACCGAGCGCTCGACCGACACCCCCGCCGCACCACAGACCTCACCACAGACCCCTCACTGAAGGAGCACCCATGGGATCCGTCCGCGTCGCCATCATCGGCACCGGCAACTGCGCCGCCTCGCTCGTCCAGGGCGTCCACTACTACGCCGACGCCGACCCGAACGCCACCGTTCCCGGCCTGATGCACGTGAAGTTCGGTGAGTACCACGTCAACGACGTCGAGTTCGTCGCCGCGTTCGACGTGGACGCCAAGAAGGTCGGCTTCGACCTGTCCGAGGCGATCCTGGCCAGCGAGAACAACACGATCCGCATCTGCGACGTGCCGCCGATGGGCGTCCCCGTGCAGCGCGGCCACACCTTGGACGGCCTCGGCAAGTACTACCGCGAGACGATCGAGGAGTCCGACGCCGAGCCGGTCGACATCGTCCAGGTGCTGCGCGAGACGCGGGCCGACGTCCTGGTGTCGTACCTGCCGGTGGGGTCCGAGAACGCCGACAAGTTCTACGCCCAGTGCGCCATCGACGCCGGTGTCGCGTTCGTCAACGCGCTGCCGGTGTTCATCGCCAGCGACCCGGTGTGGGCCAAGAAGTTCGAGGACGCCGGCGTCCCGATCATCGGCGACGACATCAAGAGCCAGGTCGGCGCGACCATCACCCACCGCGTGATGGCCAAGCTGTTCGAGGACCGCGGCGTCGTGCTCGACCGCACCTACCAGCTCAACGTCGGCGGCAACATGGACTTCAAGAACATGCTCGAGCGCGACCGCCTGGAGTCCAAGAAGATCAGCAAGACCCAGGCCGTGACCTCGAACCTCGAGCACGACCTCGGCGCCCGCAACGTGCACATCGGCCCGTCGGACTACGTGCAGTGGCTGGACGACCGCAAGTGGGCGTACGTGCGCCTCGAGGGTCGCGCCTTCGGCGACGCCCCCATCAACCTGGAGTACAAGCTCGAGGTGTGGGACTCGCCCAACTCGGCCGGCATCATCATCGACGCGATCCGCGCGGCCAAGATCGCCAAGGACCGCGGCATCGGCGGCGCGCTGCTGTCGGCGTCGTCGTACCTGATGAAGTCCCCGCCGGTGCAGCGTCCGGACGACGAGGGCCGCGCGAGCGTCGAGGCCTTCATCCGCGGAGACGTCGAGCGCTAGCTCGCAGGCCGTCAGGTCGAGCGCTAGCTCGCAGGCCGTCAGGTCGAGCCTTAGCTCGCAGGTGGCCCGAGATGATCACGTTCCGTAGGTGACGTCGTCCTTCCCTCGTTCTGCTGATCGCGGGAAGCACGAGCCCACCCACGGAACGTGATCATCTCGGCGCACGTCGGGCCGGGAAGGCGGGGCGGAGGGACCGGCCTAGGCTGGCGGCGTGCCCTTCGTCGCCGATCTGCGCGTGGTGCTGCGCGGTCGCGACTTCCGCCGGCTGTTCGCCGTCCGCCTCGTCTCGCAGGCCGGCGACGGGGCGTTCCAAGTGGCCCTGGCCAGCCTGGTCTTCTTCTCACCCGAGCGGGCGGCGACGGCGGGCGCGGCGGCCGGTGCACTCGCGGCGTCCGTGCTGCCCTACACGCTGGTCGGGCCGTTCGCGGGGGTGCTGCTCGACCGTTGGCGGCGGCGCCAGGTGCTGCTGGTCGCCAACGCGGTGCGCACCCTGATCGTGGTCGTGATCGCCGTCCTGGTGGTCACCGACGTGGGTCCGCTGCTGTACGTCGCGGTGCTGGCGGCGCTGTCGGTCAACCGCTTCTTCCTGGCCGGCCTGGGCGCGAGCCTGCCGCACGTGGTGCCCGACGACGAGCTGGTCATGGCCAACGCGGTCAGCCCCACCTGCGGCACGCTCTCGGCCATCGGCGGCGGGTTCCTCGGGTACGGCCTGCGCCAGCTGCTCGGCGTCGGCGACCGCACGGACGCGCTGGTGCTGCTGGCCGCCGCCCTCGCCTACGCGGTCTCGGCGCTGCTGGCGACCCGGATGGCCCCGGGGCTGCTCGGGCCCGACCACCTCGTCGAGGCGCACCCGGCGTCCGGCGTGCGGGCGCTGGTGGACGGCGCCCGGCACGTGCGCGAGCGGCGCCCCGCGTTCGACGCTTTGGCGGCGATCGGGCTGCACCGCTTCGCCTACGGCATCTCGTTCATCGCCACGATCCTGCTCTGCCGCAACCACTTCGCCGACCCCGCCGACGTCGGCTCGGGCTTCACCCTGCTGGCGCTGGTCTTCGCGGCGCTGGGTCTGGGGTTCGCGGTCGCCGCCATCATCACGCCGCTGGGCTCGACCCGGTGGGGGACGTCGGGGTGGGTGTGGCGCTGCTTCGTCGCCGCCGCCCTCACCGAGTACGTCGTGGCCGTGACGATCAGCGTGCCGCTGCTGCTGGCGGCGGCCGTGGTGCTCGGTGCCGCGGCCCAGGGCTCGAAGATCTGCGTCGACGCCATCGTCCAGGCCTGCGTCGACGACGACTTCCGCGGCCGGGTGTTCTCGTTCTACGACGTGGTCTTCAACCTCGCCTTCGTCATCGCCGCGGCGACCGCGGCGCTGCTCGTGCCCCCCGACGGGTACTCGCGCCCGGTCTACGCGCTGATCGGCAGCCTGTACCTGCTGGCCGCCGCCGGGTACGCCCGGGCGGTGCGCGGGCACCCCGTGCAGGTGCACTGAGGGCTCAGGCGCGCGACTCGGGCTGCTCGGCCCACCACGCGCGCAGCGCGGCGACCGCGGCCTCGCGATCGAGCGGTCCCTGCTCCAGGCGCACCTCGAGCAGGTGCCGGTAGGCGCGGCCGACGACCGGCCCGGGGGCCAGGCCCAGCTCGGCCATGATCGCCCCGCCGTCCAGGTCGGGCCGGATCGCGGCGAGCGACTCGGCCTCGCTGAGCGCCGCGATCCGCTGCTCGAGCTCGTCGTAGGACCGCGACAACCGGGCTGCCTTGCGCACGTTGCGGGTGGTCGAGTCGCTGCGGGTCAGCCGGTGCAGGCGCGAGA
>JBKJTJ010000321.1:0-3440 GCA_046590855.1 Actinomycetota bacterium
GAGCGTTACGCAGCCCTGCGGCAGCGGGCGGCCGGGCTGGTGCCGCAGCAGCTGATCGCCGGCATGCACGTGCACGTCGGCGTGGCCGGCCCCGGGGTGGACGTCGCGGACGTGGACGACGACGTGCGGGTGGCTGTGGCCGACACCGTGCGGCCGTGGCTGCCGACGATGCTCGCGCTGACGGCGAACTCGCCGTACTGGCTCGGTGAGGACACCGGGTTCGCGTCCTACCGTCAGGTGCACTGGCAGCGCTGGCCGGTCGCCGGTCCGCCACCGCCCACCCGGGACGCGGAGCAGTGGCACCGCTCGGTGGCCGAGCTGGTGGCCACCGGCGTCGTCGACGACGCGAGCTACGTCTACTGGGACGTGCGGCTCGCCACCCGCTTCCCGACCGTCGAGGTGCGGGTTGCCGACGTGCAGGCCGACGCCGAGGACGCCGCGCTGTTCACCCGGCTGGTGCGCGGGCTGGCGGCGGCGGCACTGGCCGACCACGACACCCACGGCGTCGACGCTCCCTCGCGCCTGCCGGTGCCCCAGCACGCGCTGCGCGCCGCGATGTGGCGGGCGGCGCGGTACGGGCTGGACGGCGAGCTCGTCGACCCCCGGCTGGGCGGCACCCGTCCGGCGGCCGCGGTGCTCGCGACACTGGTCGACGCCGCCCGCCCGGGGCTCGAGGCCACCGGCGACCTGCAACCGGTGCTGGACGGGGTGCGCCGGGTGCTGACCGACGGGAACGGCGCACAGCGCCAGCGGGCCGCGTTCACCCGGGCCGGTTGGCCCGGCGTCCTGGACGTGGTGCGGGTCGCGGACCACCCCGTCCCCCGTCGCGTCCCCCACAGCGGCACCGTCAACGACGGCAACGGCTGGGTCGAGTGCGACTGCGGGCACCGGCACTGGGGGCGGCACGGCGCGGCCGGGCTGCTGCTGCTGCGTCCCGGCGACCGCGGCGCCGAGGTGCTGCTGCAGCTGCGCTCGTCGTGGACCCACCAGGGCGGCACCTGGGGGCTGCCCGGCGGCGCGCGCGACAGCCACGAGACCACCAGCCAGGCCGCCCGCCGCGAGGCCCGCGAGGAGAACGGGGTCGACACGGCGGCGGTCGTCGACGTGGTCGAGCACCGCGTCGACCACGGCAGCTGGTCGTACACCTACGTGGTCGCGACCGCCCCAGCACGAGCCGCTGCCCACGTCGCCAACGGCGAGTCGGACGCCGTCGACTGGGTGGCCCTGGACGACGTGGCGGCCCGCGAGCTGCACCCGGCCCTGGCCGCGGAGTGGGGCAGGCTGCGCGAGCTGGTCAGCGGGCTGCCGGCCTGAGGGTGGGTCGGGCGCCGGTCAGACCACCCGCGAGCGGGTGGTGCTGGGCAGCGCGGCCCGGACGATGCCCCCGACCTGGTGGGTCTCGATGAGGAACCCGTCGTGCCCGTACGGCGAGGTGACGGTCTGCACCGGGCGCCCGCCGGGGCGCAGCCCGACGATCTCGTCGGACAGACGCGGCGGGTAGAGCCGGTCGGAGTCGACGGCGGCGACCACCAGGTCGGCGGTGACCCGGCTCAGCGCGGCGCCGACCCCGCCGCGGCCCCGACCGAGGTCGTGGGAGTTCATCGCCTCGGTCAGCACCACGTAGCTGCGGGGGTCGAAGCGACGCGCGAGCTTGTCGGCGTGGTGGTCCAGGTAGCTCTCGACGGCGTACCGTCCGCCGCCGCCGATCGGCTGCTCGTCGCCCTGGGGGACGCGACCGAACCGCTCGGCCAGCTCGGTCTCGCTGCGGTAGGTGACGTGCGCGATCCGCCGGGCGATGCCGAGCCCCGCCTGCGGCCCCGGGCCGTCACCGTAGTCGCCGCCCTGCCACGCGGGGTCGCAGCGGATCGCCAGCAGCTGCGGTTCGCACCAGGCGATCTGCTCGGCGCTGGCGTAGGCGCTGGAGGCGAGGACGACCGCGGTGCTCACCCGCTCGGGGTGGCTGACCGCCCACTCGAGCACGCGCATGCCGCCCATCGACCCGCCGATGACGCCGGCCCAGGTGCCGACGCCGAGGTGGTCGGCGAGCCGCACCTCGGCCTCGACCTGGTCGCGCACGGTGAGGAACGGGAAGCGCGAGCCCCAGGCCCGCCCGTCGGTCGCGACCGACGACGGCCCGGTCGTGCCCTGGCACCCCCCGAGGACGTTGGGTGCCACGACGAACCAGGTGTCGGTGTCCAGCGGCCGCCCCGGGCCGACGAGCGCGTCCCACCAGCCGGCGGTGGGGTGGCCGTCGCCGGCCGGGCCGGCCACGTGGCTGTCACCGGTGAGTGCGTGCAGCACCAGGACGGCGTTGTCGCGCGCGGCGTTCAGCGTCCCCCACGTCTCGTACGCGACCCGGACGTCGGGCAGGGCGCCGCGCGCCTCGAGCGCGAGGGTGCCGACGTCGACGAACTGGCGTCGGCCGACGGGGTCGCCCTCGCGCCACACGGCGTCGCTCGCCGCGATCACGAGCTCTTGGCGGCCCGGAAGCCGGCCTCGAGGTCGGCGAGGATGTCGTCGATGTGCTCCAGCCCCACGGCCAGCCGCACCAGGCCCGGCGTGACCCCGCTCGCCAGCTGCTCGGCGTCCGAGAGCTGGCTGTGGGTGGTGCTGGCGGGGTGGATCACCAGGCTGCGGACGTCACCGATGTTCGCGACGTGGCTGTGCAGCACCAGCGCCTCGACGAACCGCTGGCCGGCCTCGCGGCCGCCCTCGATCTCGAAGGCCAGCACCGCACCGGCGCCGCGTGGCGCGTACTTGCGGGCCCGCTCGAACCACGGGCTGCTCTCGAGCCCGGCGTAGCTCACCGAGACGACCTCGGGTCGCTGCTCGAGCCAGGTGGCGACCGCGAGGGCGTTCTGCACGTGCCGCTCGATGCGCAGGCTGAGGGTCTCGATGCCCTGGCTGATCAGGAAGGCGTTGAACGGCGAGGCCGAGGCACCCAGGTCGCGCAGCAGCTGCACCCGGGCCTTGAGGATGAACGCCAGGTTCGCCCCGAGCGCGCTGCCGACGCCGAGGTCGCGGGCGTAGACCAGCCCGTGGTAGCTCGCGTCGGGCTGGTTGTAGTTGGGGAACTTCTCGGGGTCGGCGGCGTAGTCGAAGGTGCCCCCGTCGACGATCACCCCCGCGATCGACGTGCCGTGCCCGCCGAGGTACTTCGTGGCGCTGTGGACCACGATGTCGGCGCCCCACTCCAGGGGCCGGATGAGGTACGGGGTCGCCACGGTGTTGTCGACGACCAGCGGGACCCCCGCCTCGTGCGCCACACCGGCGACGCCCTCGATCTCGAGGACGTCCTGCTTGGGGTTGGGGATGGTCTCGGCGAAGAACGCCTTCGTGTTCGGGCGCACCGCCGCGCGCCAGGAGTCCAGGTCGTCGGGGTCCTCGACGAACGTGGTGGTGATGCCGAGCTTGGGGAACGTGTGGTGCAGCAGGTTGTA
>JBKJTJ010000362.1:0-6202 GCA_046590855.1 Actinomycetota bacterium
CCTGCGCTACGTCGGTGTCGGCTCGGACGCGCCGTACGTGCGCGACCCGTTCAACGGCGCCACGGGTGCGGACAACGGCTACGCCTACGTCGGCATCTCGACCTGGGGGCCCTGGCGGACCCGGGCCTCGTACGCCGAGTTCGACGTCTACATCGACACCGACGCGGGCAGCAGCCGGGCCAACCCGCGGCCTGAGCTGGTGCTGTTCAACGCCCGCCTCGCCCCGGACAGCGACACCATGCTGACCAGCCTGGTCGACCTGCGCACCGGTGACGTGGTCGACCAGGAGCCGCTGAACGGTGCTCTGGGCTCGTTGGACACCGGGCTGTTCCACAGCGACTCGATGGTGCTGCCGCTGTGGCTGCCGGCGCTGCGGCCCTACCTGCGCCCGGCACGGTCCGCGGCGGCCGGCTCGGCGCGGATCGACTTCTGGGTGCAGGCCGCCACGGTCGAGTCCGGGGTGACCGACGGCATCGGCAGCCGGGCCCGGCCGATGTCGGTCGACCTGCGCTCGCCGGCGCTGCGCGCCGCCGGCGACGCCGGGGTGCCCGCGCTGAACGACGACGCGCCGGGCGCGGACTACCGGCTGACGGTGCACCGCGACCTGGCCAACCTGGGGCGCGACAAGCCGCAGGGCCTGCTGCTCATCCACCACCAGAACCTCAACGGGGCGCGCGCGCAGGTGGTACGGGCCGGTGGCGGCACGGCGACGACCGTCACGTCGTCCCTCACCTCCTACCGGTACGGCGCGCGGCCGGCGTTCACGGCCACGGTGCGGCCCGGCTTCGGGGCGACGCCGCCGACCGGCATGGTGACCTTCCGGGACGGCGCCAAGGTGATCGGCCGCTCGGCCCTGGTCCGCGGGCGGGCGGTCGTACGTCCCTCGGCGGTGCTGCGCGGCAGCCACGTCGTCACCGCCACCTACGACGGGTCGACGCTGTGGCTGCCCAGCCGCAGCTCCGGTGTGCGCCTGAGCGTCGCCGGCGTGCCGACGTCCACGACGTTCTCGGTGCGGGGGACGTCGTCGAAGCGCGGGGGACTGGTCGCGGCGGCCGCCGTCGCGCCGGCCTCGCCGCTGACTCCCGTCACCGGGTTCGTGACCGTCCGCGAGGGCGGCCGGGCGCTGGCCCGCTCGGTGCCCGTACGCGGCCGCGTGAGCGCGCGACTGCCCGCCCTCGCCCGGGGCCGGCACGTGTTGCGCGCGACGTACGACGGCTCCGGCGTCTACGCGCCCTCCACCTCGCCGCCCGTCGTGGTGACGGTCCGCTGACCGTTGCCCGTTCCGCCACCTGAGACGCGAGTCCCGGCATCTGGACCGCGAACCTAGGCTGGTCGCATGACCGAACCGACAGTCTCGACGCAGGCCGCGGGTGCTCGCGGGTCGTTCTCACTGGCCGTGATCGGTGGGGACGGGATCGGGCCCGAGGTGGTCGCCGAGGGGCTGAAGGTGCTGGCGGCGGCGACCGAGGACACCGTCGACGTCGACCTGCACCACTACGAGCTGGGGGCCGAGCGCTACCTGCGCGACGGCGAGGTGCTGCCCGACGCCGTGCTCGCCGAGCTGCGCGGTCACGACGCGATCCTGCTGGGAGCCGTGGGCGGCAAGCCCGGCGACCCGAGGTTGCCGGCGGGGCTGCTCGAGCGCGGGCTGCTGCTGCGGCTGCGGTTCGAGCTGGATCACTACGTCAACCTGCGTCCCACCCGGATCCTGCCCGGGGTGAGCAGCCCGCTGGCCCGCCACGGCGACGTCGACTTCGTGGTCGTGCGCGAGGGCACCGAAGGGCCGTACGTCGGCAACGGCGGGCGCCTGCGCACGGGGGGCGCCTATGAGGTGGCCACCGAGGTGAGCGTCAACACGGCGTACGGCGTCGAGCGGGTGGTGCGTGACGCGTTCGTCCGCGCCCGCGCGCGGTCGGGACGGCTGACGTGGGTGCACAAGACCAACGTGCTCGTGCACGCCGGCGCACTGTGGACCCGCGTGGTGGGCGAGGTCGCCGTGGACTTCCCCGATGTGAGCGTGGACTACCTGCACGTCGACGCGGCGACCATCTTCCTGGTGACCGACCCGAGCCGGTTCGACGTCATCGTCACCGACAACCTGTTCGGCGACATCCTCACCGACCTGGCCGGCGCCATCAGCGGTGGCATCGGCCTGGCGGCCAGCGCGAACATCAACCCCGAGCGCACCGCGCCCAGCATGTTCGAGCCGGTGCACGGCTCGGCGCCGGACATCGCCGGCACCGGGCGGGCCGACCCCACGGCCACGGTGCTCTCGGTGGCGCTGATGCTGCGCCATCTCGGCCTGGACGAGGCGGCTGCGCGGGTCGAGGACGCGGTCGTGACCGACGTGGCCGCCCGCACGGACGTCGCTCGCTCGACCAGTGGGGTGGGCGACGCCCTGGCCGCCGCTGTCCGGGCCGGGACGACGCACCCGGCTGTGCCGACCGCGCCGCTGGGGTAGCGTCCGGTCATGGCCGTCGACTTCATCGTCAAGCGCAACGACCAGCCGCTGCCTGACGAGCAGCGCGAGCAGGTGCTGGCCGCCCCGGGGTTCGGCAAGCACTTCACCGACCACATGGCCGTGGTGAGCTGGAGCGCGACCGATGGCTGGCACGACGCCCAGGTGCGCCCGTACGGCCCGCTGCTGCTGGACCCCTCGGCAGCGGTGCTGCACTACGCGCAGGAGATCTTCGAGGGCCTGAAGGCCTACCGCCACGCCGACGGCTCGGTGTGGGCGTTCCGTCCTCAGGCCAACGCCGAGCGGTTCCGCCGATCGGCTACGCGGCTCGCCCTGCCGCTGATGGACGTGGACGACTTCGTGGCCGCGATCCGCACCCTGGTCGAGACTGACCTCGCGTGGGTGCCGTCCGGCGGCGAGACGAGCCTGTACCTGCGGCCGTTCATGTTCGCGTCCGAGGCGTTCCTCGGGGTGCGACCGGCCAACGAGGTCACCTTCTGCGTGATCGCCTCGCCGGCCGGACCCTACTTCGCCGGCGGGTTGAAGCCGGTCTCGATCTGGCTGTCGAGCGAGTACACCCGCGCCGCTCCGGGGGGCACCGGCGCCGCCAAGTGCGGCGGCAACTACGCGGCCAGCCTGCTGCCGATGCTCGAGGCGCAGGCCCACGGCTGCGACCAGGTGTGCTTCCTGGACGCGGTGGAGAAGCGCTGGGTCGAGGAGCTCGGGGGGATGAACCTGTACTTCGTCCTGGACGACGGCAGCGTCGTGACCCCCGAGCTGACCGGCACGATCCTCGAGGGGGTGACCCGCAGCTCGATCCTGGCGATCGCGGCGGACCTCGGGCACGCGGTCAGCGAGCGCCGGATCAGCATCGACGAGTGGCGCGAGGGCGCGGCGTCCGGGCGGGTCACGGAGGTGTTCGCCTGCGGCACCGCCGCCGTCGTGACCCCGGTCGGTCGGCTCGCGTCTGCCGAGGGTGACGTCGTCGCCGGGGACGGGACAACCGGACCGGTGACCGCAGCCGTGCGCGCGGCCCTGCTCGACATCCAGTACGGGCGCACGCCGGACACCCGCGGCTGGCTCACCCGTCTGGCCTGAGTGAGGCGGCGGATCCACAGGGTGAGACGGCGATACCAGATGGTGGAACAGGTGTGCCACACTGACGGCACCATGTCGACCCCGGTGATCATTAGCTGAGGCGCGCCGACGGGTCCCCACGGGCCTGACGTCGCGCCAGACCTCCCGTTCCCGGGGGGTCTTTTTCGTTGTCCTGCACGGGGATTCGTAGCAGTCGTCGGATCCGCCAGCGCCCACGCACCTCGTCCCGAAGGTAGGCCCACCGTGACCGCCACCCCGCCCGCGACCACCGTGCCGGACCTGCAGGTCTACGACACGACGCTGCGCGACGGTGCGCAGCAGGAGGGTCTGTCGCTGTCGGTCAGTGACAAGCTCGCGATCGCCGGGTACCTCGACGACCTGGGTGTCGGATTCATCGAAGGCGGGTGGCCCGGGGCGATCCCCAAGGACACCGAGTTCTTCGCCCGCGCGGCTCGTGACCTGAGCCTGCGCAACGCCGTGCTCGCTGCGTTCGGCGCGACCCGCCGTCCGGGTAGCACGGCTGGATCCGACCCCCAGGTGCGGGCGCTGCTGGACGCGCAGACCCCGGTGGTGACCCTGGTGGCCAAGAGCCACGCCCGCCACGTCGAGGTGGCGCTGCGCACCACCCTGGCCGAGAACCTCGCGATGGTCGGCGACACCGTCGGGTTCCTGGTGGGGGAGGGGCGCCGGGTGGTGCTCGACGCCGAGCACTTCTTCGACGGCTACCGGGACGACCCTGCGTACGCGCTCGAGGTCGTCCGACGCGCGGTCGAGGCCGGCGCCGAGGTCGTCACGTTGTGCGACACCAACGGGGGGATGCTGCCACCGCAGGTCGCGGACGCCGTCCACGAGGTGATCGGTGCCACCGGCGCGCGGCTGGGGATCCACTGCCACAACGACACCGGCTGCGCCGTCGCCAACTCGTTGGCGGCGGTCGACGCCGGGGCGACCCACGTGCAGGGCACGCTCAACGGGTACGGCGAGCGCACCGGCAACGCCGATCTGGTCACCGTGGTCGCGAACCTGGTGCTCAAGCTGGGCCGCCCCGTGCTCGACCCCGCCCGGCTGCGGGATGCGACCCGGATCGCGCACGCCGTCAGCGAGGTCACGAACGTCGTGCCGTACTCGCGCCAGCCCTATGTCGGGGTCAGCGCCTTCGCGCACAAGGCGGGGCTGCACGCTAGTGCCATCAGGATCGACCCGGACCTCTACCAGCACACCGACCCGACCGCGGTCGGCAACGACATGCGGATGCTGGTGTCGGACATGGCCGGGCGAGCGTCCATCGAGCTCAAGGGGCGCGAGCTCGGCTTCGAGCTGGCCGGCCGGGGCGAGGTGCTCGGACGGATCACCGACCGGGTGAAGGAGCTCGAGGCGCGGGGGTACACCTTCGACGCGGCGGACGCCTCGTTCGAGCTGCTGCTGCGCGAGGAGGTCGACGGCGAGCGGGCCTCGTTCTTCGACGTCGAGAGCTGGCGGGTCATCACCGACTCGCGCACCGACGCGTCGGCGATCTCGGAGGCCACCGTCAAGCTGGTCGCGGCCGAGCGCCGGACCGTGGCCACCGGTGAGGGGAACGGACCGGTCAACGCCCTCGACCAGGCTCTGCGACAGGCGCTGCTGCCGGCCTACCCCGAGCTGGAGCGGCTGCAGCTGATCGACTTCAAGGTGCGCATCCTGGACGCCGCCCACGGCACCGACGCCACGACCCGGGTGCTGATCGAGACCAGCGACGGCGCGACGTCGTGGAACACGGTGGGCGTGGCCCCCAACATCGTCGAGGCGTCCTTCGAGGCGCTGGTCGACGGCATCTCCTACGGGCTGGTCCGCCAGGGTGTCACCCGCCGATAGCGTGCCGAGATGACGATGCTGCTGGTGCTGAACGGCCCGCCCGGTATCGGCAAGTCGACGCTCGCGCGGCGCTACGCTGACGGCCACCCGCTCGCCTTCTGTCTGGACATCGACGAGATCCGGCGACGGGTTGGGCGGTGGCAGGACCATCAGCAGGAGTCCGGCGACATGGCTCGCCGGATGGCGCTCGAGATGGCCCGGGTGCACCTGTCGGCCGGGCAGGACGTGGTCGTCCCGCAGTACCTCGGGCGCGTCGATCTCATCGTGGAGCTCGAAGCCGTGGCTGCGGCGGTCAGCGCGCGGTTCGTCGAGGTCGTCCTGATGGACACCCGAGACACGTCGTTGCGCCGGTTCAGTGCGCGAGCCGAAGACCCGAGTGCCGCGACCCATCATCGTGAGGCTTTGCAGATGGTCGGCGGAGGATCGGCCCTGGGCGACATGTGGGACCGACTGCAGGACGTTCTCGCCCAGCGGCCCAGCGCGGTCGTGGTGTGGACGCGGCACGGTGACGCCGCGGGTGCGTACGCGGCCGTCATGGACGCCATCCGAAGTTCGGCGTGAGGCCGATGTCGACCATCGCCCACCGGCCCCCTCGCCGGTCTTCACCCCGTGTCCTGGTCGGTGGCGGGCGCCCGGGTCCGTTGCCCGCGTTGTCGTCGTTGGTGCCATCGGGTGGCCAGGGCGGTGATGGCTGCTTCGACGGCGATGGGTGGCAGGTGGGGGTTGGGGTGGGTGCCGGTGGGTGCCTGCCAGATGACGGTGCCGTCGTTGTTCCCGGTGCTGGTGGTGCGGGTG
>JBKJTJ010000263.1:0-5799 GCA_046590855.1 Actinomycetota bacterium
GCGCGCGGCCTACCATCGCAGCCATGACCCGGGTGCTGCTGGCCGAGGACGACGCCGCGATCGCCGAGCCCCTGGCGCGCGCGCTGCGCCGCGAGGGCTACGACGTCGACGTCCACGGTGACGGGCCCAGCGCCCTCGCCGCCGCGCGCGAGGGCGTCGACCTGGTCGTCCTCGACCTCGGCCTGCCCGGCATGGACGGCCTGGACGTGTGCCGCGAGCTGCGGGCGAGCAGCAGCACCGTCCCAGTCCTGGTGCTCACGGCCCGCGCCGACGAGGTCGACACCGTCGTGGGCCTGGACGCCGGCGCCGACGACTACGTGACCAAGCCGTTCCGCCTCGCCGAGCTGCTGGCCCGGGCGCGGGCGCTGCTGCGCCGGGGCACCGTCGAGCCCGCCGTCCAGGCGAGGGTGCGGATCGACGTGGACGCCCGGCTCGCCTACCTCGATGACGAGGTGGTCGCGCTGACGGCCAAGGAGTTCGACCTGCTGCGGGTGCTGCTGCGCGAGGCCGGCCGGGTCGTGCCCCGAGAGCAGATCATGCGCGAGGTGTGGGATGCCGACTGGTACGGCTCGACCAAGACCCTCGACATGCACGTGTCGTGGCTGCGTCGCAAGCTCGGCGACGACGCCGGGCAGCCGCGCTTCATCTCGACCGTGCGGGGTGTCGGCTTCCGGTTCGAGCGCGAGACCTGAGCCCGTCGGTGCGGGCCCGCCTGCTGCGCTCGTCGCTGCTCGTCGTCGCGGTCGCGGTGCTGCTGGTCGGGGTGCCCGTGCTGGTCGTGGGAGCCGTGCTCGTGCACCGGCAGGCGCTGGGTGACCTGGGCGAGCGGGCCGAGGCGATCGCGGTGGTGGTGCAGGCGCGCCAGGACGCGGTCGACCTGCGGCAGGTCGACGCGATCCTGGCCGCGGGGCCCACGGGAGCGCGGATGCGGGCGCGGATCATCGTCGAGGGTGGCGTCGGCAGCAGCGACGAGGTGCAGGCCGGCCCGGTGCCGAAGGGCCGCACCTACTCCGAGACCCGACGGGTGGGGCAGGTGACGGTACGGGTCGACGTCCCCCGCTCGACCGTCGACGCGGCGGTGCTCGAGCTGGCCCTGGTGGTCGTCGGCTTCGGCGTCGTCGCCTTCGCCGCAGCCGTGGCGCTGGCGCTGTGGCAGGCCCGCCGGCTCACCGCACCGCTCGCCGCCCTGGCCGAGAACGCCGACCGGGTGGGCCTCGGGCAGTCCCGCCTGCTGCCCGTGGCCAGCGGGGTCGCCGAGCTCGACCGGGTGGCCGCCGGGCTCGAGCGCAGCGCCGAGTCGATGGCGGTCGCCCTCGCGGCCGAGCGCGACTTCGCGACCGACGCCAGCCACCAGCTGCGCACCCCGCTCACCGCGCTGTCGATGCGGCTGGAGGAGATCGGGGCGACCGACCGGCTCGACCTGGTGCGCGACGAGGCCAGGATCGCCCTGAACCAGGTCGAGCGGCTGACCCAGGTGGTCGACGGCCTGCTCGTGCGGGCCCGCAGCACCCGGCGGCGGCCGCTGTCGGACGTCGACCTCGACCAGGTGCTGGTGCAGCAGGTCGAGGAGTGGGCGCCGGCATTCGGCTCGGCCGGACGCCGCGTGGTCCGCGGCGCCTCGAGCGGCGCCCGGGTGCTGGCGACGCGAGGGGCGCTGTCGCAGGTGGTGGCGACGCTGCTGGAGAACAGCCTGCAGCACGGTGCGGGGACGACGACCGTGACCGAGCGCCGCTCGGGACGGTCGGTGGTCGTCGAGATCACCGACGAGGGCCCGGGCGTGCCGACCGCGCTCGGTGCGCGGATCTTCGAGCGCACGGTGAGCAGCAGCGGCAGCACCGGGCTGGGCCTGGCCCTCGCGCGCGACCTGGCCGAGGCGGACGGCGGCCGGCTCGAGCTGGTGCGGGCGCGGCCGCCGGTGTTCGCGCTGTTCCTCAGCGAGGCCGGCTGACCGCGGGCTCGGCCTCCAGGGTGTGCCCGAGCTCGGCGTTGAACACGAAGCGGCGGTAGGCCCAGAACCGGAACAGCGTGCCCAGCACCAGGCCGACGCCGTTCGCTGACACGTTGTCAGCCAGGGCCGAGCGCAGATCGAGCACGTAGTGGCTCAAACCCAGGCAGGACAACGCGATCGCGAGCCCGACGGCGTTGAAGAAGAAAAACAGCACGAGCTCGCGCTGGGCCGAGGCCCGGCGGCGGTGCCGGAAGGTCCAGAACCGGTTGCCGAGCCATGCGACGACGGCCGCGGTGATCGTCGACACCACCTTTGCGGACAGCGGCTTGTGCTCCAGCGGGCCGCCGCCGCCGATACCGAACCGCAGCAGGTTGAAGACGCCGGTGTCGACCACGAACGCGACCGCGCCCACCGCGCCGAACTTGAGGACCTCGCGCACGAGGACGTCCACCAGGGCGCGGACGCGCTCGATCAGCGAGGGGGCGGCGGCGGTCACGGTGTCAGAGGTTAACTGGCTAGGGTGAGTGGCGTGACTTCGGCTGAGCCGGTGCGCCACCCCGGGGGCTTCCCGCTGGTGGGCGTCGTGGGCGCTGGCCAGCTCGCCCGGATGATGCAGGCGCCGGCCACCGCCCTCAGCCTCGGGCTTCGGGTGCTTGCCGAGCGCGATGACGACGGCGCGGCGCTCGTCGTCGCGCAGGCCCCCGCGGGATCGCACACCGACCTGGACGCGCTGCTCGCCCTGGCCCGCGACTGCGACGTCGTCACCTTCGACCACGAGCACGTGCCTCCCGCCCACCTGCACGCCCTCGAGGACGCCGGTGCCCTCGTCCGGCCGAGCGCCGCGGCCTTGCTGCACGCGCAGGACAAGGGCGTGATGCGGGCCCGGCTCGAGCAGCTCGGGGTGCCGTGCCCGCGCTGGGCGCTGGTGGCGGACGCCGCCGAGCTGACCGCGTTCGCCGAGACCACCGGGTGGCCGGTGGTGCTGAAGACCCCGCGCGGCGGGTACGACGGCAAGGGGGTGCGGGTCGTCGCCGCCGCAGCCGAGGCCGCGGACTGGTTCGCGCACCTCGGCGACGGCGACCGGCTGCTGGCCGAGGAGCGGGTCGAGTTCGTCCGCGAGCTGGCGGTGCTGGTGGCCCGCAGCCCGATGGGGCAGGCGGCGGCGTGGCCCGTGGTCGAGACCGTTCAGGTCGACGGCATCTGCACTGAGGTGCTCGCGCCGGCACCGGGACTGTCGCCGGACCGCGCGGCCGAGGTGACGCAGGCGGCGCTGCGGATCGCGGGCGAGCTCGACGTCACCGGGGTGATGGCCGTCGAGCTGTTCGAGACCGAGGACGGGTTCGTCGTCAACGAGCTCGCGATGCGGCCCCACAACAGCGGCCACTGGACCATCGAGGGTTCGGTGACCAGCCAGTTCGAGCAGCACCTGCGGGCGGTGCTCGACCTGCCGCTCGGCGACACCCGGCCGCGGGCGCGGTGGACCGTGATGGCCAACGTGCTCGGCGGCGACTACCCCGACCTGTACCGCACCTACCTGCACGTGCTCGCGCACGACCCGGCGCTGAAGGTGCACCTGTACGGCAAGTCGGTGCGGCCCGGCCGCAAGATCGGCCACGTCACCGTCAGCGGTGACGACCTCGACGACCTGCGTGTGCGAGCCCGGCACGCGGCCGACTTCATCCAGGGACTGGTGACCGAGTGAGCGCACGCGTGGGTGTCGTCATGGGCAGCGACTCGGACTGGCCCGTGATGGAGGCCGCAGTCACGGCCCTCGAGGAGTTCGGCGTCGAGACCGAGGTCGACGTCGTCTCGGCGCACCGGATGCCGCGCGAGATGATCGCGTACGGCGAGGGAGCCGCCGATCGTGGGCTGCGGGTGCTGATCGCGGGGGCCGGTGGCGCCGCGCACCTGCCCGGCATGCTGGCCGCCGTCACGCCGCTGCCGGTGATCGGCGTCCCCGTCCCGTTGACGCAGCTGGACGGCATGGACTCGCTGCTGTCCATCGTGCAGATGCCGGCCGGGGTCCCGGTGGCCACTGTGGCGGTCGGGGGTGCGCGTAACGCCGGGCTGCTCGCCGTCCGGATCCTCGCGGCTTCGGACGACGAGCTGCTTGCCCGGATGGTCGACTTCCAGGCCGCGCTGAACGCCGAGGCCACGGCGAAGGGCGAGCGGCTGCGCGCCCGCCGCGGACGCTCGACCGGCTTCGGGCCCGCTGCGGGCCGGTAGGTTCGATGCCATGACGTGGTTGGTGACGGGCGGGGCGGGGTACATCGGGGCGCACGTGGTGCGGGCGCTGCGCGCGGACGGCGTCGGCGTCGTGGTCCTGGACGACCTGTCGACCGGTGACGCTTCACGCATCGAGGACGTCCCCCTGGTACGGGCCTCGCTGCTCGACCGCGCCGCGATCGACCGCACCCTGGCCGAGCACGACGTCCAGGGCGTCGTCCACATCGCGGCCAAGAAGCAGGTCGGTGAGAGCGTGGCCGACCCCTACTACTACTACCGCCAGAACGTGCTCGGGCAGCTCGAGCTGATGGAGGCGATGCAGGCCGCCGACGTGCGGCGCTTCGTCTTCTCGTCCTCGGCGGCCACGTACGGCGCGCCCGAGACGGCCCTGGTCACCGAGAAGACCCACCTGGAGCCCGAGTCGCCGTACGGGCAGACCAAGGTGGTGGGCGAGTGGCTCGCGACGGACGCCGAGGCTGCTCACGGCGTCCGCTCGGTGTGCCTGCGCTACTTCAACGTCGCCGGCGCCGCCACCGCCGCGCTGGGCGATCCCGAGGTGCTCAACCTGATCCCGATGGTCTTCGAGCGGCTCACGGCGCACGAGCGGCCCAAGGTCTTCGGCGACGACTACCCGACGGCGGACGGCACGTGCGTGCGCGACTACGTCCACGTCTCCGACATCGCCGATGCCCACCGCGCCGCGGCCGCGCACCTGATGTCCGACGGGGAGTCGTTGCGGCTCAACGTCGGGCGCGGTGAGGGCGCCTCGGTGCTCGAGGTGCTCGCCATGGTGGGCGAGGTGACCGGCCTGGACGTGACGCCCGAGGTCGTGCCCCGGCGTCCCGGCGACCCGCCGCGCACCGTCGCCTCGGTCGACGCGATCCGCGACCGCCTCGGCTGGACGGCGCAGCACGACCTGCGCGAGATGGTGCAGTCCGCGTGGGCCGGGTGGCTGGTGCGCCACCCGCACGCGGCGGGCTGACCGAGCCCGTTCAGGCGGGGGCGATCCCGAGGCGCGGTGCCTCGATGTGCGGGCAGGTGTCCATCACGACGTCGAGTCCGGCGGTTCGGGCGCGTACGGCCGCGGCCTGGTCGACGACGCCGAGCTGCAGCCACACGGCGCCGATGCCGAGCCGGTCGCGCTCGGCGATGGCCTGGTCGACGATCTCGCCGACCCGGCGGCTGTTGACGAAGCAGTCGACGACGGCGATCTGCTCGCCGTCCGGAACCGCTGCGAGAGAACGGAACCCGGGTTCACCAAACACGCCCTCGCCGCGGGGGTTGACGGGCACCAGGCGCAGACCCAGCGCGGTGCGCATCCACGCGGCGACGCCGTACGCGGTGCGGGCGCGGTTGGCCGACAGCCCGACCACGGCCCAGGTGGCCGGCGTCGTCAGCAGCCGCCGGACGACCGCCTCGTCGTTGACGTGGCCACCGCCGTCGCTCACGTCTGCGGGCGACCCAGGGCGCGGTAGGCCCAGCCGGCGTCGCGCCAGCGCTGACCGTCGAGGGCGTTGCGGCCGTCGACGATGCGCTTGGCGGCCACGAGCTCGCCGGCGGCGACGACGTCGATGTCGCGGTACTCGCGCCACTCGGTCAGGTGCAGCACGACGTGCGCGCCCTCC
>JBKJTJ010000153.1:0-2977 GCA_046590855.1 Actinomycetota bacterium
CGCCGGCGTCACGACCCTCAAGGGTGGCGCGCGCCTGGAGTTCGGGATCGTCGAGGGCCGCCGCGGCGCCCAGGCCCTGACGGTGACGCTGCTCGACCCGCCCCCGTCGGTGGCCGCTCGCACCCGTCGCCCGGCGGACGACCTCGGCATCATCGTCGAGGACCTGATCAAGGTGCTCGACGGCATCGGCAACGGGCTGCGTCGCGGCCGCTACCCCGAGAAGACCGCGGGCGGCAAGGTGGCCTCGATGCTGCGCGTGGTCGCCGACGACCTGGACGCCTGAGCTCCGCTACGAGGCCGGACGCCGGGTGCGCGCCAGCGTGCGCACCGTCACCGCGAGGACGACGACGAGCGCGGCCGCGGCCACCGCGAGGCCCCAGCGGCCGGACAGCGGGATCGTGATGCCGACGCCGCCGCCGGCCACCCAGGCCAGCTGCAGGACGGTCTCTGAACGCGCGAAGGCCGACGTCCGCACCGCCTCGGGCACCTCGCGCTGCACCAGGGCGTCCAGCGCGAGCTTGCCCAGTGCCCCCGCGAGCCCCGCGCCGAGGCCGGTGACCAGCACCGGCACCAGGCCGTAGCCGAGGGCGCCCACGCCGGCCGCGACGGCGGCGAGAGCCAGCATGGCTGTCACGACCACCTCGGGCGTCAGCCGGGCGAGCACAGCGCCCAGCGACGTGCCGATGGTGCTGCCGACGCCCGCCGCGCCGGCGACCAGGCCGATCGTCGCAATCGTCGGGAGCGACTGCGAGATCGGCTCGCTGCGCAGGGCGAACGCGAGGAACAGGGTGAGGAACCCGGTGAAGGCGCGCAGTGCCGCGACGGCCCGCAGCCCGAGCACCACCCGGGGGCCGATGCTCCAGCGCTGCCGGGCGCCGTCCCCGGCGTCCGACGACAGCCGCGCGCCGACCTCGCCCTCGCTGGAGTCCACCCGCCGGGGCAGGGCCAGCGCGAGGCCGGTGCCCACGGCGAACACCACGAAGGCCAGGCGCAGCGTCCACTCCGGGCCGGTGAGGCGCATCAGGCCCGCACCGAGGGGGGTGGCCAGCGTGACGGCCGCGATCCCGCCGAGCAGCACCCGCGAGTTGGCCGTCACCAGGCTGAGCCCGCGCGGCTGCACCCGCGGGATCGCGGCCGCCCGGGTGACGCCGTACGCCTTGCTCGCGATCAGGTGGCCGAAGGCGGCGGGGTACAGCGCGAAGGCCTCCTGCCCGCCGGCGACCGCACCGGCCATCACCCACGCGAGGAACGCGCGCGCGATCAACGTGAGCGCGAGGGCGTAGCGGCGGCCGTGGCTGAACCGGTCGAGCAGCGGCCCGATCACCGGCGCGAGCACCGAGAACGGCAGCATCGTGACCAGCAGGTACAGCGCGACCCGGCCGCGCGCCTCACCGACGGGCACCGAGAAGAACACCGTCGTGGCCAGCGAGAGCAGCACCAGCGCGTCGCCGGCGGCCGCGACGGCGTGCATCTCGATCACCTTGGACAGGCCCGACTCGCCCGCCCCCTGCGCGGTCGTGACCCGCCGCACGCGGTGACCGGTCGCCCCGGCCACCCGGCCGGACGCGCCGGCCGCGCGGCGCGAGGCACCGGCGACGCGGCGGGATGCGCCCGCGACCCGGCGCGACGCCGTCCGTGCCCGGCGCGCTGCGGCGCCGCCGCGGCGCGGTGACACCTCGGGGCGGTCGCGGGGGTCCACGGCGTCATCCTGCCGCGCCGAGGCGCCGGCTGTTCGCGTCCTGCGCCGTGGTGCGGGACAATCAGCGGGTGCCAGCCGAGACCGAGGTCGCCCCCCGCACGTCGTCCGAGCCGACGCGCGCCCGCCCGGCGGTCCCGGACGCCGCGCTCGCCGCCGCCGTGACCCTCGCGCAGGACGCCGCCGCCGACGTCGCCGAGCCGGGTGCCGTGGGTGAGCACCTCGGGGCGCTCGCCGAGGGCGACCGCGTCGTGACGCACTCGTTCCAGTGCCTGTCGCCGGGCTACCGCGGCTGGCGCTGGGCGGTCACGGTCGCCCGCGCCCCCCGCTCGCGCACGGTCACCGTCAGCGAGGTGCACCTGCTGCCGGACGCCGACGCCGTGCTCTCGCCGCAGTGGCTGCCGTGGTCCGAGCGGATCGCCCCGGGCGACCTCGCCCCCGGCATGCTGCTGCCCCGGGTCGAGGACGACGTCCGGCTGGAGCAGGGTTTCGAGGCCACCGGTGAGGACGACGTCGACGCCGTCGCGCTCTGGGAGCTGGGACTGGGCCGCCCGCGGGTGCTCTCGCTGGCCGGACGCGACGAGGCAGCGCAGCGCTGGTACGCCGGGGCGCACGGCCCGCGCGACCCGTTCGCCGAGCAGGCGCCCGCCGCGTGCACGACGTGCGGGTTCTTCCTGCCGATGTCCGGGGCGCTGCGCAGCGTCTTCGGCGTGTGCGCGAACGAGTGGTCGCCCTCGGACGGCCAGGTCGTCAGCCTCGACCACGGCTGCGGGGCGCACAGCGAGACCGACGTCGAGGCCCGCGCCGAGCAGGTCGACACCCCGGTGCTGGACGAGATCGGTGACGTCGAGATCGTGCTCGACGACGTCGTCGATGACGTTCCCTCCGACGCTCCGGCGGACGTCGACCTGCCGGCCGATGTCGACCTGCCCGTCGATTCCGAGGACCCGCCGCAGACGTGACCGACCCCTTCGGCACGGCCGGTGTCCGGATGCGGGTGCTGGCCGGCTGGGTCGCCGCACCGGTGCGGCTGCGCGAGGACGCGAATGCCGAGGAGGACCTCGCGCTCGGGGGCTACCGCGACCGGCTGGTGGTCGAGCTGGCCCAGAACGCGGCCGACGCGGCAGTCCGGGCGGGTGCGCCGGGTCGTCTGCGGCTGACCCTGCACGAGCCGGTCGACGGCCCCGCGGTGCTGGTCGCCGCGAACACCGGTGAGCCGTTGTCGGCCGACGGGGTGGCCTCGCTCGCCACCCTGCGCGCCTCTGCCAAGGCCGCCGACGC
>JBKJTJ010000208.1:0-2607 GCA_046590855.1 Actinomycetota bacterium
CGCTTCCCCTCGCGACGTCCGGCCCCGAGATCGGGGTCTGGCCGTCGCGGCACGCGCCGGACCGACCGTGCGCGATCAGCACCGAGGAGACACCCGTGACGGACACCACGCAGAGCGTCACCTGGCTCACCCAGGAGGCGTACGACCGCCTCAAGGCCGAGCACGACCAGCTCGCGGGGACAGGCCGCACCGACATCGCGAAGAAGATCGAGGCCGCCCGCGAGGAGGGCGACCTGAAGGAGAACGGTGGTTACCACGCCGCCAAGGAGGAGCAGGGCAAGATGGAGGCCCGGATCCGCCAGCTGGTGCAGCTGCTGGAGTCCGCCCAGGTGGGCGGCAAGGCCACCGACGACGGCGTCGTCCAGCCCGGCATGGTGGTGAGCGTCGAGCTCGGCGGCGAACCGATGCGCTTCCTGCTCGGCAGCCGCGAGGTGGCCGACGACCAGCTCGACGTCTACAGCGAGAAGTCCCCACTGGGCGCAGCCATCATCGGCCACCAGGCCGGTGACGTGGTGTCGTACGCCGCCCCGAGCGGCACCCAGGTCGAGGTCAAGGTCAT
This sequence comes from Actinomycetota bacterium, assembly GCA_046590855.1. GTDB lineage: Bacteria > Actinomycetota > Actinomycetes > Actinomycetales > Angustibacteraceae > JACMOY01. Next base: position 560 of record JBKJTJ010000208.1, read on the forward strand.
CGAGGCCACGCCCTACACCGGCTGAGCGCGGGCCGCGTCGCGGGCCTCAGCGGCTCGCGGCGCGGCGGTACTGGTAGTTGGCCAGCGGCACGAAGACCGCGAGGATCCCCACGGCCCAGATCAGCGTGTACGCCACCGGGTGCTGCAACGCCCACCTGTCGGGCACCGGCGCGCCGGGTACGTGGTTGCCGAACAGGTCGCGGGCGCCCTGCGCCACCGACGAGACCGGGTTCCACTCGGCGAACGTCTTCAGCGGGCCCGGCAGGGTGCTGGCCGGGACGAACGTGTTGGCCACGAACGTCAGCGGGAAGATCACGATGAACGAGGCGTTGTTGACCACCTCGGGGCTCGGCGCCAGCAGACCGACGAACGCCATCACCCACGAGAAGGAGTAGGCGAAGCCGAGCAGCAGCAGGAACCCCCCGATCGCCTCGGGCACCGAGGTGTGGATCCGCCACCCGACCGCCAGGCCGGTCAGGGCCATCACGATCACGACCAGGACGTTGTTGGTCACGTCGCTGAGGGTGCGGCCGATCAGGACGGCGCCCTGCGACATGGGCAGCGACCTGAACCGGTCGATGATCCCCTTCTGGATGTCGTCGGCCAGACCCGCGCCGGTGATGGTGGCGCCGAAGATGACCGTCTGGGCGAAGATGCCGCCCATCAGGAACTCGCGGTAGGCCTTGCCGCCGTCACCGGCTCCGCCGAGGTTGATCGCGCCGCCGAACACGTAGGCGAACAGCACGACGAACATGATCGGCTGCAGGGTCGTCGCCACCAGCAGGCTGGGCACCCGCTTGATCTTGATCAGGTTGCGCTTGGCGACGACCAAGCCGTCACCCATCGCGGTCGCGGCGCTCATCGGGCGTTCTCCTTCGCAGCGGGGGCTTCGCGGCCGGCCTTCGATCGGGCGTCCGGTCGACCGGTGTCGACGGCCTTTCCCGTGAGCGTGAGGAACACGTCGTCCAGCGTGGGACGGCGCACACCGACGTCCTGCACCTCGATGCCGTCGGCGTCCAGCCGGCGCAGCGCCTCGACCAGCGCGGTCGCCCCACCGAGCACCGGGGTCGTCAGCCGCCGGCTGTGCGTGTCGACAGTGACCTCGCCGGACCCCACTGCGCCGAGCGTCTCGCGCGCCTGGCCGAGCTTGGCCCCGTCGGCCACTACCAGCTCGAGCCGCTCACCGCCGATCTGCGCCTTCAGGACGTCGGCGGTGCCGTGCGCGATCACCCGACCGTGGTCGATGACGACGATGTCGTGGGCGAGTCGCTCGGCCTCCTCCATGTACTGGGTGGTGAGCAGCAGGGACGTGCCACCGGCGACCAGCTCGGTGATGACGTCCCACATGTCGCCCCGGCTGCGCGGGTCGAGACCGGTCGTCGGCTCGTCCAGGAACAGCACCGCAGGGTCGGCCACCAGGGCGCCCGCGAGGTCGAGCCGGCGGCGCATCCCGCCGGAGTAGGTCTTGACCGGGCGGTCGGCGGCCTCGTCCAGCCGGAACCGGGCCAGCAGCTCACGGGCGCGATCACGCGAGCGCCGCCGACCGAGGTGGTAGAGCCGACCGACCATGTCGAGGTTCTCGAAGCCGGTGAGGTACTCGTCGACCGCGGCGTACTGCCCGGACAACCCGATCCGCCGGCGCACCTGGTCGGGGTGGGCGAGGACGTCGATGCCGGCGACCTCGGCCCGCCCGGAGTCCGGGCGCAGCAGCGTGGTCAGGACCCGCACGGCCGTGGTCTTGCCGGCGCCGTTGGGCCCCAGCACCCCCAGCACGGTGCCCTCGGGCACGTGCAGGTCGAGCCCGTCCAGGGCCCGCACCTCGCCGTAGGTCTTGATGAGACCCTCTGCCACCACTGCGTCCGCCATGATCACCACCCTGGCACGGACCACCGACAGTCGGCGAGGACTTACCCGGGCAGGCGGTCCCGGCGCACCGGGTAGCCCGCCGTGCGCAGCGCCTGGAGCACGCTCTGGCAGTGCTCGGGCCCCTTGGTCTCGATCTCCAGCCCGATCTCGACGTCGTTCAGCGTCATCTCGACGCCGGTGCG
>JBKJTJ010000374.1:0-7141 GCA_046590855.1 Actinomycetota bacterium
TTCCGGCTGGCTGACATGGCGGTCAAGGTCGAGGCCGGTCACGAGATGATGGTCAAGGCCGCCCGCAAGAAGGACTCCGGCGAGCGCAACGACCTGGAGGCGGGCATGGCCAAGTACCTCGCGAGCGAGTACTGCAAGGAGGTCGTCGAGGACTCGTTCCGCATCCACGGCGGCTACGGCTACTCAAAGGAGTACGAGATCGAGCGGCTCTACCGCGAGGCCCCGATGCTGCTCATCGGCGAGGGCACGGCCGACATCCAGCGGCTGATCGTCGGCCGGCGGCTGCTGGAGGAGTACGCGCTCAAGGGCCAGTGACTAGCCTGGCCCGGTGACGCTGCAGTCGGTCGAACGAGCCGCGGTGCTGCTCCAGCTGGTCGCCTCGCGCGCCGACCCGGTCAGCGTGTCGGACGTCGCGGCTGCGCTCGGCGTCGCCAAGAGCAGCGCCCACGAGCTGCTGCGCACCCTCACCGACGTCGGGTTCCTGGCCCAGGACGCCGACACCGGCCGGTACGCCGTGGGCGACGCCGCGCGCCGGCTGGCGCACGGACCGCTCGACACCAACCTGCTGCGCTCGCTCACGACCAACCTGGTCGACGCGCTCGCCGCCCGCAGCGGCGAGAGCGCCTACATCGGGGTCCTGCGCGGGCAGCAGGTCGAGATCGTGCACCACGTCTTCCGCCCCGACGACACCCGCCAGCAGCTCGAGGTGGGCCAACGCCACGAGGCCCACGCGACCGGGATGGGTCAGGTGCTGCTGGCTCTGGACCCCGCGGCCCCGGCCGTCATGCGCACCCTGGACCCGGTGCGCCTGACCCAGCGCACCCTCGACCTGCCCGCGCTGCGCACGCGCCTGGTCGAGGTGCGCGGGCGGCAGTGGGCCTGCACCGCCGGTGAGCGCACGGCCGACCAGGCCGACGTCGCGGCACCGCTGCGGGGGCGCGGGGGCATCGTCGTCGCGGCGGTCGGGCTGGTCGGTGACGTCGACCAGGTGGTGAGCGCCCGCCGCGACCCGCGACCGGCGCTGCTGGCGCACGTGCAGGCTGCGGCCGCGGCCATCACCGCCGAGCTCGGAGCGACCCTGTGAGGGTGAGGTCCCGGTGAGCGCCCGGCACGTCGTCGCGATCGACCAGGGCACCACCTCGACCCGGTGCATCGTCTTCGACCAGCAGGGCCGGTTCGTCAGCGTGGCCCAGCGCGAGCACCGCCAGTGGTTCCCCCAGCCAGGGTGGGTCGAGCACGACGCGGCCGAGATCTGGGCGAACGTGCAGAAGGTCGTGCCGGCCGCCCTGGCCAAGGCCGGCATCGGTCCGGGTGACGTGGTGGCACTGGGCATCGCCAACCAGCGCGAGACGGCGGTGCTCTGGGACCGGCGCACCGGCCGCCCGCAGGGCCGGGCGATCACCTGGCAGGACACGCGGGTCGCCCCGCTGCTGCCCGAGCTGGCCCGCCGGGTCGACGACCCGACCCTGCGCGAGCGGTGCGGGCTGCCGCTGAGCACCTACGCGACGGCGCCGCGCCTGACCTGGCTGTTGCGCGCGTCCCCGGACCTGCGCCGTCGGGCGGCTGCCGGTGACGTGCTGTTCGGGACGATGGAGACCTGGCTGATGTGGAACCTCACCGGTGGCGTGGACGGCGGCGTCCACGTCACCGACGTCACGAACGCCAGCCGCACCATGCTGATGGACCTGCGGACGCTGGACTGGGACGACGGGCTGTGCGACGCCTTCGAGGTGCCGCGGGCGATGCTGCCGCAGGTGCGACCCAGTGCGACGGTGCACGGCCGCGCGACCCAGGTGCTGCCCGGCGTCGTCATCGGCGCCGCGATCGGCGACCAGCAGGCAGCGCTGTTCGGGCAGGCCTGCTTCACCCCGGGCGAGGCCAAGTGCACCTACGGGACCGGGGCGTTCCTGCTGCTCAACACCGGCAGCGAGCCGGTGGTCTCGACCCACGGGCTGGCCTCGACGGTCGCGTTCCAGGCCGACGGCGAGCCGGCCACCTATGCGCTCGAGGGGTCGATCGCGATGACCGGCTCGCTCGTGCAGTGGTTCCGCGACAGCCTCGCGATGGTGCGCACGGCCCCCGAGATCGAGACGCTGGCGCGCACCGTGGACGACAACGGGGGCTGCTACATCGTCCCCGCGTTCTCGGGGCTGTTCGCCCCGCACTGGCGGCCCGAGGCCCGGGGTGTGATCACCGGACTGACCTCCTACGTGACGCGCGGCCACCTGGCCCGGGCGGTGCTGGAGGCGACGGCGTGGCAGACCGTCGACGTGGTCGAGGCGATGAACGCCGATGCCGGGCTGGCCCTGTCCACGCTGCGGGTGGACGGCGGCATGACGAGCAACCTGCTGCTGATGCAGACCGTCAGCAACCTGCTCGACGTGCCGGTCGAGCGCCCGATGGTGCACGAGACGGTCAGCCTGGGCGCGGCGTACGCGGCCGGGCTCACCGTGGGCCTGTGGCCCGACCTGGCCGTGCTGCGGCGGCACTGGCACTGCGGTGCCCGCTGGGCGCCCGACATGGCCGCCCGCCAGCGCGAACGTGAACGGCGCGGCTGGCGGACCGCGCTCGCCCAGACGCTGACCAGCGGTGAGGTCACCCCGCCAGCGACTGGGCCTCCGGTGCCGTGAGCCGCACGTGGTCGGCGGACTCGTCGTCCGGCATCTCCTGCGAGGCCACCTCGGCCTCGACCCGCTTGGTGTAGGTCGCGACCTCGCGCTCGACCTCCGCGGCACTCCAGCCCAGCACCGGGGCCATCAGCTCGGCGGTCGGTCGCGCGCTGGCCAGCCCGCGGTCCCAGGTCTCGATCGAGATGCGCGTGCGCCGGGCCAGGACGTCCTCGACGTGGCGGGCACCCTCGTGCGAGGCCGCGTAGACCATCTCGGCGCGCAGGTAGTCCGGGGCGCCCTCGAGCGGCTTGCCCAGCGAGGGGTCCTCGCGCACCAGGTCGAGCAGCTCGGACACCAGTGAGCCGTAGCGCCCCAGCAGGTGGTCGATGCGGGCCACGTGCAGGCCGCTGCTCGCCGCGAGACGGGTCCGCTGGTTCTTGATGCCCTGGTAGCCGACCGCACCGAGCAGCGGGATCTCGGCCGTCGTCGAGGGCGGCACCACGGCGCCGAGGGAGTCGGCGGCGGCGTCGATCGCGTCCTTCGCCATCACCCGGTACGTCGTGTACTTGCCCCCCGCGACGACCACCAGGCCCGGCACCGGGTGACCCACGACGTGCTCGCGCGAGAGCTTGGACGTGGACTCGGACTCACCCGACAGCAGCGGTCGCAGACCGGCGTACACGCCCTCGACGTCCTGGCGGTTCAGCGGGGTGTGCAGCACCGAGTTGACGTGCTCGAGGATGTACTCGATGTCGGCCGCGGTCGCCGCGGGGTGCGCCTTGTCGAGCGCCCAGTCGGTGTCGGTGGTGCCGACGATCCAGTGCCGTCCCCAAGGGATGATGAACAGCACGGACTTCTCGGTGCGCAGGATCATGCCGGTGGTCGACTGGATCCGGTCGCGGGGCACGACCAGGTGCACCCCCTTGGACGCGCGGACGTGGAACTGCCCGCGCTCGGCGATCAGGCCCTGCGTGTCATCGGTCCACACCCCGGTCGCGTTCACGACCTGACGGGCCCGCACCTCGAACGTACGCCCGGTGGGCAGGTCCAGGGCCTCGACGCCGGTGACCCGCTCGCCCTGGCGCAGGAACCCGGTGACCCGCACCCGGTTGGCGGCCAGCGCGCCGTACGCCGTCGCCGACCGCACCAGCTCCATCGTGTGGCGCGCGTCGTCGATCTGGGCGTCGTAGTACTGCAGGGCGCCGACCAGGGCGTCCTTGCGCAGCGCGGGTGCGATGCGCAGCGCGCCGCGCCGGGTCAGGTGCCGGTGGTGGGGCAGCCCGGCCGACAGCCCCGAGGTCATCGCCATCGCGTCGTACAGCGCGACGCCGGCGCCGGCGTACAGCCGCTCCCAGCCGCGGTGCTGCAGCGGGTACAGGAACGGCACCGGCCGGGCCAGGTGCGGCGCGAGCGTCTTGAGGATGAGGTTGCGCTCCTTGAGCGCCTCGTGGACGAGCGCGAAGTCCAGCATCTCGAGGTAGCGCAGGCCGCCGTGCAGCAGCTTGCTCGAGCGGCTGGACGTGCCGCTCGCGTAGTCGCGGGCCTCGAGCAGGCCCGTGCTCAGGCCCCGGGTGACCGCGTCGAGGGCCGACCCGGCCCCCACCACACCGCCGCCGACGACCAGGACGTCGAGCTCGGGGCCATCAGCCATGGTGTCGATGGAGTGCTGGCGGTGGGTGGGGGACAGGTCGTTCACGGTGCCTCTGCTCTCGTCGGCCGGTTTCGTGCGGCGGTGGGCTGGCTCGATCGACGTCAGCTCAGTCGACGTCGACCCAGTCCAGTGTGCGCTCGACGGCCTTGTGCCAGCCGGCGAAGCCGTCATCGCGCTGCTGGTCGGTCCAGGTCGGCTCCCAGCGCTTGTCCTCGTTCCAGTTCTCCCGCAGCTCGTCGGTGTCCTTCCAGAACCCGACGGCCAGGCCCGCGGCGTACGCCGAGCCCAGCGCGGTGGTCTCGGCGACGACCGGCTTGCTCACCGGGACGCCGAGGATGTCGGCCTGCAGCTGCATGCACAGGTTGTTGGCCGTCACCCCACCATCGACCTTCAGGACGTCCAGGTGCACGCCGGAGTCCTTCTCCATCGCTTCAGCGACGTCGCGGCTCTGGTAGCAGATGGCCTCCAGGGTCGCCCGGGCCAGGTGCGCACCGGTGTTGAACCGCGACATCCCGACGATCGCGCCGCGGGCGTCGGAGCGCCAGTACGGCGCGAACAACCCCGAGAACGCAGGGACGAAGTACAGGCCGCCGGTGTCCTCGACCTGCTTCGCGAGCGACTCGACCTCACCGGCGCCGCTGATGATGCCGAGCTGGTCACGCAGCCACTGCACCGCCGACCCGGTGACGGCGATCGAGCCCTCGAGGGCGTAGACCGGCTTGTCGGTGCCGAACTGGTAGCAGACCGTCGTCAGCAGGCCCGCGTTGGAGCGCACCAGCTCCTCGCCGGTGTTGAGCAGCATGAAGTTGCCCGTGCCGTAGGTGTTCTTGGCCTCGCCCGGGGCGAAGCACACCTGACCGAACATCGCGGCCTGCTGGTCGCCGAGGGCGCCCGAGAGCTTGACCTCGCCGCCGAGCGGGCCGCTCGCCCGCGTCGTCCCGTACAGCTCGGGGTCGGACGACGGGCGGATCGTCGGCAGCATCGAGCGCGGGATGTCGAAGAAGCCGAGCAGCTCGTCGTCCCAGTCCAGCGTCTCGAGGTTCATCAGCATCGTGCGGCTGGCGTTGGTCACGTCCGTGACGTGCACCCCGCCGTCCCGGCCGCCGGTGAGGTTCCACAGCAGCCAGCTGTCGGTGTTGCCGAAGATCGCGTCACCGGCCTCGGCCGCGGCGCGCACCCCGTCGACGTTCTCGAGGATCCACTGGATCTTGCCGCCGGAGAAGTACGTCGCCGGCGGCAGGCCCGCCTTGCGGCGGATCACGTCGCCGCGACCGTCGCGGTCCAGGGCAGAGGCGATCCGGTCGGTGCGCGTGTCCTGCCACACGATCGCGTTGTAGTACGGCTTGCCGGTGCGCTTGTCCCACACGACGGCGGTCTCGCGCTGGTTGGTGATACCCAGGGCCGCGAGATCGGTGTGGGTGAGCCCGGTGCGGTTCAGGCCGGTCTGGATCACCGAGCTGGTGCGCTCCCAGATCTCGACCGGGTCGTGCTCGACCCAGCCCGCCTGGGGCAGGATCTGGGCGTGCTCGAGCTGGTGCTTGCCCACCTCGTTGCCGCTGTGGTCGAACACCATGAACCGGGTGCTCGTCGTCCCCTGGTCGATGGAGGCTACGTAGTCAGCCACGTCATGTTCCCTTCACGTCGTCATAGATGTTCAGGTCTGAGCCGTTCGGATCCGAGCCGGTCGGATCCGAGCCGGTCGGGCGGCGGTGCGGTCAGCGGGTGTGCTCGACGGCGATCTCGGGCGTCTCGGTGGTGCGGCCGGGCTCGGCGTCCTCGTCGGACACGGGCAGGTGCCGGCCGATCAGGCCGTCGTAGATGGCCCCGCCGACCAGGGCGCCGATGATCGGCCCGATGATCGGAACCCAGAAGTACAGGTCGCCGTACTGGTCACGGAACGCGGTGCCGTACCCGGTGACGAACGAGGCCAGCCGCGGCCCGAAGTCGCGCGCGGGGTTGATCGCGTAGCCGGCGTCGGTGCCCCACGCCATGCCGATCGCGACGACGAGCAGGCCGATCAGCAGCGGGCCCAGGTTCACGCCCGGGGAGGTGTTGCGGACGTCGGTGATGGCCAGGATCAGCAGCATCAGGATCGCGGTGCCGATGATCTGGTCGCGCAGCGCACCGCCGGTGTGCACCGGCGCCGCACCGTTGCCGGGCAGGGTCGAGAAGATGCCCTGCGTCTTGATGGTGTGCCCCGGGTCGACCTTGGCGATGACCTCGGAGTAGTTCCAGCGCACTACGAGAGCCGCGAGGAACGCCCCGAGGGTCTGGGCCAGGGCGTACGGGGCGACCTTGGCCCACGAGAACCCGCGGAAGACCGCCAGCGCGATCGAGACCGCGGGGTTGAGGTGGGCGCCGGAGAGCCGGGCGGCGGCGTACACCCCGAGGGTCACGCCGAGCCCCCAGGCCCAGGCGATCGAGTCGTGGTCGCCGATGCCTCCGGCGACGACCTGGGCGACGACGCCCACGCCGAAGAGGATGAGGATGAAGGTGCCGACGAGCTCTGCGCTCAGCTCGGCGATCAGGGTCCTGCGCTTGAGAAGATCGGTCATGGTCGCCCCCGTGATGGTCAGCGTCATTGCGGACGCCTGCGACGCTAGGCACGCCCAGCCCACCCGACAAGGGCCGCCGTTCGGCTCTGCCGAACATCTTCGCTGTCCCGAGGACGGTCGCGTGCGCACCGACGGCTCCTGCGTGGGATCCTGGCCGCATGGCTCCGACGACTCGCACCGCCCGACCCGTCCTCGCGCTCGACTACCCGATGTCGCTCGGCACCTTCGAGAAGTACGACGACGCCCAGCGGGCGGTCGACTACCTCTCGGACGAGGAGTTCGCCGTCCAGAACTGCATGATCGTGGGCACCGAGCTCAAGCAGGTC
>JBKJTJ010000008.1:0-7439 GCA_046590855.1 Actinomycetota bacterium
CTGGACGCTGGTGGTCTGGGTGATGGCGAGCTGGTCGCGCTGCTGGGTGAGCTGGAGTCGTTGAAGTGTCGGGTCGAGGCTGCGCAGGTGGTTGCTGCGGCGGCGTTGGACTGCTCGCGCGGCGAGCGGGGTGCCGGCGGATCGGCAGGGGCAGGGGGTGGGGTTGCAGGTGGCTCTCGCGCGCCGGGAGTCTCACCACCGGGGTGAGCGGCATCTGGGTCTGGCGCGGGTGCTGACTCGTGAGCTGCCGTGCACCCTTCGTGCGTTGTGGGCGGGGTTGGTCAGTGAGTGGCGGGCCACGATCGTGGCGCGCGAGACGGCGTGCCTGTCCCGCGAGCACCGGGCGGTGGTCGACCGGGAGCTCAGTGAGGCGCCGGAGGTGTGGGCGCGGTGGGGTGAGCGTGAGCTGATCGGTGAGCTGCGCCGACTGGCGTACCGGCTGGACCCGGAATCTGTCGTGGCGCGCCGCCGGCGGGCGGAATCCGAGCGGTCGGTGTCGTTGCGTCCGGCCCCGGACGCCATGACCTATCTGACGGCGCTGCTGCCGGTGGTGACCGGGGTGGGGGTGTACGCCGAGCTGACCCGCGCCGCTGGCGCCGCCCGCGCTGCGGGGGATGGGCGGGGTCGGGGTCAGGTGATGGCCGACACCCTGGCCACCCGCCTGCTCGGCCAACCCGACGGCGCCGCGCCGCGGGTGCCGGTGACCGTGAACGTGGTCGTCTCGGATGAGGTCCTGCTCGGCCCGGGTTCGAGCCAGGACACCGCTGAGGTGCTGGGGTACGGGGTGGTGCCCGGGGGTCTGGCCCGTCAGCTGGCCGGCGCCGGGCCGGACGCGGTGGTGCAGCTGCGCCGGTTGTACGCGACCCCCGCCGAGGGGGCGCTGGTCGCGATGGACTCCCGGGCCCGGTGCTTTCCACCGGCGCTGGCCGAGTTCATCCGCCTGCGCGACCGGACCTGCCGCACCCCGTGGTGCGATGCACCGGTGCGGCACGTCGACCACGTGCGGGCGCACACCGACGGGGGGCCGACCACCGCGGACAACGCCCAAGGACTGTGCGAGGCCTGCAACCACGCCAAGGCCGCGCCCGGCTGGGCAGCGACGGTCACGAGTGCGGATGCAGGTGATGCGCACACCGTCACGCTCACCACGCCGACCGGCGCGACGTACGACTCCACCGCACCACCATCACCACGGCCGCTGCCCCGGGGCCGACCCGGTCCCCACAACGTCGAGGGCTCGTGGATCGAGTGGAGCCTCGAGCGGGTGCTCGAGCACGTCAACTGACCGCAGACGCATCCGCGAGGACGTCTAGCGCGGGTGGCGGCGGCGCTGCAGCGCGGACGACGCCATCACCCCGAGCGCGCCGGCGCCCACGCCGGACAGAGCGGGCAGGCTCAGCCGCGCGGCCTTGCGCCCGCGCCGGAAGTCGCGCAGCCGCCAGCCCCGGGCCAGCGCGTGCGCCCGCAGCGCGGCGTCCGGGTTGACCGCGCACGGGTGGCCGACCAGCTCGAGCAGCGGGATGTCGTTGGCCGAGTCCGAGTACGCCGAGCAGCGCGACAGGTCGAGCCCCTCGCGCTCGGCCAGGGCTCGGACGGCGTCCGCCTTGGCCGCGCCGTGCAGCGGCTGGCCGCAGAGCCGGCCGGTGTAGACGCCGTCGACGTTCTCGGCGATCGTGCCGAGCGCGCCGGTGAGTCCGAGCCGGCGGGCGATGACGTCGGCCATCTCGACGGGCGTGGCGGTGGCCAGCCAGACCTGCTCGCCGGCGTCGAGGTGCACCTGCGCCAGGGCCAGGGTGCCCGGCCAGATCTTCGCCGCCATCCCCTCGTCGTAGACCTCCTCGCCGATCGCCCGCAGCTCGGCGACGTCGTGGCCGTGCACGAAGGTCAGCGCGCGCTCGCGCATCCGGTCGAGCTGGGCCAGGTTCTCGCCGACGGCGATGAACCGCAGCTGCTGCCAGGTGAAACCGACCAGGTCCCGGACGGTGAAGAACCGGCGGCGGTAGAGCCCGCGCGCGAAGTAGAAGGCGCTGGCGCCGCGCATGATCGTGTTGTCGACGTCGAAGAACGCCGCCACCGGCGCGACGAGCGGTGCGGGTGGGCGGACGACCTCGTCACCCACCCCCGTCGACGCCATCGTTCGAGCCTAACCGCGCCGCACGCGTACGCTCGGCGAATGGCCGGGCACCCTCAGACCGCGCCGCGGATCACCCTGATCGGCCGCGCGGGCTGCCACCTGTGCGACGTGGCCCGAGTGGTCGTCAGCGCTGTGGCGCAGGACACGGGGGTCGGCTGGGTCGAGCTCGACGTCGACGCCGACCCCGCGCTGCTGGCCCGCTGGTCCGACGAGGTGCCGGTGACCCTGGTCGACGGGCAGCCGCACGACTACTGGCGCGTCGACGAGGCCCGGCTGCGGGCGGCGCTGGCTCGCTGACCGGCCGAGCGCCCGCGGCTGAGGTGACCTGCCTCACCTGACGCGCCCCCAGACCGGTCACGACTTTGTGCGCACGTTCACAAGCGCCTACATTGATGCGTCGGGCGAACCGGACCCACCCCGGGACCGCGTCGCCGACGACCGTCTGCTAGGGCCCGCACCGCGCCGCCCTGCGCACGGCCTGCACCGGACAGGAGCCCACCGCCCGTGACCGACGACCAGGTGACCCCGCGCGGCATCCCCGACGCGACCGTCGCCCGGCTCCCGGTCTACCTGCGCGCCCTGTCCGCCCTGGCCGACGGGGGTATCGCGCGCGTCTCGTCCGAGGAGCTCGCCACCGCCGCCGGGGTCAACTCCGCCAAGCTGCGCAAGGATCTGTCGCACCTCGGGTCCTACGGGGTGCGCGGCGTCGGCTACGACGTCGAGTTCCTGGTGCACCAGATCGGCCGCGAGCTCGGGCTCACCCAGGACTGGCCGGTCGCGATCGTGGGCATCGGCAACCTGGGCCACGCGCTCGCCGGGTACGCCGGGTTCGCCAGCAAGGGCTTTCGCGTCGTCGCGCTCTTCGACGTCGACACGACCGTCGTCGGGGACGTCGTCGCCGGCCTGCCGGTGCGCCCCCTGGCCGACCTGGCCGCGCTCGCCGGCACCGAGCAGATCGCCATCGGCGTGGTCGCCACCCCGGCCGCCAACGCCCAGGACGTCTGCGACCGACTGGTCGCGGCCGGCGTCCGCAGCGTCCTGAACTTCGCGCCCTGCGTGCTGTCGGTGCCGGACGGCGTCGACGTGCGCAAGGTCGACCTTTCCACCGAGCTGCAGATCCTCGCCTTCCACGAGCAGCGCAAGGCGGTGCGCGACCTCGTCGGGCCACCCGACGAGCTGGGTGCGCGGGTGGCCCGATGAGCCTGCTCGCGATCGGCGTCTCGCACCGCAGCGCACCCTTGGACGTGCTCGAGCGGGTGGCCCTGGACGCCGACGGCGTGCGCCGGCTGTCCGCGGCGGCGCTGGCCCAGGAGCAGGTGGGCGAGGCCGTCGTGCTTGCCACCTGCAACCGGGTCGAGGTGTTCGCGGACGTCGCCACCTTCCACGGCGGTCTGGCCCAGCTCGGCGAGGCGCTGTCGGCGGCCACCGGTGTCGACCTCGTCGACCTCAAGGACCACCTCTACGTCCACTACGCCGATCGCGCCGTGGCCCACCTGTTCACCGTCGCCTGCGGGCTCGACTCGATGGCCGTGGGTGAGAGCCAGGTGCTCGGGCAGCTGCGCACCGCACTGCGCTCGGCCCAGCACTCCGGCGACGCCGGCCGGGTGCTCGACCACCTGGTGCAGCAGGCGCTGCGGGTCGGCAAGCGGGCGCACGCCGAGACCGGTATCGACCGCGCCGGCGCCTCGCTGGTCGACGCGGCGCTGCGCCGCGCCGAGGTGGCGCTCGGTCCGATCGCCGGGCTGCGGGTGCTCGTCGTCGGGGCCGGGTCGATGAGCGCACTGGCCGCCACCACCGTCCACCGTGGCGGCAACCGCTCGATCACCGTGGCCAACCGAACCCCCGCTCACGCCGACCGGCTCGCCGGCGCCGTCGACGGCCACGCGGTGGCCCTGGCCGACCTCGGCACCGCCCTGGCTGACGCCGACCTGGTCATCTCGTGCACCGGTGCCGTCGGCCACGTCGTCGACGCGGCCACAGCGGCGGCGGCGTCCGGCCGGCGCGACGGCCGTCACCAGGTGTACGTCGACCTCGCCCTGCCGCGCGACGTCGACCCCGCCGTCGCCGGGCTCACCGGCGTCGACGTCGTCGACCTGCAGGTGCTCGGCGCCGACCTCGCCGATGCCCAGTTCGGCGACGACCTGGACCAGGTGCGCGTGCTCGTCGACCAGGAGGTCAGCGACTACCTCGTCAACCGGCGCGTGCAGGCCGTCGCACCGACCGTGGCCGCGCTGCGGGCCAGGGCGGCCGAGGTGGTCGAGGCCGAGCTGGCACGGCTGACCCAGCGGCTGCCCGACGTCGACGACGCCGTCCGCGAGGAGGTGCAGCGCACCGTGCACCGGGTGGTCGAGAAGCTGCTGCACGCCCCCACCGTGCGGGTCAAGGAGCTCGCCGGCCGCAGCGACGGCGGCACCTACGAGGCGGCGCTGCGCGAGCTGTTCGACCTGGACCCCGATGGGGTCGCTGCGGTCTCGGACGTGCCCGCCCCCGTCGTCCCACCGGTCGAGGTGCTCCGATGACGACCCTGCCCCCGCCCGTCGCCCTGCGTCTGGGCACCCGCCGCAGCGCCCTGGCCACGACCCAGTCGCAGACCGTGGCCGACGCCCTCACCGCAGCCACCGGGCGCGCGGTCGAGCTGGTCGAGGTGACGACGCTGGGTGACACCTCCAGCGAGCACCTCACCCAGATCGGCGGCACCGGCGTCTTCGTCACGGCCCTGCGGGCCGCGCTGCTCGAGGGCAGCATCGACCTCGCGGTGCACTCGCTCAAGGACCTCCCGACGGCGGACGAGCCCGGGCTGGTGCTGGCAGCCGTGCCGCTGCGCGAGGACCCCCGCGACGCGCTCGTCGCCCGCGACGGCCTGACGCTCGGCGAGCTGCCGGCCGGCGCGCGGATCGGCACCGGCTCCCCGAGACGCGCCGCTCAGCTGCTCGCTCTCGGGTTGGGTCACGCGCCCGAGCCGGTGCGCGGCAACGTCGACACGCGGGTGGCGATGGTGACGGACGGGACGCTGGACGCCGTCGTGCTCGCCCGCGCCGGGCTGCTGCGACTCGGGCGCGAGCACCAGGTGACCGAGGTGCTCGACCCGCTGCAGGTGCTGCCGGCGCCGGGCCAGGGTGCGCTCGCCGTCGAGTGCCGCGGCGCCGACCACCAGCTGGTCGAGCTGCTGCAGGTGCTCGAGGACCCCGACACCCGTGCGGCGGTCACCGCCGAGCGTGCGCTGCTCGCGGCGCTCGAGGCCGGCTGCACCGCACCCGTCGGAGCGCTGGCCGAGGTGGTCGAGGGCGCTGACGGCGGCCTCGAGATCTCGCTGCGCGCGGTCGTCGCGTCGCCCGACGGCGCCGTCGTGCTGCGCCAGTCCCTGGTCGGCCCGGCCGACGACCCCGTCGGCCTGGGCCTTCGGCTCGCCACCCTGCTGCTCGAGGACGGCGCAGCCGCCCTCGTCGACGAATCCACCCCAGACGTCCACCTGTCCGCAGACCAGCACCTTCCGGAGCGTGCCTCGTGACACCCGCGCCCACCGCCCGCTCGACCCGGTCCTCGGCGTCCGGCCCCACCACGACCGGTCGACCTGCGGCGCGCGCCGTCGGCAGCGTCGCGTTCGTCGGCACCGGCCCGGGCGACCCGGGCCTGCTCACGCTGCGCGCCGTCGACGCGATCGCCGGGGCCGACGTCCTGGTGCTCGACACGTTGCTCGGTGAGGGCGACCTGGCCCGGTGGCTGCGTCCCGGCGTCGAGGTGCTGGACGCCGGCTTCGGTGAGGACGGCCAGCCGCTGACCCACGCGGGCCGGGCCAAGCTGGTCACCCGCGCCGCGAAGTCCGGCAAGCGCGTCGTGCGCCTGATGGACGGCGACCCCGCCACGTTCAACGGTCTGCCCGAAGAGGCCCTGGCCTGCCGCAAGGCGGGCGTGCCGTTCGAGGTCGTGCCGGGCGTCTCGTCGGTCAGCGCGGTGCCGACGTACGCCGGCGTGCCGCTGACGACCAACCGCTCGCGGGCGATCCACGTCGTCACCCCGCACGACAGCAAGGTCGACTGGGCGCGCTCGACCGGGGACGACGTCACCGTGGTCGTGCTCGGTGGCCCCGAGCTCGTCGCCGCCGGCCTGAGCGAGCTGCTCGCTGCCGGTCGGGACGGTGACACGCCGGTGGCGCTCACCGAGCGCGGCACCACCACCGAGCAGCGCACCGTCACGACCACCCTGGCCGAGGCGCGCGGCGCGCTGAGCGACGCGGGGCTCAGCAAGCCGCTGCTCGCCGTCGTCAGCCAGTCGGTGTCGCTGCGCGAGCAGCTGTCGTGGTTCGAGACCAAGCCGCTGTTCGGGTGGCGGGTGCTGGTGCCGCGCACCAAGGACCAGGCCGGTGCCACCACCGACCGCCTGCGCGCCCACGGTGCCGTCAGCGACGTCGTCCCGACCATCTCGGTCGAGCCGCCGCGCACGCCCCAGCAGATGGAGCGCGCGATCAAGGGGCTGGTCACCGGCCGCTACGAGTGGATCGGCTTCACCAGCGTCAACGCGGTTCGCGCGGTGCGTGAGAAGTTCGAGGAGTTCGGTCTCGACGCGCGCGCCTTCGCCGGCCTCAAGGTCGCCGCGGTGGGCGGCGTCACCTCAGAGGCGTTGCGAGAGTGGGGGATCGTGCCTGACCTCACCCCCAGCGACGAGCAGTCGGCGAACGGGCTGCTGCAGGACTGGCCGCCCTTCGACGAGGTGCTCGACCCGATCA
Organism: Actinomycetota bacterium; assembly: GCA_046590855.1. Taxonomy (GTDB): domain Bacteria; phylum Actinomycetota; class Actinomycetes; order Actinomycetales; family Angustibacteraceae; genus JACMOY01. The sequence goes on from JBKJTJ010000008.1 coordinate 6,858, forward strand.
ACCGGGTGCTGCTGCCGCGGGCCGACATCGCCACCGACACCCTCGTCGCGGGCCTGCAGGAGATCGGCTGGGAGGTCGACGACGTCACGGCGTACCGCACGGTGCGCGCCGCCCCGCCCGCCGCCGACGTCCGCGACGCGATCAAGACCGGTCGCTTCGACGCGGTCGTGTTCACCTCGAGCTCGACCGTGCGCAACCTGGTCGGCATCGCCGGCAAGCCGCACCCCTCCACGGTCGTCGCGTGCATCGGCCCGGCCACGGCCAAGACGGCCGAGGAGCACGGGTTGCGGGTCGACGTCCTCGCCGGTGAGGCGAACGCCGCGGCCCTGGTCGACGCCCTCGCCGAGTACGGCACGGGGCTGCGCCTCGCGGCGATCGAGGCCGGCGAGCCGGTCGTGCGGCCCAGCCAGCGCAAGGCCGCCGCGCGGCGAAAGGCCAAGTGAGGGTGGGCTTCCCGGTCGAGCGACCACGTCGTCTGCGGCAGACCCCGGCGCTTCGCCGCCTGGTGAGCCAGACCCGGCTCTCGCCGTCCGACCTGGTGCTGCCGCTGTTCGTCCGCGAGGGTGTGGACGAGCCGGTGGC
>JBKJTJ010000149.1:0-10749 GCA_046590855.1 Actinomycetota bacterium
GGTGCCTGCACCGGAGCCACGATCGTCGTCCGCTCCGGTGGGACGGTCACCGTGACCGTCGCGGGCAAGGACGCCGTGGCGTTCGACACGGCCCACCCTCTTCGCTGAGGGCTGGCCACTGGTCACAGGCCGCCGTCGCTAGGCCCAGGGACGGTCAGACCTCACGCGCCAGTAGATCTCTGGCGCCTCCACGAGGTGGTGCAGGTCGTGCGCGGCCGCCAGTGCGGTGGTGGTCGTCACCTCGGCCGCGGCCAGGTTGGCGTCGAGCTGAACCGGCGTGACCGCACCCGACAGCACGGTGGGTGACCACGGCTGTGCCAGGGCGATCGCCAGTGCCAGTGCGTCCGGCGTCGCACCGACGCGGTCGGCGGCGGTGCGGAGCGCACCGGGTGCCTCCCCGCCGGCGAGGCGTCCGTTGGCGACGCCCTCCTTCACGACGACCAGCCAGCCGGCGTCGTGCGCCTGCTGCAGCGCCGGGCCGGCGCTCGGCTCCAGCACGTTCCAGGTGGCCTGCACGGCACTGAACAGCGGCTGGCCGTCCACCCGGGTCTGCAGCGCCTGCAGCACCACGTCGGCCTGGTGCGGGCCGCTCGTGCTCAGGCCGATCCGGATCCCGGACTCCGCCGACCACCGGGCCAGCTCGGCGAGCAGGTGGCGGTCGTCCAGCGCCGGCGACTGCGGTGTGACCGAGTGGATCGAGTACAGCGACAGTCGGCCACCGAGCAGGGCCTGCGTCTCACGCCGCTGCCGCTCGAACGCTACGAGGGAGTGGTCCTTCACCTCGTGGACGTCGACGTCGGTGCGCCAGTCACCGACGTAGGCGTAGCCCCACTTGCTGGCCACGAACACGTCGTCGACGTCCGGACGCCCTTCCAGCCAGTCGTTCAGGAACTCCTCGGCCAGCCCGTACGAGCGCGCCGCGTCCAGGTAGCGCACCCCGCGCTCGTAGGCCAGGTCGAGCATCGCGTGGGTGCGTGACCGCATCGTCTCGACGGTCCGGTCGGCGCCCAGGTCGTCGGCCCGGCCACCGGTCACGTACGCCGGACGGCCCAGCGCCGCCAACCCCAGACCCAGCCGGGGTCGGGGCGGGCTCACGTCGGGCGCAGCGTCCGGCACCCGGCCGATGATGCCACTGAGCTGGACCCGCTGTGCAGATCTCAGCCGGTGGCGATCGCCAGGACGAGCTCACGACCCGTCCGCCGCCCCAGGTCGGCCGCCTCGTGCCCGAGCGCGCCGTGCGGCACCGCACCGGACTCGGCGAACCAGGCGAGGTCGATGCGCCCGCCGCGCACCGTCCACGTGCCCGCCACGACGCCACCCGAGACCACCAGGTTGGCCGACCGGCTGACGGCCTCGCGTCGAACCGGTGGTACGACACGGGCGTCGGCGGTGCCGGGTGCCATCACCCAGGGATCGCGTCCCGGCAGCAGTCGCACGGCGGTGGACGCCTGCGCCGCCTGCAGATCCTCCACGTCCTCGCGCAGCGCCAGGACCCGCTCGCCGTCGACGGTCAGCGGTACCAGCCGCTCGCCGAGGCGGTCCAACCAGCCGGTGATGGCCCGTCGCTTGGCCCCGAGACCCTTGCCGAACCAGTCGTGCACCCGGTCCGCGGTCGCGGGCCCGTAGGTGCTGAAGTACGCCTCGACCACCCTCGGGCCTGCCTCGTCCAGGTCCGGGATGCCGCCCCAGCCGGGGACGTCGTCCAGCAGGACGTACGTCGGCTCGCCGTCCCGCCCGCAGCCGAGGCCCAGGTCTCCCTGCCAGGACAGCGGTTTCAGCAAGGTGTCGTTGCCGTACGCCACCAGGGCGCTCAGGTCGCGGTAGCGGTCGCTCAGACCCAGCGCCTGGACCAGCTCGGACCGGGTCAGCGGGCCATCGGTGAGTGCGGCCCGCACGTACCGGCGGAACGCGGCCCAGTCCGCGGGTGCCAGGCCGTAGTGCTCCTGCCAGCTGGGCAGCTGCCACATCCGGCTCGAGGCCCGCAGCGCCAGGTAGGCACCCGCGTCCTGGGGCGTCATCAGGTGCGTGGCGCCCCGGAACGCGAACACCTTCACGACCTCGCCGGCGGCCAGTGCGCTCGCAGCGTCACCGGTGCGCCCGCCGCGTCGGCGGGCCGCGACCGCCAGCTCGGCCGCGGCGTCCGGCCAGGCGGGCACCGCACCCAACCGCGCGACGACGTCGGCCACCGACCCGGTGCCGACGGGGTCGAGCAGCTGGCGGCGCATCCGCCAGCCCAGAACCCCCGCCCACGTCGCCATCACCGCGGCGCCGGCGCCTGGGGCTCCCGCGGTACGACCTCGGTTGCTCTGCGCGCCTCCCGCCGCAGGCCGGCCGGGGTCAGCGCCGCCTCGGTCACCCGACCGGAGTCCGGCTCGACGGCCAATATCAGGTGCCACAGCGCCGTCGTCGTGGCGAGCACGTACGTGGCGGTGTGAGGCACCGCTGCGCCGAGTCGCTCGCCGGTGGCGACGAGCGGGCCGTCGACGGCACGGGCGACGATCACCTGGCGCACCAGCGCGTCCGGGTCGACGTCGGGCTGGCACGTCAGGTGCGTCGCCCAGTGCGGTGGGTCAGCACTGAGCCCCTCGACCAGGTCACGCGTGACGACGTCCAGCTGCTCGGACGGGTTGACGGCTGCGGTCACGGCGACCGTCTGGACTCGCGGCGGCACCTCGGGGGTCAACCAGATGTCGACGCGCACCCGCCCACTGCTGCCCTCGACCGTCCAGGACGCGGCTGCGGCCGTGTCGTGGGTCATCACCATGGTGTCACCGGACTCGCTGGAACCGCTGTGCCCCACAGCCTCCAGGTCCATCGTCAGCTGGTCCCGGCGCTCACGGCGGGGCAGGTCGAGGTCGACGTTAGGGGCCAGCACCGTGTCCGCCAGCTCGTCGTCCCAGTGCTCGATCAGCTGCTGGACGTCCGCAGCGGCCCGCCTCGTCGCCGACCACGGTGTGGGGCCGGGTCGACGCCGGTCCGCGATCAGGGCCGCCAGCGCCTGCGCCGCAGGCTGGTGCACCGGCGCGTAGGTCGCGTTGGCCAACGCGATGACACCGATGCCGAGGGTCGAGCTCCAGCGCACGTGGGCGCCGTACCCGGGATAACCCCCGGGGTGGCTGACCACCGGGCCCGTGGCGTCGTCCTCGACGAACAGGCCGTAGCCGTACCCCCGCGGCGCCGGCCACGCGCGACCACCGGCGACACCCAGCACCGGGGTCGACGCGATGCTGCGGTGCTGCTGCTGCATGTCCCGGCGGGTGGCCCGGCTCACCGGGTGGTCGTCGGCGTCGTCGCGGGCGGGGAACGCCTGCGTGAAGCCGCCGACCCACCGCGCCAGGTCGGCGACGCTGCTGTACAGGCCGCCGATGGCGGAGAAGACACCGGGCCGGTCGAACGGCTGTGGCACCCAGCCGTCGGCTGCGCGGCGGTAGCCGCAGGTCAGCTGCGCAGCCTCGACCTGCAGGTGCGAGAAACAGGTCTGGCTCATGCCCAGTGGTGCCAGGAGCGCCTCGCGGACCTCGTCGCGGTACTCGCGTCCGGCCACCTCGGTGATGACGCGTCCGAGCATCGCGAACCCCAGGTTCGAGTACTCGAACGCAGTTCCGGGTGCTGAAGTGAACCCGATGCCGGAACGCAGGAGCGCCGAGAACGCGTCCTCGGTCATCGACTCCTGACGGTCGGCCCAGGCATCGTCTGTCGGCAGCCCCGCGCTCATCGTCAGCAGGTGCCGGATGGTCAGGGCCGGCGAGTCCGCCGTGGGCAGACCGGCGGCGGCGACCTCGGGAAGGTACGTTGACACAGCGTCGTCCAGGTTGAGCGCCCCTGCATCGCGCAGGCGCAGCACCGCGCTGGCGGTGAAGCTCTTGGTCACGGACGCGATCCGGAAGACGCTGTTCTCGTCAGGCTCCTCGTCACGGCCGACGTGGGTGACGCCCGCACCGGCACGGTGCACGAGCTCGCCGTCGGCCACCACGCCGTACGCGACGCCCGGTGCCTGTCCCGAGGTGACCAGAGCCGCGAAGATCGCATCCACCTGACCGACGTCGAGGTTCATGACGCACCGGGCGTGCGCGTCCGCACCGCGGCGAGGACCTGCTCGGCCACCCGGTCTCGCGGGAGTCCGGGGCTGCGGTGCCCGTCCCTTCCGACCGTCGTGCGGCCCGCCACGAGGGCGTTGAGGGTCGACTCCTCGACGCACTGCACCACCGCCTCGAACAGCCCGTCGAGCAAGGACCAGGGCAGGAACTCCATGTGCTGCAGCGCTGCTGCCTCTGCACCCGGCACGAGGGTGCTGCCGAGCGCGCCGCGGTTGGCGGTGGAGAAGGCCAGGAAGATGTCACCGGAGAAGTGGCTCCCTGTCGTGCCGGTGCGGGCCAGCCCGAGCGGGACGCGCCGGGCCAGGGCCTTGCACTGACCCGGCAGCAGAGGCGCGTCGGTGGCGATCACCACGATGCACGAACCTGCGCCCGGGGGCGCCAGCCAGTCGGAGTCCTCCAACGGGTTGTCCTCCAGCAGGTCGCGACCCACCGGCACCCCGAGCACGGTGAGCTCGCGTCGACTGCCGAAGTTGGCCTGCAGCAAGGTTGCGACGGTGTAGGTGCTGCCTCCGACGTCGACCCGGCGGGACGCCGTCCCCGTCCCGCCCTTGTACCCGTAGCAGTTCATCCCCGTCCCCCCGCCGACCGACCCCTCCGCGACCGGCCCGGTCGCGGCCGAGTCCAACGCGGCCGCCACCGTCGCGCTGCTGACGTGCCGTCCGTCGATGTCGTTGAGGTAGCCGTCCCACGTCTCGGCGACGACGGGGAGCATCCAGCTGGTGCTGCCGCTCGGTGAACGCGCGGCGACCCAGTCGATGATGCCCCGGTGCACGTCGCCGACCGCGTGGGTGTTGGTGATCGCGATCGGGTGGGTCAGCCCGCCGTACTCCTCGATCCAGGTGGTGCCGGTCATCTCGCCGTTCCCGTTCAGCGAGAACCAGCCGGCCGGCACCGCGTCCTCGAGGCGCTCGCGCCCCGCCGGGAGGATCACGGTGACCCCGGTGCGCACCGGGCCCTGACCGACCACGAGCTCACCCTCGCCCTCGACGAGGGTGGCGTAGCCGACCTGGACCCCGTCGACGTCGGTGATCGCGTTCAGGGGGCCGGGTGCTCCGTCCACGAGCAGCCCGAGGTCGCGGGCGCGGGCGCTCATCGGGTGCGGTCCTCCACTGGCCGGGCACGGGTCGATGACGGTCTACCACCCGGGGCGGCGATCCGACCAGCGGTCAGGCGCGGTGGGGGTCCGAGGTGACGGCGGCTCGGGCCACGAAGCGCAGCAGCGGCGCGGCACCGACGGCGAACTCGGCGATGCGCTCGGCCACGGTGTCGTCGAGCCAGGCTGCTTTGGGCAGCGCCCAGGTGACGACAAGCTGCTTCAGTCGCAGGTGGTCCGCGAGGGGGTGGTCTGAGTACTCGGCGTACCCGCGAGGCATGGTCTTGACCGTGTCCGAGCGGTCGAGCTCGTGACCGCCCGCCCGCAGCTCGGTCACCATGCGGGAGTAGCCCTTACCGTCGTCGAGCATCGACTGCCGCAACGGCTCGAGCGCCGATGTCGGCGGCTTGTAGAGGCCGCCGGCCACGAGGCCCCCGGTGGCGTCCAGCTGGACGTAGACGAGTCCGCCGGATACCGCCTTCGTCCCGTCGCGGGTCAGCAAGCCTGACCGGGCCGTGTTGTAGGGCGACTTGTCTGCGCTGAACCGGACGTCGCGGTTGATCCGGAACGTCGTGGCCTGCCCGCCCTGCAGCGGCACGGCCGTGCCGCGCAGCCGCGCGGTGACGTCCTCGAGCAGCTCGATGAAGGGCAGCTCGACGTGCCTGCGGTAGTCGTCCCGGTTCTCGTGGAACCAGGTGGTCGTGTTGTCGGACTCCAGACCGGCCAGCCAGGTGAAGGTCGCCTTGCTGAACCCGTTGCCGTTCGCGCTGATGGCCTGCTCCTCACCCGGCGCCGCTTCGGACGTCGCGAACGTTAACCAGCGCTGCAGGACGCAGCAACAGCGTCGACCGGTTTGCGGGCCTGGTCGCCGGGCGGTAGACCCGGATCATGATCCGCACGCAGGACTTCGAGCAGGTCGAGGTGACCTCGGACGCCGCGCTGCGGGCCTGGCTCGAGCAGCACCACACCCAGGAGCGCAGTGTCTGGTTGGTGACGTGGAAGAAGGCCGTCCCCGGGAAGTACGTGTCGAAGAACGAGGTCCTCGACGAGCTGGTGGCCTTCGGCTGGGTCGACGGCGTGGCCCGCGTCCTGGACGAGCAGCGCACGATGCAGCTGATCTCCCCGCGCCGGGCCCAGCACTGGGCCCGCAGCTACAAGACGCGCGCGGCTCGACTCGCGGAGGCAGGACGGATGCACCCCGCCGGGGCAGCCGGCGTCGAGGCCGCGATGGCCGACGGCATGTGGACGTTCATGGACGACGTCGACGACCTCGTCGTGCCGGCGGACCTCGCGAGCGCGCTGGCGGCACGCCCCGGCGCGGCCGAGTACTTCGAGCGCATCCCCGCCGCCGCCAAGCGCAACACGTTGCGGCTGATCAAGCTCGCCCGGACGCCGCGGACCCGGGCCCGGCGGATCGACCAGACCGCCGACCTGGCGGCCCGCGGTGAACGCGTGCCGGGCACCTGAGTCGGCCGCCGAACATGGGTGATCTGGAGCACCAGCTGCTGTCGCGACGATCACCACGGCCAACGGGTCACCGGTACGCCGGGCAGGTACCACGGTGCGCGCCAGCAGCTGCTGCGTTCGCGCGCAGACCTGGAGTACCTCGCCACCCACGACGCGTCGCCCCGGCGACCTGGGTGGCCGGCTGGCGGTGACGAGTTCGCGGCGCTCCTGCCGGGAGCTTCGACCAGTACGCGCCGCGCGCCGCCCATGACCTGCTGATCGACGCCGACGTCGTGATGTACGACTCGAAGGACAGCGGACGTGACCGGGTCTGCCTGGCCTCCAGCGTCCAGCCCCATCAGGCCGACCTGCGCGGTCGCCACACCTGGGTCGACCGCATTCGCGAAGCCCTGGAATCGGACCTGTTCGTGCTGCACGCGCAACCGATCCGCAACCTGGCGACCGCGGCGACCGACCGGTACGAGATGCCGCTGCGGATGGTGGACGGCGACGGCAGCCTGATCCTGCCCGGTGAGTTCCTGCCAGCAGCCGAGCGCTTCGCGCTGCTCACGGGCATCGACAGGTGGGTCATCACCAAGGCCTGCCAGCTCCTGGGGGACAGCCAGCGGGCCGGTCAGGACCTGCACTTCGAGGTCAACCTGTCGGGGCCCTCCATCGGCGACCCTGACCTGCTCGCACTGATCGAGACCAACCTGGCGCAGCTGCCGCGACGCGGTGGGCTGGTCATCGAGGTGACCGAGACCGCCGCGATCATCGACGTGCCCCGGGCCCGGGCGTTCGCCGACCACCTCGCGGCGCTCGGGTGCGCCTTCGCCCTCGACGACTTCGGCGCCGGGTACGGCTCGTTCGACCACCTCAAGCACCGTCCCTTCGACTACCTGAAGATCGACGGGGAGTTCGTCCGTGGGCTGGTCACCAGCCACGCCGACCAGGCAGTCGTGACGTCCCCGGTGCAGATCGCCCGTCAGCTGGGCAAGCAGACGGTCGCTGAGTTCGTCGAGGACCAACCGACCCTCGACCTGCTCACCGACCTGGGGGTCGACTGCGCGCGGGGCTACCACATCGGACGACCCGCACCCATCCCCGAACTGTCGAGGCGGCCCCTCGCAGAAGAGCAGCTCCAGGGGGTGTGAGGGTGCACTCCGAGGTCACCTCGATGCTTGCGGTGCTGACCGCGGCTTATCGTGGTGGCGGAGTGGGGTGCGTCATGACTGCGTCGATGAACCGCACGGCCGTCGGCGGCCGAGGGATCAGCGCTGGGTGGGTGGTCCGCCTGGCGGGCCTGTGCCTGGTGATCGCCGTCCCCGTGCTCACGTGGTGGCTGGTGGGCGATCTGTCCACCGTGTCCCGGGCCGAAGACCCGGACTACGCGGTCCGCCCGTTGCTGGTCAGCCCGACGACTGAACGGGCTGTGGGGATCGCGTCGCTGGCTCTGGCGGTGGGGGCGGTGGCGGTTCTGACGTGGGCCGCCCGACGACGAGCCCTGGACCGCCGCTGGTGGACGGTCCTGGTCCTGCTGGTTGCGGCCGGTGGCATCGTCGGGCTCGGCTGGCGGATCCTGACCGCTGGCGTCATCGGGGCGAACATCGGTGCCGGACTGTTCGTCTTCGTCGGCGGCCCGCTCGTCGCTGCGCTGGGGCTCTTCGCACTGACACGGTCCGTCTTCCTTGTGGTGAGGGCCAGTCGGCACGACCCCTCTCGCCGGGTCCTAGCCAAGGAGCGCAACGGGTAGTGCCTGGGCTACTACCTGTCGGGGCGTCCGGGGGACCGTCCCGGGTGAAGGACACGCTGGACGCGGTCCTGCTGGCCGCGACCGTCACCGCGGTCGTGCTGCTCGCCCGTACGCGCGGCCGGCTCGGACTGGCTCCGCGCGACGCCAGCGCGCCGGAGGACCTATACGACCTTGGTCGAAGGGAGGCGGGCGACAAAGGTCGTCTACTGCGGGGGTCGCTGGGCGGTTAGCGTTCTGGTTCTCCCCGCTGAACAGGGCCCGACCCCTCTACCCCCGAAGGGGGGTCGGGCCCGCTCGGGTGAGCGACTCTCCGCCCGGCCACGCGTCGTCAGGTGAACCACACGTGGCGTCAGCACGATCGCGCCATGAGAGGCGACCGGCACACATGGTCACGACCCCTGACGGTCCTCGCCCTGGCCCTCGCGGCGATGCTGACCCAGGCCGGGCCGCGTCCGGGTGCTCGGCGAGTTCGGGGTGCCCGTGCCGGTCGGGCCCGCGAGCCACCCCAGTGGCCACCCCGAGCAGGTGAGCGCCCACGAGACTCTGCGGTTCCCGAGCACCCAGCCGGAGCGCTGGCCGCCCCATCTTCGGGTCGGCCAGCCCTTCGATCGTTGCCTCGCGTGCCAGATCAGGTGCCTGGTTTTCGCAGTCCGCCTGGGTCGCTCTGGCCCGCTCACCTGCCTCTCGGTCTCAGCAGCTCGGTGATGGCTGTTCCTGACGTGGCGATCAGCTGTGGAGAGCTGCGTGGACCGGTGATGCCGTGCAGGGTGAGTCCGTGGATGACTGCACACAGGACGGCCCTGCAACCTCTGCCCCTCGTGGTCCGGACTGACGTCCACGACGTGCGTCACTCGGCCGCGAGTTGACCTGCGACGGTCGGGACCGCCGCAGGTCTTGACACCCGGGGTGCCCGTCACCTGCGGCACACGGCGAACGCCGTCGACGAGCAGGCCCCATGAGATGAGGAGAGGACCACCATGTCGTTCCAGGCCTATCTCGATGCCGTCGAAACCAAGACCGGCAAGACACCGCGCCAACTCATCAGCGAGGCGCAAGCCAAGGGATTCGGGCCCTCGACCAAGGCCGGCCCGATTCTGGCGTGGCTCGCCGAGTCCTACGGCCTTGGTCGAGGGCACGGCATGGCGATGGTGCACGTGATCACCAAGGGTCCCGCCATCTCCGACAAGCACATCGGCGCAGCGGGCACGCACGCCGACACCAGTACCGAACTGTGGCTCGACGGGCGGGCCACCAAGCCCTAGACCAGATCCGGTGGCGTCCACGAGGAACACCGGTTGCTGCAGACGAGGGGTCTGGGTCGCAGCACGACGCACAAGGCCCCTGACCCGCGCATCCGCAGGTCAGGGGCCCTTCGTGCTGTCTCAACTGCGTGCGCCCGAAGGGATTCGAACCCCTAACCTTCTGATCCGTAGCCGGGCCCCGGGCCCGTCAGGATCCGTCCTCAAACGACCCGAGCAGCGGCAAAATCGTACATCGTCGCAGGTCAGCGGCTTAATGACGGATCCTGTCGCTCCTTGTCGTTCGTTGTCGGATCGTTATACAGGACCCTCGATCCGAGGCTTCGAGGCCCATTGTTGGGCCAACCGTGTGTGATGCCGGGAGAGGGGGCTACCCGGCGCGCTCGGCGATCGTTTCGTGTTTCTGCGTACTCAGCCGAGATGGCCCTGCCGAGGCGCCGCGAGCGGAGTCACCACCTATGCACGTGGGTGGGGCGTGGGGCGTGTGTGGCGCAACGTGAACGACCGCGAACATCGGCGGGCGTGTCGGTCAGGGTCGTCCGTCGGCCTTGCGATCGTGCGATCGCCTGGCGCCGTCTGGCGGATCTCCTGGCGCTGCGGATCGCGACGTACGCACGGGTTTCGACCGCTGCTCAAGCTGACACAGGGATCTCCCTGGCTGACCCGGAACGACGACTTCGAGCTGCGGTGACTGCACGAGACGGGCACCTCGTCGAGCACTTCTCGATCCCGGGGTATCCGGGGTACTGGACTCACGTCGGGCCTAGATCGACTTCACGCGACGATCCGCGCCGGGGGCGTCGACGTCGTGATGGCTACCAAGATCGACCGGGTGTCACGTCGGCAGTCGGCTTGCTGGGGCCGATGGACGAGCTGCGGCACTCCCGCTGCCACCTGGTCCTGATCGACGAAGGACTGGACACCTCGACCGCTGCAGGTGACCTGGCATCCGGGCTCCTGGGCGTCATCGGCGGTTGGGAACGTCGGCGCATCGCAGAACGCACGAAAGCGGGCCGCCCGGCGGCCGTCGAGATCGAAGGCTGTTTCGTCGGCTCGACACCTCCTTTCCGCTTCCGCAGTGTCCGCTCACCGAACGGCAGA
>JBKJTJ010000165.1:0-12474 GCA_046590855.1 Actinomycetota bacterium
GGGTCGCTGCCCTGCACCGAGAACGTGTAGGTGCCGTCAGCGAGCCCCGGGTAGGTCTTCGGCGACGTGCAGTCGACGAAGTCCGCCGCGGTGGGTGCGGCCGCGGTCAGCGCGCACCGGAACGTCGCCGCCGGAACCGACGGCGCCGAGAACGTGAACCCCGGGCTGGCGTCGGCCGAGGGGTCGGCCGCTCGTGTCCCGATGACCACGGCGCCGATGGTGTACGTCTGGCTGGCGACGACGGACTGGTTGCCCGCCGTGTCGACCGCGAGGTACTTGACCGTCGTCGTACTGGCAACGGTGATCGGCCCGGTGTACTGGCTGGCCGCAGTCACGGTCGGGGTCGTGCCATCCGTCGTGACGTAGATCGTCGCCGGTTCACTGGCGGTGAGGGTCACCGTCTGCGAGGTCGTGTACGCCCCGCCCACCGGGTTCGCCGTGACGACCGGAGCCCGCGTGTCGATGACCAGGGCGGTCGTGGCGACGTTGCTCGCGTTCCCGGCCAGGTCAGTGCCCTTCACCGTGAAGGTGTAGTTGCCATCAGGTTGTGCCGCATAGGTCTGCGGCGACGAGCAGGTGACGAAGTCAGCCGCTGCCGGGGGCGTGGTTGTCAGCGCGCACTGCGCGCTGACCGGTTTGCTCGACGTGAACGTGAACGCCGGGCTGCTGTTCTTGGTGGGACTGGCCGGCGGGCTGGTGATGGTGACCACCGGCGCCACGGTGTCGACCGTGAATGCGTAGATCGCCGGTGCGGTGACGCCGGCCGTATTCACCGCCCGCACCTTGAACGTGTACCCACCGTCGGTCAGTGGCGCAGGCGACGTGTACGGCGAGGTGCAGGCCGCAAAGGTGTCTGCAGCACCAGTGGCCACGAGCGAGCACTCGTAGGTCACGCCGACCGTGGCCGACCGGAAGGCGAACGACGGGGCGGTGGCGTTGGTCGGGTTGCCCGGCTTGCTGGTGATGCTGGGCTGGGCAGGTGCCCCGGTCGGAACCGACACCTTCCACACGTGACCGGCACCGTTCGGCGGGGCGACGACGTCGGGGTTGTCGGCGACGTAGAGGTTCCCGGCCGGGTCCAGAGCCAGCGAGAACACGAAGCCGTAGGGCTGCTGAGTCAGGTTGGGGTTGATCCCGATCCCGCTGTAGATGAACAGGTCACCCGTGCTCACGGTGTACTGCTCGATCGGGGTGTTGGTGGTGGCCGAGCCCGGCGCGGGCGGCCCGGCAAGGTAGAGGTGGTCGACGCCGTCGGATGCGAACCCGCGCGGTCCGCGGACACCGAGCGCGAGCACGGGCGTGCACTGGCCGGGAGCGCAGGTGTCGACGTTCGTGAGCAGGTCCACTCCCTTGTTGTCGCCGATGTAGAGATCGGACGTGGCCGGCGCACCCGCCGCAGGCGGGTTGAGGATGAAGCCGAGACCGAACACGGGTGAGCTTCGGGTGGTCTTGGCAATGAAGTCCACCGCCTGCCCGGCAGTGTCGGCGGCCGACGGGTTGGTCACCCGCGCGATCTGGGTGTTGACGCCGACGAAGCGGGCCCGGAAGCCGACATACAGCCTGCCCGACACCGGGTCGAGGGCAACGCCGCTCGCGCGTTGGTCGTCCAGGCCCAAGCCGGTGCCCACGAGCCCGCTGGCGATCACCGCGGGGTTGGCCAGGGTCTCGGTGGTGGGGTCGAAGGTGAACCGCACGACCCCGACGCTCTTGCCGCCGCCGTCGGCGACGTAGAGCAGGTTCTTGGCAGCGTCGAACACGGACTGTTCGGGCTTGAGCATGCCGGCGGCGTTGGCGCCCAGCTTGCACGTGGCCAGGTTCTCGGCCATGCCACCGGCGATGGGGTTGCCGAGAGCGTCCAGGGTCGCGTCCATTCGGCACAGGCCGTTGGCCGAGTCAGGAAGCCATAGGTGAGTGCCCATCCACACGCCGTCCGCGGGCAGGGTGACGCCCGCGCCGTACAGGTTGCCCGTCTGGGCCGCAGGGGGGGTGGGGGGCGAGGCTGCAAGTCCGGGTTGTCCCAGGGCGTCGGCCGGTGCGTTGGGGGCCACGCGGAAGTACCGCCCGTTGAACGCCGTCGCGCCAGCAGTGGGGTCGTCACCGATGTACATCGCGTGCTCGGGCCCAAAGCCCACGCTGAAGGCGAACGACAGCTGCGATGCGGTGCCGTCATCCAGGATGCCGAAGTTGGCGTAGGAGTCCTGGATGTTGGTGCTGATCGTGTAGCGGATGATCTGCGAGGTGGTGCCCGGCGAGTCGCTGACGTAGATGACATCAGGGTTCTTGGGGTCGGTACGCAGACCCATCGGGGTCAGCACCTTGATGGGAGTAGCGAGGGTGGTGCAGCCGCCGGGCGCCGTCTGGCAGGTCTCGGCGTTCAGGACGACGGTCACGGTGTTCTTCTGCGCCATCACCAGGTCGGGCGCGGGGTCAGCGGTGCTGCAGCCCGGGGCGCCGGGGGCCCGCTTGGCGTTCAGCGCCGACCAGCAGGCGAAGGTGATCGCGCGCATCCGCATGCCGTCGCTGGACTTGGCGATGCCGGACTCCACCGTCTGCTGGCTGATCGGGCCGTTGACACCGGTGATCCGCGAGATGTCGCTGGCCTTGTCGCTGCTCACGTAGAGCTTGTGGTCCATCGGGCCCATCTGGACGTCAAACGGCTTGTTGTCGAACGGGTAGCGGTTCGGCGCGAGCAGCTCGGACTTCGTCATCACCTGCTTGCCTGGATCGTAGGTGAGGCGGTAAACCCCACTGCTCCTGACCGACCAGTCGGGGGTGTAGACGTAGAACGTGCCGTCGGCGTTGCGGCGCGCCATGTCGATGTCTGGCTGACCTGCCTTGCCACCAGCGGTGATGCAGCCGCCAGGGGTCGTGCGGTCCAGCGACGCCGGCGTACCCGCCGCGTCTGCGGGCAGGATTCGGCAGAAGCCGGACGGGACGTCCGTGGTCCACAAGTGGCCGAAGCCGGCGCTGGTCGAGTCCGTGCCGGGGTCGATCGGCCCGGTGGTGGTCCCGTCGGTGGTCCCGGGCAGCCACACATTGCCGTGTGGGTCGGTCGCCTTGAGCAGGTACAGCTCACCTGTGGCCGCGGACGCGGGCGCGATGCCGAGCAGCGGGCCCAGCATCGTGACGCCGAGAGTCAGGGCGACCACCCGCGCCACGTGCCTGCGAAACGTCGGGGGCCTTCCGGCCTCATGCCGTCGTGGGTTCTTCATGGCAATGCACCGTCCTTGGACCGGGTCTGGGCGTTGACCGGGTTGCTGGCCCGAGCCGGGCATGACGCTCGACCAGCACCACGTTGGTGGCGACACCTGTTCGTTCACTGATGAGCCGTTCGTCGTACGACGAACGTCGCGTTCCCGATTGACCGCTCCCGGCCGAGGGTGCAGAGTGCGGCACTCAGTGGGAAATTGACAAAACCGGCACTGACGAAAGCGCCGGGCCGGGGTCCAGCACGCCGCCGTAGGACGTCTGGGTCAGGGCCCCGAGGCTTCCGGTGCGCCTGGCCCCGGCGACCACCCCGGTGGCGACCAGCAGCAGCACGAAGGTGGCCGCCAGCCTCGAGTAGCGCAGGAACGCGGTTCCGCCCCGCGCGCTGCTCGCCCGTGCCGACAGCGGCCCGACCAGCAGCATCAGCAGACCCCCCAACCACAGGGCGGCCGCCCCCAGGTGCGCCACGTCGACCACGATGGCGACGACCCGGTGGTGGCCCTCCACCCGCTCAGGGTGACCGCTCGGGTGGCGCGGGGCCCCCACCGCCATCGGCGACCGCGACTCGTCCAGCACCTGGGTGCCGTCGTGAACCGCCTCGACGACCTCGCTGAAGGTGAGCAGGACCATCGACGGTGCCGTCGCGAGCTCGGCTCCGTCCGTGGGGCTGACCGAGGTCACATTGACGTGCGCTGCGGCGGGTCCGGCCTGGGTCAGCGTCACTCCCACCGCCAGCACGAGGACCACCAGAGGGCGCACCCACCCACGCCGGCTGCCTACCACGCGAGCGATCGTGCTCACCTCACCTGTGGGTGACCTGACGGACGTCGGCGCGACATGACGCAGGGCCCCGACGCGAGTGCGGCGGGGCCCTGCGTCGTGCGGGTCGGTGCCCTACTTGAGGTACGCCATCATGTCGAAGTCGACCCTGGCGCACTGGTTGCCGGTGTTGCACGGCGCCGGGTTCAGCGCACTCTTCTTGCCGAGCGCCTGGATCGTCACCGTGTGCGTGCCCTTCGCGAGGGCGTCCTTCGCCCAGACGACAGTGGCGTTCTGCACGGTCGGCGAGTACAGGTCGACCACCTGCGGTGTAGCGCCGTCGACCTGCACCTGGGCCAGGCCCCGGTCCGGTCCGCGGACACCGACCCAGGCGGCGTTCCCGACCACCACGAACTGCACCGTCTGCCCGAGTGAGCCGGCGGTGGTCCAGTGCGTCGTGTCGTTGTAGAAGCCCACCTGACCGCTGAGCGCCGACCAGGTGCCCTTGTACGTCAACGCACCGGTGATCGTGTCGTCGACCGGCAGCAGCGTGAACGCAGCTCCCTGCGCGTAGGCACCGCACACCGGTCCGTTGCAGGCGCGGACCTGGAACCGGTAGGCGACCGGAGCCGTGAAGCTGCCCATCCGCAGGTTGACGGTGGTGCTGGTGGCTCCCCCGTTGTCCAGGGAGACGTCGTTGAAGCCGCCGAGGGAGCCGGTGCTGGGTCCCGTCGCCATCTGCAGCTGGTAGCTCGGGCCGGACCCGGTCCACTTCAGACCGACGGGCATGACCGAGTCGGCGACCGGTGCGCGAAGGCCGAGGACGTTGCCGGCTGCCAGGCTCGGCACCGGGGCGGTGGCCGTCTGGCTGGCTGACGCCGGCGTGCTCGCCGTCAGCTGGACCGTCTGGTCCGTGGTGTTGGCGGCGTTGTCCGTGAACGACAGGTTGGCCTGTCGGTACCCGGCGGCAGATGGCCGGAAGGCCACGCTCACCGTCACGCTGGCGCCGGGCGCGACGGTCGCGCCCGTCGCGTTGTTGGCGGTGATGACGAAGTCGGTCGGGTTGAGCCCGGCGAGGTAGGCCTTCACGATGCTCAGCGACGCCGTCCCGTTGTTGGTGATCGTCACCGGTTGGGCGGCGCTGATGCTCCCCACCGCCGTCGCCGGGTAGGTGGGTGCGGCCGACAAGACCGCACCGGCTGCCGGAGCCTCGGCCGGGCCGCTGGTGCACCCGACGACGACGGCCGGTCCACCGGTGACGCCGGCACCGTTCTCGTAGATGGTGCTCTCCGTCAAGGCCGCCGGATCGCGGCCGAGCCAGACCGCCCGCGACTCGGCGCCGACGTACACCGCCCCACTCGTGGAGGTGCCGCCCGCGGCACGAGCCAGGTCGTCGGGAGTCTGGAAGGTGTAGGTCGCAGTCCACCGGACGGACCCGGCTGCGTCGTACACGAGTGTCCCGTCCCTGCCCGGGCCCCCGGCCCGGACTGTCCGCCGACCGTTCAGATTGAACAGGTCCCTGTTGGCGACCAGTCGGTTCTCGACCTGGGGGAGGGGGAGGGGTTTGCCGGCGGAGTCCTGCGCGATGCCGTGCACCTGGACGGTACCGCCGCCGGTGACCGGGTCGACCGAGGTGACGACCGGCCGCTCTGCCATGACGTTCGAGACGGTGGTCTGCTCGGCCACCTCGGTCACCGTGTTGGTGATCCGCACGACGTCACCGGGCTTCATGTCCGGCGTCGTGGACGTCCAGCAGCCGCCGCCGGGGTGGTTGACCTCGACGGTGCCTGCTGCGTCCGAGGTCGCAGTCGTGGAGCCGTAGGTGGCGCCACCGGGATGGATCAGGGTGAAGGTGTAGGCGGTGTTGGGTGTGTAGTTGATCGCGGAGACGAAGTCCCGAGCCGGGAAGGCGATCAGCGAGTGCGGCGCCAGTGGCGGGTCGTTGGCCACGATGACCGTCACCGGTGAGGACGGTGCAGCCGAGCGGTTGCCGGCCGAGTCGACCGCGTCCACGGCGTACCGGTAGGTGCCGGCCGGAAGGCCCAGGTCGACGAAGCTCAGCGAAGGCGCGGGGACGTCGGCCACCTTGGCGCCGTTGCGGTACACCCCGTAGCCGGTGACGCCGACGTTGTCCGATGCGGCGGTCCACTTGACCAGGACGTTCTTGCCGTGGATGTCCGGGTCGTTGGTCGCGGTCACGCCCGTCACATCGGACGGGGCGGTCGTGTCGGGCATCGCGTTCACGGTCACCGGCGGGTCGGCCTGCAGCGAGCGGTTGCCCGCGGCGTCCGTCGCGTCGACCGTGTACTCGTAGCTGCCCACGGGAACGGCCGTCTGGGTGAAGGTCGTGCCTGACGTGACGTCAGGGACGCTCACCTTGTCCCAGACCGTCGCACCTACCGACCGCCGGTACACGCCGTAGCCGCTGACCGCGACGTTGTCGGTCGAGGCGGACCAGCTCACCATGATGTTCGAGGTGTTCGGGGCGGCGGGGTCGCTGTTGGGGGTCACCGTGGCGACCAGGTTGGCGGGCACCGTCGGCGGACTGACGTCCGGGACGGTGACGCTCACCGGGTCCGACTTCGCCGAGCGATTGCCGTACGGCGAGCCTTGGGCGTTGCCGCCGATCCCGGGCGATGCTGCATCGGTCGCGTCGACCTGGTAGGTGTGCCGGCCGGCGACGTTCTTGTCCACGTAGCTGGTGCTCGTGGCCCCGGTGTTGCGCAGCGGCTGGCCGTCGCGGTAGACGCGGTAGCCGTAGACAGCGACGTCGTCGCTGGCGACGGCCCAGCTCAGCTGCACGTCGTTGGTGGTGGTCGAGGCCCGCACGACTGCCGCCGTCAACCCGGCACTGGGAGTCGGGAACGTCGGGGGGGCCGTGTCGAGGGGTTCACCGGGGCTGGAGCACACGGGAGCGGCCGGGCCGTTGGCGATCAGGGCGTCGTTCTCGTAGATAGTGATCTCAGGAGCGGCCGCCGGGGTCACCGACAGCCACAGGGCCCGGGACTCGGCTCCGGCGAACACGCGTCCGGTCGTGGGGCTGGTGCCCCCGAGGGCCCGCGCGACATCGTCGGCCGTGAGCCCGGAGTAGGTGGCTGTCCAGTTCACGCCCGTCGGGTTTCCGGCCGTGTCGTAGGCGAACGTTCCGTCCTTGGCGACGCCGCCGGCCCGGATCGTGCGCCGAGCATTGAGGTCGAAGGCGTCCCGGTTGGCGATCAGGCGGCTCTGCACCTCCGCCACCGGGATCGGCTCACCGTTGGCGGTCATGGTGTAGCCGTGCACCTCGATCACCCCGTCAGCGGCGGTGCCGCTGGCCGCCTTGACGAGGACGGGCTTGTTCGCCACGACGTTGGACGTCGTGGTCTGGTTGACCACGCGGATCGAGCCGTCGGAGTCGTAGGCGATCTCCCGGACGATGTCACCGGTGCGGATGTCGGGGGTCGTCCCGATCCAGCAGACACCGCCCGGGTGGTTGACCTCGACGATGCCGGCGAACCGGTCGGTAACGGCCGCGAAGGGATCAGGCTGCGGGATCTGGGTGGCCGAGCTGACCAGGACCAGCGACCCGCCCTGCTGGCGCAGCAGCTGCACGTCGACCGTGTCGGTGGCGAGGAAGCCGCTCGAGGAGATGAAGTCGCGGGATGGGAAGGAGATGATCTGGATCGGGGCGACTGGCGGCTCGTTGATGGGCGTTCCAGCCGGCAGGGTGGCGACCGGACGTACGGCCGTGACGGGCAGGGCAGCAGCCTGCCCAGAGCGGTTCCCAGCCGGGTCACCGGCGTCCACGCTGTAGACGTAGGTGCCGGGTGGCACGTTGGTGTCGACGTAGGTGGTCGGGGCCGGCGCGGAGGCGTCGGGGTTCTGCACCGTGGCTATCGCAGCCCCGTCGCGGTAGATGCCGTAGTTCACGACACCGTTGAGGTCGGTCGAAGCTGTCCAGCTCAACGACACGGTGTTGCCCGACGTCACGGTCGCGGTCAGCGCCGTCGGGTCGGTCGGCGGGGTGACGTCGCCACCCGGCGGGGGTGGGATCTTCTCGAGCGGCGCCTTGCAGGCAGGACCGGCGGGACCGCCGATGATGCCGGCCCCGTTCTCGTAGATCGTGCTCTCGGTGGGCACTGCGGGCGCGACGACCGCCGGCAGCCACAGGGCGCGGGACTCCGCAGCGAGAGAGCGGGTGACGTCGGCCGGCAGCAGCCCGCTGTACGTCGCCGTCCAGTTGACACCCGTCGGGTTGTTGACGGTGTCGTAGGCCAGCGAACCATCGGCTCCAGCGGCGGCGGTGGCGCGCAGGGTCCGCCGCCCGTTCAGCAGGAAGGCGTCGCGGTTGGCGACGAGGCGTTGCTCGATCTGACCCACCGGGATCGGCGTTATGCCGTCCGCCAGCACGGCCGTCCCGTGGATCTGCACGGTGTCGGGTGCGGTCTGGACCGGACGCCCGGCCGTGACGTTGCGCACGGTCGTCTCGTCCGCCACACCCACCCGAGTCGGCTCCGCGGCGTTGGCGGTGATGGTGATCCGCACCGCGTCGCCCGGTCGGATGTCGGGGGTCGTCGTCGGCCAGCACGCGCCGCCGGGGTGGTTCACGTCGACGATGCCGGCGAACGGGGCACCCGCAGCCGCCAACGGATCCGCCTGGGGCGTGATGTCCCCGGTGCTGTAGGACACGCCACTGGGGTGGATGACGCTGACCTGCACCGTGTCGCTGGCGTGGTAGCCCGTCGACGAGATGAAGTCGCGCTGCGGGAAGGCGATGAGGTTGAGGCCGGCGCTGGGCGGGTTATTGATCGTCACCACAGCGGGCACAGCCGCCTCGGCCCCGGCACCGGGCATGGCGACGACGCTCGTCGCGAGCAGACTCGTCACGGCGACCACGCGCGCTATGTGCCTGCGGAACGTCGGGGAACTCCCGACCTCGAGCCGGCGTGAGTTCTTCATGGCTGCGCACCGTCCTTGGACCGGGTGTGGCGTCGACCGGGTTGCTGGCCCGAGTCGGGCATGGGAGCTCGACCGCCGCAACGCTGGCGGGGACACCTGGTTGTTCGCTGATGAGCCGTTGGTCGTACGACCAACGTCGCCCTCCCGATTGACCGCTCCCGGCCGAGGGTGCAGGGTGGGGAGCTCAGTGCGATGCGGACAAGTCCGGCACTGACGGAGCCCTCGACGACGAGGCGCTCGTCCCTCTCCACCGGAGGTCGAACACCATGGCAGGCAACAGAGGCGTCGCGTACATCTCGCCGGGCAAGGTCGAGGTGCAGGAGATCGACTACCCCAAGCTCGAGCTGCAGGACGGGCCGGGCGTCAACCCCGCCAACGTCGGCCGAAAGCTGAACCACGGCGTGGTCCTCAAGGTCGTCACGACGAACATCTGCGGCAGCGACCAGCACATGGTCCGCGGGCGCACGACGGCACCGCCCAACCTGGTGCTCGGGCACGAGATCCTCGGTGAGGTCGCCGAGGTCGGGTCCGACGTCGAGTTCATCAAGGTCGGTGACATCTGCTCGGTGCCCTTCAACATCGCCTGCGGTCGCTGCCGCAACTGCAAGGAAGGCAAGACCGGCATCTGCCTGAACGTCAACCCGGCCCGTCCGGGTGCGGCGTACGGCTACGTCGACATGGGCGGCTGGGTCGGCGGTCAGGCCGAGTACGTCGTCGTCCCCTACGCGGACTGGAACCTGCTGAAGTTCCCGGACCGCGACCAGGCGATGGAGAAGATCCTCGACCTGACGATGCTCTCGGACATCTTCCCGACCGGCTTCCACGGCGCGGTGACTGCCGGCGTCAAGCCGGGCTCGACCGTGTACGTCGCCGGGGCAGGTCCCGTCGGACTCGCAGCTGCTGCTGGTGCTCAGCTGCTTGGCGCGGCCGTCGTCATCGTGGCCGACCTGGTGCCCGACCGGCTCGCGCAGGCGCGCAGCTTCGGCTGCGAGACGGTGGACGTCTCCAAGGGCGACCCGAAGGACCAGATCGAGCAGCTGCTCGGTGTGCCCGAGGTGGACTGCGGCATCGACGCCGTCGGGTTCGAGGCGCGCGGCCACGGCGAGGGGGCCGGCACCGAGGCACCGGCCACGGTCCTGAACTCGCTGATGGAGGTCACCGCGGCCGGTGGGGCTCTCGGCATCCCCGGCCTGTACGTCACCGGCGACCCGGGTGGCATCGACGAGGCCGCGAAGGTCGGGGCCCTGTCGCTCAGCCTCGGCACGGGGTGGGCGAAGTCGTTGTCCTTCACCACCGGCCAGTGCCCGGTGATGAGGTACAACCGCGGGCTGATGATGGCGATCCTGCACGACAAGGTGCAGATCGCCGCCGCGGTCAACGCGACCCCGATCCCCCTGGATCAGGCACCGCAGGGCTACGCCGACTTCGACAGCGGTGCGGCCAAGAAGTACGTGATCGACCCGCACGGCATGCTCAGCTGACGCGGTCTTGGTGACGCCGGGGGGCCACGGCCCCTCGGCGTCACTCCGCCAGCGCGGCCTGGATGCTGGTGAGCAGCAGCACGTACGCCGTCGCACCCGGGTCGGGGTGCCCGGCGCCTCGCTCGCCCACCCAGGCGGCCCGCCCGCGTCGTCCAGCCCGGTCGGTCGTCGACTCGACCCCTGACTGAGCGGCCGCGATCATGGCGGCGAGCGCCTCGCCTGCGGGTGCCTCGTGAAGCGCATCCAGGCTGGGAGCCAACGCATCCAGGACGGTCTTGTCGCCCAGCTCGGCCTTGCCCCGCTCGGCGATGCGGGCCATCGCGGCGCGGCCGACGGCCTCGGCCACCTCGGGGGTCCAGGTGTCCTCGTCCCCGACCGCCTTGGACGCGGCCAGCAACCCGCCGCCGACCAACGCTGCCATCGTCGAGGGGTTGGCCTTCGCGAAGGCCGCGCCGCTGGCGCGCAGCAGGTCCCCTAGGGTGCTCGGCGGCTGCTGCGCCAGAGCCTCGCGCACCGCCTGGCACCCCTTGTCGACCGTGATGCCGAGGTCCCCGTCGCCGACCGCGGCGTCGAGGTCCCGCAGCAGCTCCCGCTGCTCGGCCAGGCCCGTCAGTGCCGAGTCGAGCACGACCACCACCTGCTGCACGTCCATCGCGATCATCGGGCGCCCTTCACTGACGGAAGAACGGAGACGAGGCGGGCGCGTCGAGCAGCTCGGTGAGCTCGTCGTCCAGCTTCATCACGGTGACGGAGGCTCCAGCCATCTCCAGGCTCGTCGCGTACTCGCCGACGTAGGGGCGGTGGACGGTGACGCCCTGCGCGGCCAGCGCAGCGTGGACCCGACGGTAGATCAGGTAGAGCTCCTCGGCCGGCGTGGCGCCGAGCCCGTTCACCATCACGGCCACCCGGTCGCCGGAGCCGAGCGGGAGGTCGGCGAGGATCGCGCCCATCAACCGGTCGCCGACCTGGTCTGCGGTCTCTAGCGGCCCCCGGTGCTGACCCGGCTCGCCGTGGATCCCGATGCCGATCTCCATCTCGCCGTCGGCCAGCTCGAACGTCGGCTTGCCGGCCGCGGGCAGGATGGTCGGTGAAAGGCCGACCCCGACGGTCCGGGTCGCGTCGACCGCCCGCTGCGCCAGCTCGGCCACCCGGTCGAGGTCGTCACCCCGCTCGGCCGCCGCACCCGCGATCTTGAAGGCGAACACCATGCCGGCGACACCGCGGCGCTCCTCGCGGCGCTCGATCGGGGCGCTGAGCGCGTCGTCGGTGATCAGCACGGTGCGGGTGGCGATCCCGTCCATCTCGGCCAGGTCACCGGCGAGGTCGAAGTTGAACACGTCCCCGCCGTAGTTGCCGTACAGGTAGAGGACACCGGCCCCGCCGTCGACCGCCTTGGTCGCCTCGTGCATCTGCTCCGCCGAGGGTGAGGAGAACACGTTGCCGACGGCCACACCCGTGCACAGGCCAACGCCGACGTACCCGAGGAAGGCGGGCAGGTGACCCGAGCCGCCCCCGGTGACGATGCCGACGTGGCCGGAGACCGGCGCGTCGGCACGGACCAGGGCGCGCCCGTCCGGCGTCGCGGACCGCAGCTGGTCGGGGTGGGCGAGCAGCAGCCCCTCGATGACCTCGTCGACGAAGTCGTCCGGGTGGTTGATGAGCTTCTTCATGCGCTTGTCTCCTTGGTGGTCATGCGGTTCCAGAGGTCGTCGAGGGTGCGGACGGTGGGTCCGAGGGCTATCGACCGGGCCCCCGCGACCGCCCGCCGCTGAGCCCGCAGCCGGGCAGCGTCGTCCAGGGTGTCGATGTCGATGACGTGCGCCAGACCGACAATGCGCCGCACCATCTCGGTCGCGGCGTAGCGCCCGGTGTCGGCGAGCAGGTTCGCCGTGAAGATCGCGTCCCACGGCTGGGTGGCCGGCCACACCACGCGCACCTCGTCGGTGAGCGCCTGCCAGAACTCGTGCGCGTAGCCGGTCACGATGTCGGCGAAGTCGCCCTGGCCCAGCTCCTGGTGCCGGATCGCCGCGAAGGCCAGGTTGGCGACGACGTTGCCGGTGTCGTAGGCCATCGGGCCGAAGAAGGCGAA